>NZ_JBQAEG010000004.1:0-572185 GCF_051915205.1 Bacillus cereus group sp. MYBKT111-2
CCGTTCAAATAACGTAGAACGATTTGTATTTTTTCATCAGCTGTAAATTTAGCCATAGAAAAACTGCACCTCCAATTGTTAGACTGTGTCTAACAATTGGGGTGCAGTTCATTTTTCGGCTCTTTTTTCTATGGTAAGAATACTATCCAACCAATCCATACTATAAAAATGACTCCAGCAATTAAAGCTGGTAATAAATAAAAATGAGAAAGTATAACTATTCCATATAAAAGTATTACTGGAAGTAATAAATAGCGATCTGCCTTCCATCTTAATAATAGTAATTTGCCTTCATCACAATATAAATGAAGAAACATTTTGTTCGTAAACTCATTCCAATAGCCGCGCGCATAACGGGAAATTGCAAATAAAGCAAATGCAAGAATAATAGCGGCAATCCATTTCGGACTCATAATAATACTGACAGTGCTTATACATACAATTTGAATATAAAATATTCGTGCACTACTTGTACGGAAAAATTCTTTTAAAAAGGATTCAACAATACGATAATCCGTTTTCTTTCCTAAAAACTTTTTAGAACGCGGAAACATCCACGGCTTTTTATTCGAACTACTCGGTTTAGCTGCATGACCACCAACTTGCATAATCCCACTCGTCCAGCGCATACTTTCTTCTTTTTCTCTCTCAACTTCTTTAAAAAAGCAATTTTTATAATTTAATTTTTCTTTTATCAATATGATAATTAGAAACACTACTAGACCGATACTTAGTATAGAATACAATGGATTTTTATAAATAAGAAACAAACTCAATCCAAAAAAGGATAGACTTATAGAAAATATTACATTTTTTACAATCCATAGTAGCCATCGTTTCCCCACACGTACATGAATACATCTCGTTAATAACGCCAACAAAAATCGAAATACAGTAAAGAATAGCCAAAATAATACGACTTGTATCTTCGTCACTCCAATACTTTTCATCAACACTGGTAACATCGCAACAACAACTACTACATTCGTTATTGCTATTCGAATAAACGTATATGTCATGCCATACTGGATTAACTTTTTCATGTGAACAGGATACGAAATTAAAAATAAACTATCCGCTTGCTCAAAAAATGAGCGAACTCCTCTTGCATATGTAATCACATAAAATGCGAGTAGGCCTAATCCGAAATAAACCGTCTCTCCTATCGCTAGTTCTTCCATCCATAGTGAACGATAATAAATTCCCATAAATATAAGTGCCGGAATAATAATATATAGCGCAACCGTCCAATCAGTTATAGAACGTATGGACTTCCATTTGCGCCCCAGTTCATGCCGTAATCTTTTATAAAATTGTTTTTTAATCATGCTGTTCACGCCTTACGATTACATCAAAACAATCTAATAATGAACTTCCTGGCATTTCTGCTAACGTTTGAATTGCCTCTAAATGGCCATCTGCGACTAATGTACCTTGAGAGATGAGTAAAAATCTTTCGCAAATTCTTTCAGCTGTATCTAATACGTGCGTACAAAGTAAAATTCCTGCCCCGCGTTCTTTTTCTTTATATAAATAACTTAAAAACTCTTTCGTAGCTACTGGATCTAGTCCGATAAAAGGTTCGTCAATGATATAAAAATCTGGTTCTGTTAAAAACGCTAATATAAGCATCGATTTTTGTTTCATACCTTTAGAAAACTTTGATAAATACTCATGTTTATGCTTATCCATTCGAAACATATGTAATAACTCTTCAGCTTTCCGTTCCCAGCTTCCGGCTTCGTTCTCGCGAGCTGCCATTAATAATTCAATATGTTCCCAAAGCGTCAAATAATCATAATATGTCGGGTGTTCTGGCACATATGCATACGGATTTTTCTTCTCGCCAAATGATATTTCACCATCCACATTTACAAGTAACCCGAGCATCGTTTTAATCGTCGTACTTTTCCCGGCACCATTTGCACCAATAAGAGCAACTAATTCACCTTTTTCAATAGAAAAAGCGATATCATGAATTGTTTTTTCACCTATTTCATATCCAGCAGAACGGATATTTACTTCTAACATACATTCCCCTTCTTTCCATTTCCAATACAAACAAGGAAAAGAATAATATATAACTATTTATATATCATTATAAAATATTTACTTTCCTAGCAGGAAAAAATATTTTTTAACAGAATAATAAATGTTTGATTACATTTTATTGGAGTGGATAATATGTCTTTTCAAATTCGTGAAGCGACGATAGACGATATAGATGCGCTTTGCTCTTTGACGAAAGAATTAAAAGGTTCTTCTATTTCCTATGAAGATATGAACAACCGATTGCAATTCGTACAAATGAGTCCTTTTGATTTTTTATATGTTTATGAGGAAGAAGAAACTATATTTGGATTACTTGGGTTTCGTATACGTGAAAATTTAGAAGATGTAACTCGTTATGGGGAAATTTCAATTATTAGCGTTGATTCTACAATACGACGAAAAGGCATTGGGCACATATTAATGGATTATGCAGAGCAATTAGCAAAGATACATAATTGTATCGGCACATGGCTAGTTAGTGGAACAAAAAGAGTAGAGGCTCATCCTTTTTACAAAAAATTAGGATATGAAGTAAATGGTTACCGATTTGTAAAATATTTTTAAACTACTTTTTAACGGAAAGGACTATAACTATGACAAACTTTCAAGCAATTTTCATTGACCGTGACGGTACAATTGGTGGCGATACTACAATACATTACCCAGGATCATTTACATTATTTCCTTTTACAAAAACATCCTTACAAAAACTAAAAGCTAATCATATAAAAATTTTCTCTTTTACAAACCAGCCAGGTATCGCTGACGGGATAGCAACTGTAGCCGATTTTGTACAAGAATTAGAAGGCTTCGGTTTTGATGATATTTATGTATGTCCTCATAAACACGGTGACGGTTGCGAATGTCGGAAACCAAATACAGGCATGCTTCTACAAGCAGCAGAAAAACATGGGCTTGATTTAACACAATGTGCTGTAATTGGTGATCGCTGGACTGATATCGTTGCGGGAGCAAAAGTGAATGCGTCAACGATTTTAGTACGAACAGGCGCTGGATACGACGCTTTACATACGTACCGAGACAAGTGGGCACATATTGAACCAAACTACATTGCAGAAAACTTTGAAGATGCGACAAATTGGGTTTTAAATCAACTATAATGCAAATGAAAAGAGACGCCTTCAAAATGAATGCGCCTCTTTTCATCTAATATTTTTTAAAACGTCAATTCATAATGGAAATAACGATTATCTCTCAAATAACCATTTTCAGCGTATAATCGCTGCGCTGATAAATTATCAATCTCTGTTTGTAATTTTACACCTTTTGCACCATTTTCTAAGGCGAATCCTTTCGCAGCTTCTAATAATTTTTTTCCTGTTCCTGCCCCGCGCTTAGTAGCTTGTACAAATAAATCATTTAAAATCCATAATTCTTTCATCGAAATAGAAGAAAATGATGGATATAATTGTGTGAATCCAATATATTCCCCGTCTTCAACTGCCACGAAAATAACTGATTCTTTTTTCTCGATTCGATTTCGTAAAAATACTTTTGCTCCTTCTAAATCGGAATCTTGTCTATAAAACATACGATAGTTATTAAAAACTGATGCTAGTCCATCTAAATCTGCAATTGTTGCCTCATATATTCTCATTTTATTCCATTCCCCTTCCAATACTGTCTCATTATATCCGTTGCCCATTTAGGCTGTACAATTTCTTCTCTCGGCATAAACTCTTTCATTATTGGCTTTATATCCAATATAGGGGTGCCATCAATAGCATCTAACCCCTCAACAATAATTGATTTACCTTCTCTTTTGATTACCTTTACAATGGTTGCTCCTATACGATTCGGACGATTTTTTCCACGCTGTGCAAAAATACCTACTTTAGGATAATCATGATTATTTCTAGGATATCTAGCAAAACATTGAATTTGTTCATCAGTTACTTTATGAAAATAAAAAACAACTTCAATATGAGAAAAATCTTCAATCCCTTGTATACTTTCTTCTGTATACAATTCAGTTAAAGTAATATAGGATTTTACTTCTCCCCACTCATCATCCTTTATTTCCTTTCTTTCATTATGTACAAATGCGATTGGTTGAACTGAAAACATACGCATTCCCCCTTACATGTAACCACTTACATTATAAAATATTTTCTGAATGTTTTCCACATATACAAATTAGGTTACATAATATAATTATAATCTATTTCCTACGGCGAAATTAACTGCTTCAACTGCATGTATATAAGTCGTATCGAATATTGGAATGGATACGTCTTCCTGCTTTATTAATAATCCTATTTCTGTACATCCTAAAATGATACCCTGTGCTCCTTTTTGCACTAAATCTTCTATAACTGTTTTATAATACTCTCTGGATTGAGATACGATTTTTCCTAAACATAATTCTGTATATATGACTTCGTTTATTTTTTCTCTATTTTTTTCTAATGGAACTATGACTTTTATATCATTCTCTTTAATACGTGATTTATAGAAATCTTGCTCCATTGTATATTTTGTTCCAAGTAAACCAACAGTTTGAATACCTTTTCTTTTCATTTCTTTCGCAGTTGCATCTGCGATATGTAAAACTGGAATATGAATATTCTCCTTTATTTTCTCAATTACTTTATGCATTGTATTTGTGCAAATAATAATAAAGTCTGCGCCTCCCATTTGTAATGAATATGCTGCATTCCCTAGAATTTCTCCTGCACTATCCCAATCACCGCTAGACTGGAATCCTTCAATCTCTTCAAAGTTTACACTATTAATTAAACATTTAGCTGAATGTAACCCACCTAATCTACTTTTTATTTCTTCATTTATGATTCGATAATATTCAGCAGTTGATTCCCAACTCATACCACCAATAAGACCTATCGTTTTCATTAAACCCACACCCACCTTATACTATTTACTCAAGATTATTGCGACATTTTATTGTGTATATTATACATAATAAAACAAGACCTTACGTTTGAAATATAAAGTCTTGTTTTAACTATTTCCAAGGAAATTTTATAAGAATATTCTGAAATTAATCCCCTAATGTTTTTATTGAATCTTCATATTTATAATGAAAACATTCTCGATACAACTGTTTAATTTCATCATATGATGGCACACGTGGGTTATTTGCTGGACTTCCACTTTCAATTGCATCTGACGCCATTTTAGAAATAGCTTTTTCAAACTCAACCTCACCAATTCCATATTCTTTTAAATTTGGAATACGAAGATCAAAACAAAGTTTTTTTATTTCCCCCAGCGTGTAGTCGGCTACTTCTTCATCACAATAGGAATACAAATCTTTATTTAAACAGCGGCCGATTTCCGCTAATCTTTTTACCGCACTACCTTTTGTATATTCTAAAACTGTAGGTAATAGTATTGCATTTGATATACCGTGTGGTACATGAAATAATGCCCCAACTGGCCTCGACATTCCATGAACTAACGTAACAGATGCGTTTGAAAATGCAATTCCAGCTTGTAAGGAAGCAATCATCATCGCTTCTCTTGCCTCCATATTCTCCCCATCTTCATAAGCAATACGTAAATATTTCATAATACTTTCAATTGCTGAAAGAGCGAGTACATCTGTAAGTGATTGTGAAACTTTAGAAATATATGCTTCGACTGCATGACATAATGCATCGATCCCTGTTGCTGCTGTAATATGAGGTGGTACAGAACGTGTTAAAATCGGATCAATAATCGCTACTTGCGGGGTAAAACTCGGATGCTTCATCATCATTTTTACATCTGTTCGTTTATTCGTAATTACTGCTACACTTGTTACTTCTGACCCAGTACCCGAAGTTGTTGGAATTGCAATAAGTGGTAGCGGATCATTGTCTATTTCCCTATCCTTTTGGACATAATCTTCCACTTCTCCGCCATTTGTATATAACACCGCAACTGCTTTTGCTGCATCAATACAGCTTCCACCACCAAGACCGATAATAAAATCACACTTTTCTTCTTTACAAATAGTTAGCGCCTCTAACACGTGTATATTTGTAGGCTCAGCATTTACTTTATTATATGTAATAACAGTAATCCCTTTCGTATTTAGTTGTTGTATACACCTCTCAACATATCCTAAATTCTCCATAATTGTATCCGTAACTATAAACGCTCTTTTCCCGAATTTCTTGGATTGTTCCCCCAGTTTTTCAAGCGAATTTCTTCCATATAATACAGACTTCGGCATACGAAACTCAGCAACTTCTTGCAACTACTCCACCCCTTCTTTCCCTAATTCATGTTTTCGTCTATAAAATATCTATTTAATAAATCCCTGTTAAAGTATAGAACGCGATAACTAAAAATACAGCAAACGTTTTCAAAACTGTAATTGCAAATATATCTTTATATGACTGTTTATGAGTTAATCCTGTTACTGTAAGAATAGTAATAATAGCCCCGTTATGTGGTAGTGTATCCATTCCGCCTGATGCCATTGATACGATACGATGCATTACTTCTAACGGAATATCAAATTGATGAGCCGCTGCAATAAACTTATCTCCCATTGCACTTAAAACGATTCCCATTCCTCCTGATGCAGAGCCTGTAATACCGGCTAAAATATTCGTCGTGACTGCTCCATTCACGAGAGGGTTTGTGAATGTGGCAGAAATGCCATCTCTCATGATTGCAAAACCTGGAAGTGCGGCGATGACACCACCGAAACCAAACTCAGCTCCTGTATTCATTGTCGCAAGTAACGCTCCGCCAATACTTGTATTCAATCCAGCTTGAAATCCTGTTACGACTCGTTTCCAATATAATAATAACGTTGTTACAATACCTATTATAAGTGCCAATTCTACCGACCAAATTCCAACTACTGCACTTAATTCTACTTTTCCAAATGCTTTCATACCAATTGTAGAAAAATCAAAACCATTCGGATACCACTTCGGTATCATAATAGTAAAAACTTTATTCATTACACCTACTAAAACAAGTGGTATAAAAGCAATTACTTGCTGTGCTCTTGTAATTTCAAGGCTTTTCAGTAACGGCATATCTTTTTGTTCTACTTGTAAAGAAGCTGCCATTTCCGTATTCCCATCGTTAAAACCAAAATATCCTTCTCCAGCTGCTTTCGCCTTCTTACGTCTACTCTCTAAATATAGTAAACCTAACGTAAGTACAAAAATTGCCCCTACAATACCAAGTACCGGCGCAGCATAAATGTCCGTTTTAAAAAACGTTGTAGGTATTACGTTTTGAATTTGTGGTGATCCAGGTAGCGCATCCATCGTAAACGTGACTGCTCCAAGAACAATCGTTCCAGGGATTAAACGTTTTGGAATATTCGCTTGTCGAAACAGCTTTGCTGCGAATGGATATACAGCAAACACTACTACATACACACTAACACCGCTATATGTTAAAATAGCCCCCATTAATACAATTGCTAATATCGTACGTTTTTCACCAACTAACTCTATAATTGTCTTTGCAATTGAGTCCGCAATTCCTGACATTTCTACTACTTTCCCAAATATTGCTCCAAGTAAAAATACAGGAAAATATAGTTTAATAAAACCTACCATTTTCTCCATAAAAATATTCGAAAAGAAAGGTAATACAAAACTAGGCTCTGTCAAAAACACTGCAAATAAAGCAAAAATCGGTGCAAATAAAATAACAGAAAAGCCTCTATAAGCTACAAACATAAGTAAACTAAGTGCTAATAATATAATAACTAGCTCCAATTATACCCCTCCTTTAACAGAAGATTCAAACTTTTATTGATAAACTTCTACTACTAATCTTTTGATTCTGACATCCCTCCTCTTATTCATACAAATTTTTCATGCTAAAAATGTCTAATTATAAGTATTCGATTACATATGAAAAATCCCTTTAAACAAAAAACGATTTCATCATCATACGTTATAAAGGGATTATTAGTCTCTATATTTACTTCTTTATCAAACTATTTTCTAAACAAAAATGATGTAGTTCTTTTACATCATTTACGATATGAGTCGCACCAACTTCAGTCAATTCCATTTCACTACCATAGCCATATAAAACGCCGATCGATGCAATTTCATTATGATTCGCGCCGATTATATCGTGCTTTCTATCTCCAATCATAACAATTTCTTCTTTATTAAGTTCTTCATTTGTTTGTAAAATATGAGCAATGATTTCTTCTTTTTTTATTCTTGTACCATCTAAATTACTTCCAATGATACCTTCGAAATAATTTGTTAGTTGAAAATGCTCTACAACTTGTTCAGCAAATATAGTAGGCTTTGAAGTTGCTATAAATAAACGATTTCCAGTATCTTTTAATTGTTTTAAAAGATTTGGAATACCCTCGTAAACATTATTCTCCAACAATCCACGTTGCTTTAAATATTCTCTGAAATAAAAAACAGCTCGTTCAACTTCTCCTTCATTCATATTATATCTCTCTACAAATGATTGCTGGATGGGTGGACCAATAAATGAATCTAACTCGCTTATATGTAATTCTTCAATGCCAACCTTTTTTAATGCATACAATACTGAATTGACAATCCCTTCTTTCGGATCCGTCAATGTTCCATCTAAATCAAATAAATATGTTGTGTACACGTTTCAATCCCCCACTCATTTTACTTTATAAGTAACCTATAACAGATCTCCCTTCTTTCCCTTCTATTATAATACTATCATTATCTTTTTTTCTGAAAAATTACTTTTCCTATGTCACATACTTTCAGTTACAAAAAAAGATACATATGGTAAAGTGAAAAAGTTACAATTATTTTAATAGAAACTGGTGAAACAAATGTCAATTACGTTAATTTTTATAATGGCTTTCACAATTATTATCCATGCGGTTGAAACTAGCTCTTATAGTATTCGATTAGCCGGTGTACGTTTAAAAAAGATTGCCGTTGCCTTATCCGTCGTAGGAATGGTACTGCTTATTTCTAGAACATCTAACTTACTACAAGCCTTTTTAATCGGTGGTATTGTCGATGAAGCAAAACTAGATTCTTCTATTGATTTAGAGCATATTATACGTCTCGTTCTATTATCTGCTTCTATCGGTACATTACTTGCGATTATACTGTATCCAACTTTGACAAAACTATTTGGATACGTCATTCAAAATTTTGAAACAGATGGTTCATTCATTCGAATGATGAAGACGAATAACATTCAAAAGTTAAAGTACACAAAAAAATATGTACGCTTTCCAAAGTTAGAAATGATTCATAGACTACGCATTGGTGGTATTCCAAAACGTATTATGCTTATTAATATGTTTGCTACTGCCATTTATACAGCAGGTGTTCTTTCTGCCCTTTACGCTTCATTTCTAAATCCAGATTATGCAACAAACGCAAGTACAGCTTCTGGTCTTGTAAATGGTTTTGCTACAATTTTATTAACCGTACTACTCGATCCACGCATCGCTCTTTTAACAGAACGTGCTTTACAATCAGAGAATGGTGCTGAGTCTATGAGTAAAATGTACGGTTGGCTAATGATTTCTAGACTTTTCGGTACATTATTAGCACAACTACTATTTGTACCAGGTGCTTACTGGATTTTATGGATTATTGAACTAATACATTAATTTACTAGAAAGGTGAATATATCAATGAATATCCAAACAGAGCAACATATCATTCGCTTAATAGAAAACGACGAATGGATGATGGACGTATTACAATTAGCAAAATCACTAGAATTACCTGATTGGTGGATTTGTGCCGGGTTTGTTCGTTCTAAAATTTGGGATACTTTACATAACTATGAAGCTAAAACGACTATGCCTGATGTTGATGTGATTTATTATGATAGTCTACATAAAGATGAGATATACGAACAATCCTTAGAAACGAAATTAATGAATATGGATGCTACTATCCCTTGGTCTGTAAAGAATCAAGCTCGTATGCACGTAGTAAATAATATGCCACCGTATTCTTCTTCTGTTGATGCTATTTCTAAATTCCCTGAAACAGCAACGTCTTTAGGGGTTACATTAGACGAAAAAAACAATGTTATATTAACAGCTCCGTGCGGCATTGAAGATGTTCTTTCCTTACAAGTGAGACCAACAGCTCATTTTCTGGAATCGAAAGAGCGTATACATATGTACAAAAACAGAGTTATTAAAAAGAACTGGCAAAGTAAGTGGCCTAGCATTACAATCACATATCCAGAAATTTAGAAAGGATGCTTCTTATTTAGAGAAGCACCCTTTTCTTCATTTCAAAAAATGTATGACTGTTTCTGCAAACCTATTTGCTTCCTCATAATGAGGTGAATGACCACTTTCTTCAAATACGATATACTTGCCGTTTCGGGCATCTTTATTAAATATTTCAATTTGTTTTTCACACGTTACAACATCATATTTTCCTACTATTAATAACATTGGATTCTGTACATCTTTTATTTTAGATAATAATGACGTATGACATGCTCCCTCTAATTTTAATCTATCAAAGTGAATTTTGGAGCGATTTGAAAATTCTTCCCACTCTTCATCACTATATAAACTCTCATCTGTCTCATCTTCCTTATTATTGTAAATCTCCATTCTTTTTTCTTCTAATTCATCACTTAATCTTATATAAGCTTCTAACAACTCTTCTGAACAAGCATTGCTAGATGAATAAAATAAACACGCTTTTGCTACTTCTTCTTTTCCATATTTTTTTAATAAGTCCGCTGTCTTTTGTAATAAAGCTCTACTTGTTAATGCAAAATCGAAAGTTGGCCCTTCAAATATTATTTTCTCTATTGAACTTGGATATATCGACGCATATAACAATGCTACATATCCACCGAAAGAATGTCCAATTACAGACCACTTCTCAATTTGTAATACTTTTTTTAATTCCTCACAGTCTTCAATTAAATCTTTTAATCCAAAATCTTCGTCCTCAGTAATTTCTTCTGAGCGACAAACACCTCTTTGATCTATCATAATTACATATAAAGAATCTTTTAAACGTTCCGCTTGATGAAATGAAAAATCGTAACAACTTTCTCCTGGTCCACCATGCAAGTATAGAACTGGTTTATTTTTAGGGTTTCCATGCGTTTCAACGTATAGCTTTTTTCCTCTAATATGCATGTATTTCCCTGCTTCTATCAAATTCGCCTTTATGATCATCACCTTCTTTTTTTACTGAATATTATAACATAAACTGTTAAATAATCCCTATTACATTTAAAAAGACGATAATGATTGCGAGTGGTGCTACAAATCGAAGTAAAAACGCCCAACAAGTAAATACTTTCTTTCCATAATTTCCACCTACAAAAAACTCTGCTTCTAATACCTTTTTTTCCATTTTAAATGAAACGAAAATACTAATGAATAGTGCACCAAGTGGCATTAATATATTACTAGATAAGAAGTCTACTGCATCAAAAATATTTTTTCCGAAAATCGTAATATCACTCCATACTCCAAATGATAACGCTGATGGTATACCTACTAAGAAAATGCAGAAACCGATCATCCATGATAACTTTGTTCTTCTTTCTTGTTCGCCATTTGCTACTGCTGAAACAACTGTCTCTAATAGTGAAAATGCCGATGTTAATGTCGCAAATGTAAATAGTGCAAGGAATACTGTTAAGAAAAACCCACCAAATGGAATTTGACTAAATACTGATGGTAATACGATAAATAGTAATCCAGGCCCTTCTGTTGGCTCCATTCCTAATGAAAACACGGCCGGAAAAATTGCGAGTCCTGCAAATAATGAAACAAATAAATTCAATCCAACAATTGTTATTGCTGATTTTGGTAAACTTTCTTTTTTATTTAAATAGGAACTATACGTGACCATAATCGATATCCCGATACTAATCGCAAAGAAAGATTGCCCCATTGCGAACAAAATACTTTCTGAAGTAATCTTTGAGAAGTCTGGTTGTAAGAAAAACTTCACACCTTCCATTGCATTATCAAGTGTTAATGAACGAATAATAAGAGCGACAAATAAAACGAACAACGCTGGCAACATATATTTACTTGCTTTTTCAATTCCGTTTTGTACACCTTTTGATACGACCCAAATCGTAATGAACATAAAAGCGAAATGTCCCATAATTGCCCAAACAGGATTTCCAATTGTTTCAGTAAATAATGAACCGTAATTTTGTCCTGGAGTAATAAGTTGTCCCGTTACTCCTCTGAATAAATAAATTAACACCCATCCACCTACAACACTATAAAACGAAAGTAGTATAAAACACGTTCCGACGCCAAGGCGTCCAATCCAGTGCCACCCTGTATTTGGTGCAATACTTTTAAATGCGCCAACTGCTTGTTTCTGCGTACTACGTCCAATCATAAATTCAGCTATAAGTAGTGGTAATCCAATTAATACAGTAAATAATATAAAGATTAAAAAGAATGCTCCTCCCCCGCTTTTCCCAGCGATATAAGGAAACTTCCATATTGCGCCAAGTCCAATTGCCGATCCTGCTGCTGCCATTATAAAACCTAATTTCGAAGTCCATTGCTCCGTCTGTTTCATCTCATTTTCCTCCTAATAAAATCATTTTATATAAATAATTAAATTTTATAGACCAATCCGAATAAACCCTCCATTTCTATTTCCATAAAATAAAAAAATGGCTCAACGTCTCTATATAAAGAGACGCTAAGCCATTTACTTAACGCGGTACCACCCTTATTGATTCCATTATGAATCCACCTTAGTAGTAATCGTTTGATTACAAACCTAATATCGAAGGTTAACCGTTAAGATTTACTAAGAATGTGATTCCGTTCCACCTTACTGCTCCTAGGCGAGTTCAGGATGTCATTTGACTATGTCACACCAACCCATAGCTCTCTGTACAAATATACGACCTTACTACTCCTATTCAACACATTTAAATATTTAGAATATATTTTCTTTTGAAATTAATATGAAGTATATCGGTTATATTTGTAACTGTCAAGGGATATATTAAATTTTAATGAGAAAATGCGGAATTCCTTCCCCTATTATTAAGGGATAAGCCTTGTACAGTCCCTTGGAAAAGCACTCGCCTCTCGTACGTTTGTTAATTCTAACAATTTGCAAACAACTCTCTCTAAGCCAATTCCAAAACCACCGTGCGGAGGACAACCGTATCGGAATGTATTTAAATAAGATTGAAATTTATCTGGATGTAATCCTTTTTCTTTAAAAGAAGCAAGTAACATTTCATAATTATGAATTCGCTGTGCCCCTGATGTTATTTCTAATCCTTTATATAGTAAGTCGAACGAATCAGTAATAGATGGATTCTCGTTATTCGGCATCGTATACATCGGTCTCGCTTCTTTCGGATAATGTGTAATGAAAACAAATTCACTCTTATATGTTTCCTTCACATATTTCCCTAGTAACTTCTCACCTTCTGTATCTAAATCCCCAATTGGCGATTCTTTCCGATACTTACTTTTCAAAATTTCTTGCGCTTCTAACAATGTGATTTTCGGTATTTCTGTAATGACAGGTACTTCTATTTGTAATAGTTGTAGTTCTTTCTCACAGTTTTTTGCTACTTGTTGAAACATATATCGTAATACATCCGTTTCTAATTGCATCACTTCATGAAAATCATTTATAAAGCCAATCTCTACGTCTAACGATATATATTCATTTAAATGACGGGAAGAATTGTGATGTTCCGCTCTATATACAGGTGCAATTTCAAAAACACGTTCTAATCCTCCCGCTACCATCATTTGCTTGTAAAACTGTGGTGATTGAGCTAAATACGCTTCTTTTTGGAAGTATGGAAGCTTAAAAACATTTGCTCCTCCTTCTGCCCCTTGCGAAACAATTTTTGGAGTAAATATACGTGTGAAATCGTTCTCTATAAGGAATTCACTAAAGCTCTGGACGAGCGTAGATTTCACTTTAAATATAGCAGCGGTTCGCTCATGTCTTAATGATAATACCCGTTCATTCAGTAGTTGATCTAAGCCAACTTGTAACTTCTTTTTATTTATTTCAAATGGAAGTGGTTCTGCGCCATTTAATATTTTCACTTCGTGAGCAAGCACTTCAATCCCTAATTCTGTTTTCGAAGTCTCTACTATTTGGCCTACGACTTGAACAACACTCTCCACATCTACTTTAAATCCAGCTAGCTCGTTTTCTAATACGCATTGCATAACCCCTGATCGATCCCTTATTAATAAAAAACTAACATTACCTAGATGACGAATCTTTTTTACCCATCCTTGAAGTAATACAACCTTTCCGCTTTGCTTCATACATTCTTTTGTGAGTGAACGCTTCATTATTGACTCCATTATTTTTCCCTCCGGTAATTTTATATTTATTTACGTTATTGTTGTCATCTTCATCATCCACGGTCACTCACCTCCCTTAAAAGAATACAAAAATCCGCCCCTATAAATAGGGACGGATTTTTCCGCGGTACCACCCAAATTGTCATAATGACCATCTTAGTCCTGATAACGGTAGGTACCGTTTGCTTTTACTAATTATCACGTTCAAAGCAACACTCACAGGTGTCTTTCCATCATGCGGTATCGCAATCTTCTCAGCAACCGATTGCTCTCTGTAGACCTTTGCATCATGTACTTTTCCTGATCATCACTTTTTATATTTACAGAGTATTCTATCTCTTCTCACTATAAAATGCAAGCACTTTTAAATATATTTTAATTTTTCACATCCACTTTTGTACAATTTCCTCTAAAGCCATTCCGCGTGAACCTTTCAATAAAACAACATCTTTTTTCGTTACTACTTTTAATACTTCCTCTGCTATCTCGGCTTTATTATCAAATGATTGTACTTTTCCTGCATGATAGTTCTTTCTTGCTTCTTCCGCTACAATTTTGGCTAACTCTCCATACGTAAATACATATTGAATGCTCTCCTCATTTAACATTTTACCAATTTCTCTATGATATGTTTCACCTTTCTTCCCTAACTCCAACATATCCCCAATCACTATCATTTTTTTCTTATAGGCATTTAACTTCTGTAACGTTTCAATTGCAGCCTTCATGGAGGAAGGACTGGCATTCCATGCATCGTTAATAATTGTAAAACCTGTTTTAGCGGTTAAAAACTGAAAGCGCATTTGTGTAATATTTATTTGCTGCAATGCTTCTTGTATTTTTTCTGTAGAGACTTTGTAAAATTGCCCTACAGCGATTCCAACGATCGCATTTAAAATATTATGTTTTCCATGTAAGGGAACATCGTACTGTATTTTTGTATGATTTAATTTAAAATGAACACCATATCCATCTAATTGTACGTTCGTTGGAAACAAATCATTTGTATACTTTCGACCAAATGACTTACTTTCTATACCTAGCGTATTAATATGTTGAGAAAGTAATGGCTCGTCACCATTATATAGGAACAGTCCATCGTCATGTAATCCGTCTATAATTTCAAATTTAGCCTTCGCAATCTCTTCTCTTGATCCAAGCGTCTTTAGATGTGACTGTCCAATCATTGTAATGATCGCTACATCTGGCTGTGCGATTCGTGATAAATTTCGAATTTGTCCTTTTTCACTCATTCCCATTTCAAGTATCAAAAACTCAGTATCTCGTTCCATTTCTAAAATTGTTAACGGTAAACCGATTTGACTATTAAAATTACCTTTTGTTTTATGCACTCTATAAGTTGAACTTAAAATGCTTCCTATTATATCTTTTACCGTAGTCTTGCCATTACTACCTGTAATTCCTATTACTTTTATATTTATCTCTCTTCGATAAAATTGTGCCAATTGTTGCAAAGCAAACAAAGTGTCATCCACAAATATAATTGGAATCCCTTTTGGCGGAGTACCGTAAGACTTTTTCCACAAGGAAGCGACAGCTCCATTATCCATTGCTTCTTTCACATACTCATGCCCATCTTTCATCCTAATGATTGGAACAAATAAATTTCCTTCTTTCATGTTTTTGGAATCTATGCAGACACCATGTATCTCTATAAGATGAAACGATTCTTGTAATCCTTCTCCATTTACTACTTCTTCAAGTTTTTTCAAATTCATTTGAATCAAAGCATCACCTTTTTCCATTAAATTACATATTTACTGTTTTATTTACACATATTAATAAAAATTTTATAGCGAGGTGTGTATATGCAAAAAGCGATTAGTTTCTTTCTCCTATTGTTTTGCCTAATTGTAGTAAACGAAACGTACGCCTATTCACCAAAATCTTTACCAATCTCTCAAAACTCTGATCAATGGCAAGTGAATATTGATAAACCGAAAAAAACAAACAAGAATATGCTTCAAGCTAAAAAAGATGAATTTCAAACATATCAATTTTCATTGAAAAATGTTGGAAACAGTGAAGTATATAATGTACAAGTCGAAGTATTCCGCAACGAGCCAAAAACAAAAACGAAATATGAACTCTTTTCTCTAAAGGAAAGTCGTTTAGCAAGTGGAAAAACTGGATTTGAACATGCTAATTTTCCAGTTGCTACAAAAGCAGATGAAGTTGATGTTATTATTACATGGCAAGAACACCCTTTCCGATCGATGCGAAATGGTCAAAAAGTTGAATCTAGAAAATTTAAAGAGCATTTTGTTTTTAAAGATGATAAAAAATAAATGGAATGCGAATAAATTCACATTATCATCTATATAGCTTACTTTACTAGTACCAGTTCTAAAGCAAATTAAAAAGTCGTGGCTTATACATGCCACGACTTTTTATATTAATTCGTACTAATTCCTCTCGCTGCCCAAATACGATCGATATCAGCGGCATGTTGTCCGCCATATAAAAGAGCATCTGCTTGCTTAATTGCTTTCGCTCCATCACTGAATTTAGAGTTTGGTGTTAACGACCAGTGCGATTGTAAAATAATTTTCGTTGCTACATCACGACCAAATGCTTGCGCCATCTCATATTGTCCTTGAGCCCAAATTTCTCCATCATCATGTACTTCATTCGTAATATCTTTCGGATACACTTTATTATTATCTAATCGGCGTAAGCACGTTGGATCTGAACTAGAATAAGCAGTCGCATCCCATTCTCCAACACATGCTTTTCCGTAGCCTGTTGTTGATACTGCATCTTCATACGTAGCACCTAAGAAATCACCAAATCCTTCTCCCATCGCTCCACCTTCTGCAGAACTACCGAAGCCAGGAACTTGGTTATCTTGAATTGAATGTCCATATTCATGTGCGATAATACCAGCATCTTCTGCATCATCTACTCCACCAGTACCAAATGTTAAAGCTTTCGTTGTCGGAGAATAAAACGAGTTGTCCGCCGTCGTTCCATTTACATTCACTTTAATAGAGCGATTATTAATATTTTTAAAACCTAGACTTTGAATATAACGTTGTAAAGTATCGATATGATAATACGACATCACATCTTCAAAGCTATCATTTGCACGTGTATAGTTAAATTGTAAGTTTGTAGATTTCGTTTTTGCTTTTGAAGAAATCGTTACATACTCTCCAATTAAAAATCCTGTCCCATCTAAACCTTTTAACGTAACAGTCTTTAATTGGTTCGTTAATGCTGTTGAATCTGCATCATTGTTATCTTTTAAACCTACTTTACTACCGCTAGATACAACTGGATTGGGTAAAAATACTTTTCCTGATCCTTCTGCTTTACGGTTTATATCAACCTTTTTAATTAACTTTCCATTTTCTGCATCAACAAATGTTTCCCATGCACCAAATGGATTATTAGAATGGACTACAACTTTATATACTGGACGAGCAATTCCTTCTTCAACAATATATCCAAATTCTTTCTCTGTAGGAGCCCATAAGTTTTGTTCACTTACTTCTCCAACATACGCCATTGATTTTTGTATTGCATCTTTTTCACTAATTTTTGTTGTAACTTCCTTCACACCTTTAACAGATTGATAATCAGAAACAGCAAGTACTCCTTTTCCCTCATCGTTAAGAGTAACTGTAATTTGTTTTGAAAATACAGGCGCACCATTCACAACTTGTTGGAACCTAACATATGAAGCTACTGACGTTTCTGTTGTAGAAATATATTGCAAGTCTGAAAGGTCTGCTTTTAATCCATACTGCGCAGCATTTTCTTTTAAATATTCTGTTGCTTTTTTCTGAGGCGAATAAGCTTCTAGCTTTACTTGCTGTTGTTTTTCCAATGCCGAAACTGTAGAAATTGTCCCCATTACTAACGGCACAGTCATTGCCATTGCCACCATTTTTTTATTAAACATAGAACCACTCCCCCTAATAAAGTAGCTCAACCTTATCCCATTACCACTAGGCAATCATTCCCCACAAAATGGGGGGATAAAAATTGAATCTACGAGTAATTCTCTATGAACAATTCTATTACCTTTCCATTAAGGAGGCGTGAAAATTTCTCAATATTTATGTGTAAAGCGCAAACAATACTTTAGAAAGAAATTTTCTTGAGGTCCTATCGAATCGATTATGAAAAAATTAGCCGGATAAATATCTATCATACAAAAAAGGAAGTTGGAATGATTCCAACTTCCTTTTCTTTACTTAGTCGCGCTTAATTTAATACGAACTTTCGTCTCACCTAAAGATAGTTCATCATCTTCATTCGTTAAGTGACCAAATGTAAATTGTTTAACGAGTAAGTTTTCTTCCAACAACTCTTTATGACTCGTTAACGTTTGCTGTAGTTCTTCCTCTGTATCAAGAATTACATCTACCCGTAAATTAACAGGTAAATTCAACTGCTTACGATATTCTTGAACGGCGCGAATGAATTCACGTGCTACCCCTTCTTGTAGCAATTCTTCCGTTACATTCGTATCTAACATTACTGTATATTGTCCGTTAGTTGTATTAGAGAATCCAGATTTCGCAACTTTCTCTACTAATACATCTTCAGTCGTTACAACTATTTCTTCTCCTGATGCTACTTCGTAAACTGCTCTTTCTGTAGAAACAAAGTTTTGTACCTCGTCTTGTGATAATTGTTTTAGCCAGCCATTTACTGCATTCACATTTTTACCGAACTTCGGCCCAGCCGTTTTAAAGTTCAGCTTTAATTGATAGGACGTGTATTTCATTTCATCGAGTTCAACATGGAACGCTTTTACATTTAACTCATCCATAACGATATCACGATAAGATTCCCAATCCATATCATTTTCATTATGCTCAAGTAATACAAGTTCCGCTAACGGCTGTTTTACTTTTAAAGAATGTTGATTACGATTACTTCTTCCAAGTTCAACAACTTGTAAAACTGCATCCATTTCCGCTTCTAATTTCGGCTGAAGTAGTGATTCATTTACAACTGGATAATCCTCTAAATGAACGCTACTTCCAGTTAAATTCAAATGAATATCTTCAGCGACAAACGGTGTAAACGGTGCGATTAATTTACTAATTGTCACAAGCACTTCGTGAAGTGTCTCATACGCAGCTGCTTTTTCAGCATTCATACCAGATTCCCAGAAACGATTACGTGATCGTCTTACGTACCAATTACTTACTTCATCTACAAGCGTCGCGATTTCACGAGCTGCATTCGTAAATTGATAATCATCAAGTGCAGTTCTCACTTTTTTCGTTGTACTATGCAATCTTGATAATACCCATTCATCCAATTTCGTCCGCTTTACGTCATACGTTTCGTTCGGATTATACTCATCTAAATTTGCATATAAAACGTAGAAGCTATACACATTGACTAATGTATCTACAAATTTAGATTTTGCTTCTAATACTGTTCTTTCAGAAAAACGCTTCGCATTCCACGGAGCACTGTCAACGAGAAGTGCCCATCTTAAAGCATCTGCACCAAACTTCTCTACTAAATCAACTGGATCTAGTGCATTCCCTTTACTTTTAGACATTTTCTGTCCTTCTTCGTCTAGAACATGCCCTAGTGATAACACTCGTTTATACGGTACTTTTCCTGTATATAGTGCTGATACAGCTAATAAACTATAAAACCAGCCGCGTGTTTGATCAATTCCTTCTGCAATTACATCTGCTGGAAATTGTTCTTCAAATAACTCTTTATTTTCAAACGGATAATGATATTGCGCAAATGGCATCGAGCCACTATCAAACCAAACATCAATTACTTCTGGTGTACGATTCATCGCACTTCCGCATTTTTCGCAGCAAACTTGCACTTCATCTACATACGGCTTGTGCAATTCTAAATCTTCAGGTGTTTCTTTCGTACTATGCTTTCTTAAATCAGCAATGCTTTTCGGTGCGAATTGATGATCGCAACTTTCACATTCCCATACGTTTAATGGTGTTCCCCAATATCTATTTCGGCTAATATTCCAGTCCACCATGTTTTCTAAAAACTTACCAAATCTTCCATGTTTCATATGATCTGGATACCAAGTAACAGTATCGTTGTTTTGTAAAAATGTATCTTTAATTGCAGTCGTTCGGATTAACCAACTTTCACCTGCATAATAAAGAAGTGGTGAATCACAGCGCCAACAATGTGGGTAACTATGCTCATACTTTTCTTTATGATAAAGTAAACCCTCCTTCGCTAAATAACGAACGATATCTACGTCACAATCTTTTACAAATTTACCTTTCAAAAATGGTACTGCTTCTGTATATTCACCTTTCTCATCTACAACATGTAAGAATGACAACCCTTCACTTTGAACGACTCTATAATCGTCCTCTCCATATGCTGGAGCAATATGAACGAGTCCTGTACCACTATCTGCCGTTACAAAATCTGCTCCGATAACGCGGTACCCATTTGTAACTTCTTTCATCGGAAACGGTGCTGTATAAGAAGTATTTAATAATTCTTCTCCTTTATGAACAGATAATACTTCATAGTTTTCTTTTAATACATCTCGTACACGTTCTTTCGCAACAATGTATACATGACCTTCTTGTTTCGCTTTCACGTATTCCATATTTGGATGTACAGCGAGTGCAACATTTGCTGGAAGTGTCCAAGGTGTTGTCGTCCAACCTAGGAAGTATTCATTGTCACTATCTTTCACTTTAAACTTAACTGTTGCACTTAAATCTTTTACTGTTTTATACCCTTGCGCAACCTCATGTGAACTTAGTGAAGTTTGACAACTTGGGCAATATGGTGAAACTCTATGCCCTTTATACAATAATCCTTTTTCATGAATCGTCCCTAAAATATGCCATACACTTTCGATATATGGATTCTCTAACGTAACGTATGGATCATCCATATCTACCCAATAACCGATACTTTCAGTGAATTCACGCCACTGTTTCTCATATGTGAATACACTCTCTTTACACTTCTTAATAAATGGTTCAATTCCATACTCTTCGATTTCATGTTTACCAGAAATACCGAGTTGCTTCTCAACACCTAATTCTACAGGTAAGCCGTGCGTATCCCATCCCGCTTTTCTTAATACTTTATAACCAGCCATCGTTTTATATCTTGCTACTACATCTTTAATTGTTCGTCCAAGTGCATGACCTACATGCGGTAGTCCGTTCGCCGTTGGTGGTCCTTCATAAAACACAAAAGATTGTGCGCCTTCTCGATTCTGAATTGATTGTTCGAAAATGCTCTGCTCGTTCCACTGTTTACGAATACGTGTTTCTCTCCCTACAGCTGACTCTTTTACATCTACTTTCTTCATCTACAATCACTCCTTTTGAATGTTTTAAAGCACACAAAAAACCCGTCCCTATAAAATAGGGACGGGTTTACCCGCGATACCACCCTAATTCTATTAGCTCTTCACTAATAGCACTTAGCAACGTACTATCATACGTGTTCTTTGTAACGGTAGACATCCGTCCGAGCTTACTCATTTTCAGCCTCGGCTCCTCGGAGATGATTTTCAAATAACGTCTGCACACCGGCTTTCAGCAACATACCGGCTCTCTGGGGAACAGTACACTATTTTACTCTTTCTCGTCTTCAGATTTGTATACTTTGTTAAAAGCTATTTTATGCCATTTGGTAACCAATTGTCAACTAATTCAAAATATATATTTAATTATGCCCTTTTTTCACTATTCTTATACAATTACTTTTCAAATTCTCGCAGTGCTGCTAAATTTTCATCATCCTCGATAAGTTCAGCGAAAAATCCCGACTCATCCTCACGAAGTACAATTTCAAGCTCTTCCTTCGCCTCTTCATTCCTGTTTAACTGTGCTAAATAACAAGCACGATCATATCTTGCTAACAAATCACTCGCATCCATTATTACTACTTCATTTGTTAGTTTTTCTGCCTTTATCGTTTGGCCAGCACCATGATATGAAGATGCTAAAGAAAGAAGAATTGCTGTTTCATTCGGATGATGGATAGAGGCATTTTCTAATACATGAATTGCCTCTTCAAACCTCTCTTGACTTTGATATATTTCTCCTAAAGCAAGAAATGCTCTACTTACAAATGGTGTTTGCTCCGTTAATTGTAAGGTAATCTTTTCTGCTTTTCTTTCTTCTCCTGCTTTAAAGAATACTTGTGCCTGAAGAAGAAGAGTATCGTAATCATCTGGTAACTCTCGAACCATTTGCTTCGTTAATTCCATAGCATCTCTTAACATACCTTCTTCCTCGCACTCAACGAAAAGATTTACAAGTTGCTTCGCTACTTCATAATCCCATTTATTTTCTAGTGACGTGTGCAGAATCTCTATTGCTTCTCTATTCATCTCTACATTCTCATAAAATAGCGCAAATCGCTGCGCTGCCATACTATTTTTCGGATTTAACTGTAACGAAATTTCATATAAATCAATGATTGTAGTAATAATCGAAATTTCTTTCGCACGGTTTTTCATACGATAAAGAGCTCTCGTAAATATGGATTTCTTCGGCTGTTCATTTTGTTGACGTTCAATCCATCTTTCTGTAACTGCAGATGCAGCATACATAAACGCCATACTTCTTTCTGCCTTTTTTACTTTTAATATGTGAAGAAAATCTCGTATGTTAGACCATTTCTTATGTTGTTCTATCGCTTTTACATATACATCAAATATACGTTCATTATTTACATCTTTTTGTATAACCTTCATTGCAATTTCAATTGCTTTTGCATTTTTATTTTTCAATAATACTTTTGCATAATGATATAAAACTTCTGTATGCTCACTATCTAATCGTAGTGCCTCTTCAATCTGTGCTTGTTCTTTATCTATTTCATCCATCGCTCCATACACATATGCAATCGCATCTAATCGCCATATTTCAGGTACTTCGTCCACTAATTGTTCTAGTTCAGCCAGCAACTCTTTCTGAAGATTCATTTCTACTGAAAGCTGCGCCAAATATTCCATATTAATATGCAGCGGCTCTTCTTTCATCGCCTGAACCATATGACTTTGTTCTTTAGAACGATTTTCTTCTTTTTCATATATTTCCGCAAGCTGTAAATGTACACCGACGAAATTCCCATCAAGCTCTAAACATGTTTCATATGCCTGTTTTGCTTCCGTCAATTGTCCTAATGCCATAAGTGTTTCACCAATTCGGTAATACGGTAATGCCGTTTCCTTTTGTTCTATCGCCCTTTTATATCTTTTCATCGCTTGGCCATACTGTCCGATAGATTCATATAAAATACCTGTATAACAACCATATTCACTTACTTCATTTCTTTCTTTTCGTAACGTTCTTAAGAATGCTATACCTCGCTGCACAAATACCGTTCCTTTAATTCGATTCACATATTCATCTAACGCGCTTGCTACATTATATTCGCTCTGCTTTATACCACTCTCTAACTTAGACAATGCTACTTTAAACCCTTCTTCACTTCCACCAAGTTCAACTTCAGCATCCCATAAAACCATTCCCGCATTCATAAGAAAATCTTGGCTCTTTTCAATTTGTTTTTCAATACCGAGAATATATTCTTTTGCTTCCTTATATTGTTCTCTTGCCATATAAACTTGCGTAAGTCCGAAGTGAGAATAAACATCATCATGATTTTCTTCTAAAGCACGAGTATACAACGATTCTGCTTCTTCCAGGCTATCATTTTGAAAATGATAGTCACCCAGTTTTACATATAGAGGTGCCTTATCATCACAATTCTCAATACCTTTTAATAAAATTTCTTTCGTACTTTCCTCATCCTTCAAATCAGATTCGTATATTTCCGAAAGTTTCGTATAAATGTAAGGTGCATTACTATCCAAATGAATCGCTACTTTAAGCCCTTTTATCGCTAAATGTAATTTCCCTAATTGATGCGCACATCTCGCTCGCTCATACCATACATGTGCCTCATTTTTATACTCTCTTAACAGGTCGTTAAAGATTTCATACGCTTCTTCATATCTTTCTAAATCTATTAATATTAACCCGTGATTCGTTAAAGTAAATCTTTCTGGACTACGTTCTAAAGCAACTTGAGAAAACTGCAATGCCTTATCAGATTGATCGATATACATATATGATAACGCAAGGAAACTCCAAGCAATCGGCTGATCTGCGTCTAATTGTAATGAGGAACGAAAACTTGAAATCGCTTCTATATAACTCTCCTGCTCAAAAGCATATCTTCCGTTTATGAAATGATATAAAGCACGATTATTTTTCTTCTCAACACTCGCAAGCATTTGCTCGGCTTTTTCTAATTCTTCAAGGCGGATAAAGCACTGCGCACCATGTAATTTAACAAAGTCCGAGTTTGGAAACTTCTCCATTAAATTTTCTATACAATATAAAATAAATTCTTTATCTACTTCAACATCTAAATGCTTAACCGTATATAACCACGTATTCGGATTATCACTTGTCTCTTTTAAAAACTGTACTAACTTATGAATCCCCTCTTTATCTTGTTCATCTAAATGATCCGTTAAAGAAAAAATTGATTTGAAATAAGTATTTTCTTCTTCATTTAAAAATGATAGCTTTTCCTTCTTTTCTTTCGGAACAAACGTAATCGCTAAACAACCTGTATAACGATATTTTTCTTGTAACTTACTATATTCCACAATAACTGGCTCTATAAAGTTCGGATCTTGAACATAAAAGGCCTGCAATGTATCATCATATCCAGCTAGTACTTGTACATGTGAAGCATGCTCAATATCTATACTTAATAAAACAGGAATTCCTTCATCAATCAGTCTCTTATAATTCTCTTCATTACCTTTAAAATAACGATATTCATAACCTAATTCTTCTAAATAAGAAACAGTATCTGAAAACTTCGATCCTGTCATATCAAAAATAAACTCTGCTATTTCATCTTGTGTACGTTTTTCTCCCCATAACTGCAACATCATTTCTAAACTTGTCGGCACACAATAATTATCCTTTTGTACAATGGGAACGATCGGCAGGTGAACCTTTTTTCCATCTGGATTTTTTTCTAAATTATGATATAAAGACCCTTTTAAACTTTTTTCTTCTTTTAATAACTGTTGTAAATCTACAAGTTTATTCATTTTGTACAGTGCTTCTGCTCGTAAATGTACGAAATAAGCTTTATACGCATGATAAGGAAGCTGTTTATTTATGTTATCTATTACTGATAACATATCTTCGTACTTCCCTAAATCTAATACATATTTTATCTTTTCAAAATGAAAATATGGTACTTGTGGGAACTTTACAATTGCATCATCAATTAGCTGCAATGCACGTTTTTGTTCTCCTTTATTCGCATATAACTGTGATAATAAATAGGTAGATAACTCTTCACAATCTTTATGCTGCATACCAGCTATAAATTGTTCTTCTGCTTTCTCCCATTCACCTGTATGCATATAGACGTATCCCCATTTATCAAACACGGCACGTTCACTGTACTCCTCTGCTTTTTGCATATAGATTAGCGCTTCTTCATTTCGTTTCATTTCTAAAAGACATCTTACTAACGTAAAATATGTTTTCGCTAAAAAATCGGCATCTATTTCTTCTTTATTGCTCTCTTCTAAAACGTCTTTTAGCAACTGTTCTGCTTCAAGAATTTTCCGCTCATCAATTAACTCATCACAATATAAAGAGAGCGTTCTCATATTTGGGAATTTTTTATAAGCGTAGCGAATGAGGAATGAACTGTATTGGTGCATAAGCCCTTCATCAGTAAGGCGAATTAATATATCAAACTCCTTATGTGAAGGAATATTAGCAAGCCAATTCTTTACATAAGATAAAGTATTCTTTTCTTTTATATATGAAATTTCATTATTTATTTCCTGTAATCCCTCTATAAATCTCTTGTCTTTCAAACAAGCATCTAACTGCTTAAAATCTAGCATGTATTCACCTCGAATATTTATTTATACTGCTACTTGCTTAGATTTTACACATCATATTGTAGGTATTCAACTAAAATCTCCTATAATGGATAGTATTATTTAATATTATTCGAATTTATAACAAAATATAGTAAAAATGATTGTTTTTCTCTGTATTTTGTTTGATTATATGGAATAACGTAACATGTGGATCTTATTTTTATATAGCTGAAATCAGCACATGAAATTATATCGGCGATAATTCAAATATATCAGCGATTCTTTCATTTTATCGGCGATTTTCAAAATATATCGACCGATTCTTAAAATATATCAGCGATTATATGTCGAATATCGACTTATCGACATTCAGCGACATGTTTCATCGTATTACTACCTATTAACATACTATTTCACCAAATGTAATTTTCATATTCGGAGCGTACACTAATGAAGAATGTATATGAAATGCTTTAAAAAATCGTAGTTCAGCTTCATATTGAGCTAGCGCATCATCATATGTTAATCCTCTGTCTATTAAACGTCCTATAAATTGCTGTTTATCACCTGGATTCCCCGCAATCCCCTCTTCCTTTAATGAATGATACAACTTCGCTTTACCATGATGGTGCATATTAGAATCTAAAAAGTTCACTTTATCACTTACTCTACACTCAATATTTTTCACACCTAATTCACTTAAATATATCGGTATTTTCATGCCTATATTGCCATCTTTACCGTTTCTCTTCGTATCACTTTCAAATAATTTCTGCAAAACACCTAGCTGAATAATTTCCGATTGCTCCTCCCCATCTAACACGTATGAAGACATATTTGAAATCCAATGTGGTTCAAAACAGATTATTTTTCCGCCCTTTTTGACTGAATGTATCATTTTTTGTAACATCGTTTTTGGTGAACTCATATGTAACAAGAACGCATGACAAATTGCTATATCGTATTTATCGTTCAATTCAATCTCTGTAGCATCTCTTTCAAGAAATTCTGACTCATACGGAAGTAAACGAAACAACTCTCTCGCTTCCGCTATTAATGTTTCCCCGCTATCAATGCCTGTATACTTTGATCCTTTTGGAAGTAATGGCATTAATATTAAGCCTAAATAACCATATCCACAACCGTAATCAACGATATGTACTGGCTTAGTGATTCTCCAAACTGTATTTACTAAAAAGCTTACATAATCGTCATTGTAATATAAATCTCTTGTATTTTTTAAATAAGTTAGTTTACTGTTCCAATCATACG
This sequence comes from Bacillus cereus group sp. MYBKT111-2, assembly GCF_051915205.1. Lineage (NCBI taxonomy): Bacteria > Bacillati > Bacillota > Bacilli > Caryophanales > Bacillaceae > Bacillus > Bacillus cereus group sp. MYBKT111-2. The sequence continues at coordinate 27,513 of NZ_JBQAEG010000004.1, forward strand.
TTTCCAACGTCTAACGCCTCCTTTTATATACAAAACTAAAGTTCTCTATATAATAGTCGTATTCCTACACTTTTCTTAAAATTTCAAAGCAAAAAGCTAGTGTGTTATTAAAAATACACTAGCTTTTTATTTGGAAAAAAAATTTAACAAGTACAATCACAATCAAAACAATCCGTACAATCTAAATCGCCACAATCTGCTTTTCTCTTTCTTTTGTTTCTCTTAAGATAATAATACAGTAGCCCAAACAATAGTATACAAATAGTAAAAGCTATTATTGCTTCTGTATACTTATTTTGAATCATAAAACCAATTCCACTTCCACCTGAAATAAAAATTAGAATTAAGTAAATCCAGAACATCTATGTAAATACCTCCGTTACTATATACCTTAAGATAATATCCAAATAACACTTGATGAAATAAATAACCCCATACCATTACCGCTTAATACACCAGTAGTTACTCTTAGTAAATTTGTGCTACTTCTCCATTTCCACTTTTGGGTAAATCCATCAATAAGTAACGGAATTTGAGCAGAAAATGATAGTATAATTGCAAAAAGAAATGAAAGTGTTATATAAAAATAAATTGGAAACATTAATATACCGATAAGCATGCCTGTACAACGCGCACATAAAGGTATGTATTTTTGTAGTTTAAGAAAACTTCTATCTGATCTTCTATGACAAGGAATTTGTAAAATCATATTTCGAATCAATATAAATCCTCCTCTCTAAAAAGATTTTAATTGATTTTGAAAATTAATTATATATCAAAATAAAAAACAAACCAGGTTTATATACTAAACCCAGTTTGTCAGTTTATTACTATGCTACATCTCCTCAGGTGCCTCCACCCCAAGTAAACGTAATCCCTCTTTTAATACAACCGTCACAGCATACACTAATGCCAGTCTACTGTCTTTCTCTTCACTCTCTTCTAATATACGCACATTCCCGTAATATTTATTAAACGATTGCGCTACATCTAATACGTATTTCGAAATAACCGATGGTTCATTTTTGTTGAAGGCTATTTCAATTACTTGTGGGAATTTATTAAGTAATTTTACAACGCTCCAGCTATGATCATCTTTTAATGCAAACGTACACGTTTCAAATTCTACGCTTTCTTTTCTTAAAATAGAGCAAGCACGTGCATGTGTGTATTGTACATATGGGCCTGTTTCCCCTTCAAATTTCAGCATATTTTCTAATGAGAATTCAATATTATGCATACGCTCATTTTTTAAATCGTGGAAGATAACTGCACCTACACCGACTTGCTTTGCTACTTCTTCTTTTTGTTTTAAGTTTGGATTTTTCTCTTCAATATTTTGTTTTGCAAGTTCGATTGCTTCCTCAAGTACTTCTTCGAGTAAAATAACTCTCCCTTTACGTGTGGACATTTTCTTACCATCTTTTAAAATGAACCCAAACGGTACATGTTCCATGCCGTCAACCCAAGTGTAGCCCAACTTTTTTAATACAGTGAAAAATTGATTGAAGTGTAAACTTTGTTCCGGGCCAACTACATATAACGCTTTATCAAAACTAAATGTGTTTTGACGATATAGTGCTGCTGTTAAGTCACGCGTTGCATAAATCGTCGCACCATCTGATTTTCTAATTAAGCAAGGCGGCATTCCCTCTTCTTCTAAATTAACGACTAATGCGCCTTCTGACTCTTCAAGTAAATCATGTTCCTCTAAAATCCCAATAAAGTCTTCCATTAAATTATTATAAAAAGCTTCTCCTTGAAAATTAGTAAATTCCACACCGAGAAGTTCATAAATACGAGAAAATTCTTTTAAGGATTCGTGGCGGAACCAATTCCAAAGCTCAACTGCTTCTTCATCACCTTCTTCTAATTTCTTAAACCAAGCGCGTCCATCTTCTTCTAATTCTTCGTCGTCTTTTACCTCTTCATGAAATTGAACATATAACTTAAATAATTCACGTATTGGATCCTCTTTCACTACTGCTTCATTTCCCCATTTTTTATAAGCAGTAATTAACTTTCCAAACTGTGTTCCCCAGTCCCCAATATAATTAATTCCTACAACTTCATACCCACATTTTTCAGCGATATGTTTCAATGAATTTCCAATCATTGTAGAACGTAAATGCCCCATTGAAAATGGCTTTGCGATATTAGGAGAGGAATAATCGATAACGACCGTTTTTTCATATCCAAAATGATTGTGACCGTACTCTTCTTTCTCCGCTAAAATCGTCTTTAATACTGTATCACTTACCGTTTTACGATTAAAAAATACATTTACATAAGGACCAACGGCTTCTACTTTCGTAAAAAATGGATCGCTTAATTTCTCCGCAACTTCCTTTGCAATAATAGCCGGTGCTTTTTTATATTGCTTCGCAAGTGTAAAGCATGGGAACGCTGCATCTCCGAATTCATCTTGTTTCGGTGTTTCAATTAAATCTAAAATTTGCTGTTGCGTTAATTCATTCGTAAAAATATTAGATAAACTTTCTGCAAACTGCTTTTTATAATCCATGCTACAACCTCCTTCATTTTTAAAATACAAAAAACTCGTCTCTAAAAAAGAGACGAGTTTGAACCCGTGGTACCACCCTTGTTGTTCATTACGAACCACTTTCCCGTTTATAACGAGGACAGGGGCCTCGGCTTACTCTACTATTCGTTCAAGAAGCATCTCCGAAGTGCGCTTCATCTTTTTCTTCCGCACTAGGCTCACACCATCCCTAGCTCGCTTTCCTTCTAAAAAAGACTACTCTCTTCATCACAGACAGTATATTTAATTAATTATTGCTTATTATACATCTTTTCAAACAATTAGCAAGGGTCAATTACACCAAAGTGAAACTTAGCACTTTTTCTTTTGTATACGTGAAAATTGTGTTTTTCAAATCTAGAACTACGGAAATGATCTTTTAATACGACACGCTTTCTCGCCACACGCCTCGCTTCTGCAATTGTTTCGTCAGTAATATCATGATACAAAGCGAAGTGTTTTAATCCTTTAATTCCATCTGATTCTATAACAGTTTCTTCAAACATTGGATCAAGGTACACAACGTCATAGCTATTATCTTCACATTGTTTTAAAAATGCGTAATGCTCCGTTTGCTTTACATCAATTCGTTGCATTGCTTCATCAATTTCAGAAACGGATGAAGACCATGTTTTCAAACCATTTTCCATAATATAAGCCATATACTCATTGCCTTCAAGTCCTGTTACTTTTCCGCTTTCACCAACAATATAACTAGCTACAATACTATCTGATGCCATCCCGAGCGTACAATCTAACACTGTCATTCCTCTCTCTAATTGCGTGGCTTGTACAAACGGATCGTGTTCTCCGCGCATTAACCTTTTCACACGAAACATCGCTGAGTTCGGATGAAAGAAAAACGATTCTTCCGTACCTTTTGGATAAATAGCTAATCGGTTCTTCCCTACGACAAGTACATCTTGTTCATACTGTTCATGCAGCTTATGTACTGGTATGTCATTACGTTTAACGAAAGAAGCATTTAATTCTGTTGCTACCCTGTTTGCATAATCTATCATTTCTTTATTCGTTCTTCCTGCTGTTGTTACTATCATTTTTTCACCTCTATATAAAGAAAAGAGGGAGATTTACTCTCCCCCTTCTTTAGCAATTCTTTTCGAAAGCTTGTTCTAAGTTCGTAATAATTTCGTCCATAGTTGCACCTTCAATTTCATGACGGTGAATGAAGTGAACAACTTCTTTTCCTTTTAACAATGCCATAGATGGTGAAGACGGAGGAATTTCTCCGAAGTATTCACGCATTTTTGCAGTAGCATCTTTATCTTGACCTGCGAATACAGTTACAAGATGGTCAGGTTGTTTTTCAGCACGAACAACCGCTTGACCTGCTGATGGACGTGCTAAACCAGCTGCACAACCACAAACAGAGTTTACAACTACTAAAGTTGTACCTGTTACGTTTTCCATAAATTCTGTTACAGCTTCTTCTGTAGTTAACTCTTCAAACCCAGAACGCACTAACTCTTGGCGCATTGGGATTACCATTTGGCGCATGTATTCTTCATAAGCATTTGACATCTTGTAATCTCTCCTTCAACTTTCATTCCAAATTCATCATATCACGCTCTATTAATAGGTGCAAAAGAAAGATAACGATGATTTCATTTTTTTGTAGGGATTTCACAAATCCCTTCGCGGCAATGTCCAACTGGGACAAGTTTTCTATTGTTAGCGATATAATCGTATACTTTACTTCCAAAACCAAGTACGATAGATAGCTTTATAAAAGGTACGGCAAACCAATAAGATGGAACGGCCTTTGCTAATACATATATGCTACGAATGCCGTCATACCACTTATTATTTTTTAAAATATACAATCTTTGTTCCATCTTACTTTGTAGTTCTTGAGAAAGTTCATACTTCTCAACTACATCTTCATCTCGAAATGAAAAAAATTTCACCTTACCCTTTTTATCTAATTTTTTCGTACGTTCTGCAACCGCCGTACACATCGGACACCAACTATCATAGAAAACAATCATACATTATTCCCCTTTACGAGACTCCGTCATTTGTTTCCATACAGAACCTTTTGCTTCTTCTCCGCCTTCAATACGCTCTAACGCTAGACGTGCTTGCATTGCTACTTCAAACTCTGGATCATCTTGCGCTGCTTTTAATGCTGGAATCGCACTTTCGTCTCCTAGTTCAAATAAGAACATCGCTGCACGCCATCGTACTAATTTACTTGGATCTTTCAGAGATTTAATCATAACGAACATCGCTGCTGGGTCACCTACGTCTGATAAGCAATCACCTGCTGTACGACGAACACTTACAGAGCGATCTAATAAGGCTTTATATAATAACGGTAATACTTCATCACCTTTTACCATACCTAAATATGCTGTTGCTAAACGGCGAATCGAAACTTTTTCATCATCTAACGCCATCTTCAACACTGGAATATCTTCTTCAGTAGGATCCATTTGTTCTAAAGCTGCAAAACGTTTTTTCCAGTCAGCATCTTTCATCATCTCTTCTGTTACTTTATATGGCTCACGCTTTTGAATCGTTACTTCAACAGCACCTGCCTGATTTAATAATTCTTTAACCGTTTCATTTACACGTTCTTCCGGATAAGCAGCAACAATCTCTTCTACTACTTCTTTCCCGATTTCTTCAAAATTACCGTAACGTGTACTTTGTTCCACCCATTTACGTTCTTTTACAACGTTTGGTGCAGACATTTGCACTTTCATAATTGATTCTTTAAAACGGTCAGGTAAACCAACACGTTCTTCCGTCGTTCCATCTGTTAACTTTACTTGCATTGGAATTGTAAAGAACATTTGAACAAACACTTTCACTTCCCCAAAATGAGCAAGTTGTTGTTCTTCACTTTCTTCCACTACTTCTTCGCCAAAAACAGCACGAACTTGTTGTAATAACACTTTCCAGTCATACTTTGCATTTCGCTCCACCGCTAAAAAGTCGGCTACATGATATACACCTTTAATGCCTTCAATTTTCAAAATTTCTTGCACTTGCATTGGTGCTTGTTCTTTATTTTCATTTGTATAATTATTACGTGCTCCTGATGGTAATACTTCATTCAAAATAACTTTCATTGTATTTGGACTTGGCGTCGGTTCAATTGCTTTAATCTTCACGTAAATAACTCTCCTTTATTGCATGTTCTTAGCTGTATTGTAACATGTTATCACGCTATACTCCTACTCGGATGCTTAATTTTACTATTTACCTTTCTACATTGCTGGAAAGTTTCATTCATTCTATTTTCACCTAATCATTCCATAACTATAGTTAAAAGTATAATTGACAATTACATAAAAAGGGATTAACCTTAACTCATAAAATGACCTTGGTCATTTTATGAACAAAGTCATTCAAAGGTGGAGTGATAACAAATGAACAATGTCATAATTATTGGTGGCGGCATTGCTGGTCTATGTGCAGCAATTTCCTTACAAAAAATAGGATTAGATGTAAAAGTATATGACAAAAATACTGAACCTACTGTTGCTGGTGCAGGTATTATCATTGCCCCAAACGCAATGCAAGCACTTGAACTATACGGCATTTCTAAGAAAATCAAAAAATTCGGCAACGAAAGTGACGGTTTTAACCTTGTATCCGAAAAAGGTACTACTTTCAACAAGTTAATTATTCCAACTTGCTATCCAAAAATGTACTCCATTCATAGAAAAGATTTACACCAATTACTACTTTCTGAACTAAAAGAAGATACTGTCAAGTGGGGAAAAGAATGCGTAAAAATAGAACAGAATGAAGCAAACGCCTTAAAGATAGTATTTCAAGATGGTAGTGAAGCATTTGGCAATATACTGATTGCTGCCGATGGTATTCATTCTGTCGTTCGAAAACAAGTAACACAAAGGGATAATTATCGTTATGCAGGATATACGTGTTGGCGTGGCATAACTCCTACTAATAATCTTTCTTTAACAAATGACTTTATTGAAACTTGGGGAACGAACGGTAGATTTGGTATCGTCCCTCTTCCCAACAACGAAGTATACTGGTATGCGCTCATAAACGCGAAAGCTAGAGATCCAAAATACAAAGCTTACACAACAACAGATTTATATAATCATTTCAAAACTTACCATAATCCAATCCCATCTATTTTAAAGAACGCATCGGACATTGATATGATTCATCGTGATATTATAGACATCACTCCAATGAAACAGTTTTTTGACAAACGCATCGTATTCATTGGGGATGCTGCCCATGCACTTACTCCGAATTTAGGCCAAGGTGCTTGCCAAGCAATTGAAGATGCGATTATTCTGGCTGAATGCATTAAAAATAATGCTCATTATCGTCAAGCATTTTTAGAATACGAACAAAAACGACGAGATAGAATTGAAAAAATCTCAAATACTGCATGGAAAGTTGGAAAAATGGCACAAATAGAAAGTAAACCTTTAACTATAGTAAGAAACGAAGTAATGAAACGTATGCCAAAATGGGTTTCTGAAAAGCAAACACATGAACTATATAGTTTTCATTTATAACATGTAACTATAATGAAAACTATAAACAGAATTATGACGTAAGATTCTATTTGAGATTATCTCTTAAACAGATATAATTGTTTTTGTTAGGAGTAGATAAAATGCTTAGAGAAACGAGAAAAAAAGAGTTAAAGGAACTTATATTCCTAAAAGCAGTACAGCTCTTTCAAGAACGCGGGTACGAAAATGTAACGGTTCAAGATATTACTACCGCATGTGGGATAGCGAAGGGCACTTTCTTCAACTACTTTCCGAAAAAGGAAAACATATTATTATTTTTAGGTGATTCTCAAATTGAGCTATGGAATGAAAGTTTAAAAACTTACGAAAATGTGGAACATCCAAAAGAAAGAATCAAACTTGTTTTAGGCGATTTACTGGATCGATTTACTGGACATGGTGATTTAATGAAGCATGCCGTCTTTGAGATTATAAAGTCAAACTACTTAGTAGAAAATGAATTAAAAAGTATACAACAGCTACAAGAAGGTTTGTCTTCAATTATTACAGAAGCGAAAGAGGCAGGAAAATTAAACAGTCAATGGGATATAAATATTATCACTTCTACTGTTATGAGCACTTATTTTTATACACTAATGTCGCATTCGCTACTACATGGAAATGAAATCAATGCGAAAAATATTCTCAATCAACAATTAGATGTTGTTTGGGAAGGTATTAATCAAAAGTGATAGAGGGCTATGTTACTAGACCCTCTTATTACGATGCCCCCTCCCGCCTTCTCTCCAAAAAGGTTATACTCTCAATCACAACTTCAGTTCTATATATTCTCTTGCCTTGTTCATCATCGTAATTACTCGTCTGAATACGCCCTGTAATCCCAACAAGTGAGCCCTTCTTACAATATTCAGTTACATTCTCAGCCGATTTTCGCCATACGACACAATTAATAAAATCTACTTGTTGTTCACCTAAACTATTTCGAAATCCTCTATTCACCGCAACACATGCTCGTGCATATGCGACGCCTTGCTTTGTGTAGTATAATTCTGGTTCCTTTGTCAATCTACCGATTAATACAACTCGATTCATCATAAGTTATACCACCTCACATATTTTTCTTCATTGTAAAGAAAAATGTGTGAAGGGTAAAAAGCTTAAAATAATATACTTTATAATAAAAAATATATTTTTATATCTTATAAAAACAAAAAAGAAACCTTACATACTTTAAACATGTAAGGTTTCAAAAAATTATACTTCACTGCATGAAATGTAATATCCTCCGCGGGCCATCTTGATTTCCACACGATATAATACTTCTTCTAAGTAAAAAGTTATCGGTTTCACTTTACTCTCAAATTTAAGTTGTTCATTACATTCAGCTGCATAACTTTCAATAGCTGAAGTAATAACTTCTCCCGATGGATACGTTAAAGCATCATCTAGTTCTATGAAAAAACTTTTAGAAAATAATTTTTTCATAATCCCTTTCTTCTCTTTCATCATATTCCATCCCCTTCAATTTAAGGTTACCAACATCCATATTATACCACATCATCAATTTATCTTTGAAAATAAAAAATCCTGCATTTTTCATGCAGGATTTTTTATTAGTCATTTTTCGTAAAGTAAGAAACGAAACGAAGAATTTCTAAGTATAACCAAACTAATGTAAGCATTAGTCCCATTGCAGTGTACCACTCCATATATTTCGGAGCTTGACTACGCACACCATTTTCGATTAAATCGAAATCTAGTAATAAGTTTAATGCAGCAACTACGATAACAACTGCACTAATAATAATACCGATCGTACCGCCTTGGTGAATGTACGGAACCGTTACACCAAACATGTTTAGTAGAAATACGACTAAGTACATAACCATAATTCCAAGTGTTGCTGCCATCACGCCTGTACGGAATTTATCCGTTACTTTTACTACACGTGTTGCATATAACACTAACATTGCAAATAGAATTGAGATTGTTAGTAAAACAGCATTTAAAACGATAGAATCGCCAAATTTCATTGTATAAACCGCTGAAATACTACCTAACACAACCCCTTCTACTGCTGCATAGATTGGTGCACCAAAAGGTGAAATACGTGGGAAGAACATAGACGCAAATGCGATGATTGCCGCAACGATTAAAGCGCCAATTAATACTGGCATCTTCATCGTACCCTCTATCATCTGTATGTATGAATAGACAGACGTTGCAAGTAGCAAGATAAGCATAATAAACGTTTTGCCTACTGTTCCGCCAATAGTCATCGCAGAAGCACTTGCTCCCTCTTTACGGAATGCCTCTTTTTTCAGCATTGGATTAGATGTTCTCATTTTTTCCCTCCTAAAATAGGTTCTACCAATAGTGTAAAGTTTTTCTCTTTACTTTTCAATATATGCAGCTTGTTTTTATTTTAATCCTTCAACAATGTCGGATAGTTCGCTCCATCTTTCCATCGTTTTTTCTAACTCTTCTTCTGTTTTTTGCTGCGCTTCTGATAATTCTTGCGCTTTCGTAAAATCAGAACCAACATTCGCAAGCTCTTCTCCAATTGATTCTAGCTTTTCTTCAAGTTCCGCAATTGTATCTTCAATTGTTTCCCATTCGCGCTGCTCGTTATATGAGAGTTTACGCTTACGTTGTTGTTTCGGTGCTTCTTCTACTACTTTTTTCTCTTTCTGCACTTCCGCTTTCTCAATAAGTTCTCTCGTTTTTTCCATTTCTAAATAATCCGTATAACTACCTAAAAATTCACGCACTTCTCCTTCTCCCGTAAAGATGAATAATTCATCTACTACTTTATCTAAGAAGTAACGATCATGCGATACAGTTAAAACGACACCGGGGAAATCTTCTAAATAATCTTCTAATACAGTTAATGTTTGTGTATCTAGATCATTCGTAGGCTCATCCAGTAATAGTACGTTCGGTTCTCCCATTAATATACGTAATAAATATAAACGTCTTCTTTCACCGCCAGATAATTTGCCAAGCGGTGTACCATGTGAATGCGGCGGGAATAAGAAACGTTCTAACATTTGAGACGCACCAATTACTTTTCCGTCTGTCGTATGAATGACTTCTGCGATTTCTTTAATGTATTCAATCATACGTTGATTTAAATTCATCTCTTCATTTTCTTGCGTATAGTAAGCGATTTTTACTGTTTGCCCAACTTCAATTTCACCACTATCAGGAGATATTTTACCTGCAAGCATATTTAATAGCGAAGATTTCCCGCTTCCATTCGCTCCAATAATTCCGATACGATCGCCTGGTTTCACGATATGATTGAAGTTGTTTAATACTGTTTTATCGCCAAATTTTTTCGTTACATCTTTTAACTCAAGTACTTTTTTCCCAAGGCGACTACCGCTAAGCGCAATATCAACTGACTGTTTTGCAGCTGGCCCTTCTTGACCTTTTAACTCTTCAAATCGTTGAATACGTGCCTTTTGCTTAGTCGAACGAGCTTTTGCACCACGGCGAATCCATGCTAATTCGCGGCGATATAAGTTTTGACGTTTTGATTCCTGCGCAAGTTCTTGTTCTTCACGAAGTGCTTTCGCTTCTAAAAACGTACTGTAATTCCCTTCATAACTATACAGTTTTCCATTATCTAATTCGAAAATACGATTCGTCACACGATCTAAGAAATAACGATCATGGGTTACAAGTAATACTGCACCTGTGTACCTTGCTAAATATTCCTCTAACCACTCAACTGTTTCATGGTCAAGATGGTTCGTAGGCTCATCTAAAATTAATAGGTCCGGTGTTTCAATAAAACACTGCGCCATCGCAATACGTTTTTTCTGCCCACCTGATAAATTCCCAACAGTTGCTGTGAAATCCGTAATTCCTAGTTTCGTTAATAACGATTTTGCATTCGCATTTGCTTCCCACGCACTCATTGCGTCCATACGTTGTTGCACTGCAAATAACTGCTCTTGCACTTTCTCATTACTTGGATCTTTTTCGATATGTAATAGCGCCTTTTCATAATCACGAAGAAGACGAATTAAAGGTGTATCACCATGGAAGACTTGTTCTAATACTGTTAATTGTTCATCAAACTCTGGTTGCTGTGATAAATAACTAATTGTATACCCACGTGAATGAGTCATATCACCTGTGTCAGGAATTTCTGCCCCTGCAATAATTTTTAACAACGTTGATTTACCAGTACCATTTACACCAATAATTCCGGCACGTTGTCCTTCTGCAATACTAAATGATAATCCATCAAATAACGGTTTCTCTCCATATGATTTTGATAAGTTTTCCACAGTTAACATTTTCATATTTGTGCATTCCACTCTTTCATAAATTGTTCAATAAACTGTTCCATATAACGATGACGAACTTCAGCCTCTTGTTTTGCTGCATTCGTATTCATTAAGTCTTTTAGTTTTAAAAGTTTTTCATAAAAATGATTTAAAGATGGGTCATTATTTTTTCTATATTCATCTTTCGTCATCACTTCACGAGGAGGAATAGTTGGATCATACATTAGTCTCCCTTTCGCCCCGCCATACGCAAATGTGCGAGCTATTCCAATTGCACCAAGAGCGTCTAAGCGATCTGCATCTTGAACAATCTTCCCTTCAATTGACTCCACTTTACCGCCATGACCACCTTTATAAGACATATTGGCGATAATATGAAGAACATGCTTACTTTCCTCTTCTTCAACATGTAACTCTTCTAACCAATCAGAAACTTTTTTCATTCCTGCTTCTTCACTTTCATTTAACTTCTCATCTGCCACATCGTGAAGTAATGCTGCCATTTCAATTATAAAACGATTTCCTCCTTCTTGCTCGGATAAAGAAATCGCCAGTTTATGTACACGCTCAATATGATACCAATCATGCCCACTGGCATCTTTTTCTAAAATATGTTTTACAAAAGTAATTGTTTTTTCTATCTTTTCTTGTTTTGTCATTTTATCTTCACCCAGTTACTTATTGTAACACGCCCGCATTTTTTCATCACATATTTTCTTGTCCGCCCATACACTAGGTGGTAGGCATCATCATGAAGGAGGAATAAATATGTTCTATAATAATCAACCGCCTTACCCAAGGCAACCATTTTACCCTCAGCAACAAGAACAAAGATATACAGAACAATATGAAGAACAAGAGCAACAATATGAAGAACAAGAGCAACAATATGAACAAAATCCATATGCAGCGCCACAAACCCAAGAACAACAATTTCAACAAAATCCATATGCAGCGCCACAAACTCAAGAACAACAATTTCAACAAAATCCATATGACACACGTCCAAGTTACGAATATCCTCAAAATCCATATGCAGTACCACAAACTCAAGAGCAACAATTTCAACAAAATCCATATGCAGTACCACAAACTCAAGAGCAACAATTTCAACAAAATCCATATGTAGCACCGCAAACTCAAGAACAACAATTTCAACAAAATCCATATGTAGCAGCACAAACTCAAGAACAACAGTTTCAACAAAACCCATACCCAACTCAGCCACAACAAACTCAAGTACAACAAACTCAAGTACAACAACAAATGTATCAACCAAACTACGACGCACGTGTCTCACCACCTAAACCACCAACATTAGATATTACACAACCACAAATTTTACCACCTGGACCAACATTAGATATTACACAGCCACAAATTTTACCACCTGGACCAATTACAGAACCAACGCAACAACAAATTCAACAAGTTGTCGGTACACAGTTTTTACCTTTAAAAAAACCTGTACTAGATTTCGTAAAACCTTGGGTAGATTACGGTTTAAATGAAGCAAAACATACATCACACAAACACGCTTTAACAGAAGTTGCTGCGATTATGTTTTTAGTTGGGAAAGGATTTAATCCGACAATTGCGCATTATATTGTAGAATCTTGGGAGAAGAATGAGCAGTTTTAGTTTCATTCATTTTATGCTATATAAAAAGATAAAAGTGCCACAAATGTCTGCTGTACAAACATTTGTGGCACTTTTTATTTTTCACGTTATATCTTTTCTAAAATAGTATTAAATTAATCTTTTCTTCCGCTCTTCTATCCGAATTACTTTTCCACTTTGATATACAAATGATTGTTCACCAAACCCACTTTTGGGTGGTTCTATTAGCTGAACCTGACCATTTTCAACAATATATATTCCGTTTATTTCTAAATCAATTTCAGCTGTCATTTCAACAAGATTTTCTTTTCTAATTCCCATCAAGATTACTCCCATATGTTATTATTACTTTGTCGAAGTAAGTGGTTTTATTCATCCACTACGCGAGTAAAGGTGTGAAAATTTTTGAGTAATATGAATAAAAGCCGAATTGAAATTCTAAAAATGAAAGCAAAAAGAACTGGTAGTAGAAAAGAACTCGTAGACGAACTTTCTAATATTGTTACAGTTTCTATGGACTCATTTATGGATCCAAAATCTAATGATTTATTTTGTAAAGACTTATTTAACACGCTAACACAAACTTCAAACATAAAAAACTTTGGTAGCACTAATTATGAAGAAAACAGAAGACTATCAATAGTACTGTTAAAAGAAACAGCTAAAACCATTAAATTTCCAGTTGATCAAGGGAGACTTTTTTCTCTAAGGGTGGTAAATTTGAAGCAGTTAAACTGAACATTGCTGAAGTATTTGAGAATTTAGAAGAGTTATCAACCATATCAAAATTTCTAACTGGATATGCAGATTTTGTATTAGCTGGGGATGATTTAGAATTCGGGATCATTATTGAGCGCACTGAATACCACTACGAATTCAGTATGTGGGGTGTATCCATAATATGAAATACGAAAATACAAAAGACCACTTCAAAATGAGAGTGGTCTTTTTATTACTTTATCTATCAACCTTTTCAAATGATTCATATCAACACTTTCTTTTAAGACCTTTTCTTCCTAGGCCCTATAATCAATTTAATCGCCGTTCTTTCTTGATCATTAATAGTAACCTCTTGAAATGCTGGAACAAAGGCTAAGTCAATACCACCTGGAGCAACAAATCCTCTTGCGATTGCAATTGCTTTAATCGCTTGGTTTAATGAACCCGCTCCAATCGCTTGAATTTCTACATTTCCACTTGTTCTTAGTACACCTGCTATTGCACCTGCGACTGAATTGGGGCTTGATTTTGAAGATACTTTTAATATATTTTCCATGTAAGTTGCTCCCTCTATTATTTAATTACTCTTTTGTTACCGTATAAAATATTTCAACGTATCTTTAACTACTATTCACACCAAAAGCAAATAATACTACATATGTACATTCATTCGATACTTTTTCTCTTCTTCCTGCCGTGCTACGTAAATAAAGGTCAACGACTCCAAACCTTATATATACAAATATTTAAAAGACATAAATTCACTTAAACAATCACATCATTGTAACTGAAGATACTCGTTTTACTTTTGCAGGTGCAATTACAATATAAAAAGCATTCCTGCTACATTTCAAGAATTCTCTACCAAATACTTAACCTTTGTGCCTTCAAAAATTCCCATTATACCTTTCTGTTAATCTAATAAACATGAAAAAAGTACCGAGCTCTTCTACTACAAAAATTCGGTACTTTTTTCTCATTCTTTCTTATTTCTCCACATAAACCGACTTAACGATTGTACGATTATATGGTTGTCCTTCTTTATTCATCCCTTTTATATCCATCGTAACGTTATATACTCCTGGTTGCTTTATGTCCTTCAAAGCACCAGTAAATGTATTGTTATTCACATTTTGTAATTCATTATATTCAGAGACTAGTTTCCCTTCTTTATTCACGACTCTTACTGTTATGGAAAGATTTCCTTTCATTTCAGGTGCCACAGGTGATTTTTTCAGTTTATACTCAGATTTATTTGCTTTTACTTTTGTAGGCATTTGAAGTACAAATGGCGCGCCGCTCTTGTAATCGCTTACAACTAAATATGCATCTTTCGACTGCTTCGCCATCATTTTAACTTTCCATTCTCCTACATCCATTTTATCAAATTTAAATGTTTTAATTGTCGCGCCACCAAAGAAAGATTCATCTTCACCAGTAGTTATAACACTATCTTTATTTGTATACACTTTTCCTTTTGGTGATATCATTTTTACTTCTACATCCGACGAAGCAGTTAATATTGAAACAATTCCTTCTGCCTTTTTATCAACCGCAACAG
Source organism: Bacillus cereus group sp. MYBKT111-2 (assembly GCF_051915205.1). Lineage (NCBI taxonomy): Bacteria > Bacillati > Bacillota > Bacilli > Caryophanales > Bacillaceae > Bacillus > Bacillus cereus group sp. MYBKT111-2. Next base: position 42,750 of record NZ_JBQAEG010000004.1, read on the forward strand.
TTTGCTCTATCCACTGATTTTGTGGCAATTCTCCGCCTAAAATGTTTTGGTTTGAAGTTGTATTTAATGGTTCTATGTTTTCATTTGAACTAGTGCTGGATGCTACTAAAGCTGGAACCGGTACATTTGCTGTACGTAAATATGGTTCAATTCGTGAGAAAACAGCAGATCCTTTTCGTATATTATCATGATCAAATCTAGAATCTGTAAATAAATGCGTTCCATACGGCAGCTTAGCACTCCACTCATTTACTAGTCCATCATTTGAACCGTATGATGACAAATATAATCCACCCATTGATAACGCCGAAAATACAGGGCCCCAGCTAGTCCCAGTAACTGTATAATAACGGTTTAATTTAGCTGCTGGATTATTATCAATCGTTGAACGAAATTTTGCCATTTCGCCCATTTGTAATGAATACGTACCATCATCTTTTTGACCTAATATAGAAGCAAGCCATCCTGCCCACCAACTATATGATAAATCCGCTAAGTTTGATCCATGATGTGGCGTCGCAAGTGTAATAACATTTCCGACAAATCGATTTGCCCCATATTCTACTAATGCAGCTTGTGTATCGATACCACCTTTACTATGTGCTACAATATTAACTTTTTTACCGAAATGATTATATATTTCTTCTAATTTTTGTGCTAACAATTTTCCGTTATCCCACTGACTAGCTGACCCTTTCCCAGCAGCATCATATAATTGTATAAATACTGTTTGATAGCCTGCTTTCAAAGCATAGTCATACATATCATTCATATCGTGATATACTGTCTTTCCATACCAACTATCAGCATTCCCATTCCTTCCTTGCACAAAGAGAATTGGAGGCTTACTTTCATCATAATTAGCAGGTTTTTGACCTAAAAACCATTCTCCGGGTGTAAAGACTTCTTGATCTGGAAAGCCTGTTTTAAGCTCTTTTACAACTTCTGCTCGCACATTTGTGCTAATCATTGGAACCATGATAAAAAATACAATTAGTAAGGCAACACATCTTCTCATCAATCGCATGTTACTCCCCCCACATTTTTTGAAAGAAGGTGCTCGTTGTAATATTTTTTATCTTCTCTCTTAATACTAGATAATCTTTGTACTTAAACAAGACCCTGTCCCTATTCTTAAGAGATTACTAGTCCCCCTTCTTCCTTAACACACGTTATTCTCTTTGTTTCTATCTCTTCCTTTTGAGTGAATGCTACAAAAAAGTTTCTCAACAATTGTTAACTTTACTGAATCTAATATCCCCCAATTATTATTGTTTATATAAAGCATACAAATCTTGAAAAAACTTTAGTAAAAAAACACTTTATTACCAGCTAGTTATAAAAAAAGTTAATGAATATATGTGCTTTTATTTAATTAAATACAAACTAAACAAAATAGAAGCTAATATTGTAAGACTTTCCTATCATTAAATATTAAACTGAATTTTATGAATAGATACTAATATTTCCAGAAACATATATTATGATAATTTTCGCAGACTTGAATTAAACTTTTAGAAGTACTAACCTATTGGTGAGCAGAAGAAAATTCTGTAAAAAGAAAGGAGAATGCTTTATGATGACCGATTTACAAAAGGAGTTTTTTAAGCGATTAAAAATTCCTGCAAAAGAAATAACATTTGATGATTTAGATGCAATTCTCTTAAAAATGGGATTGATTCTCCCCTATGAAAATCTCGATATTATGGCTGGTACTATTAAAAACATCTCAAAAAATAACTTAATAGAAAAGTTACTTATTCAAAAACGAGGCGGTCTTTGTTATGAATTAAACTCCTTATTGTATTACTTTTTAATGGATTGTGGATTTCAAGTATATAAAGTAGCTGGTACTGTTTATGACCTTTATGATAATAAATGGAAACCCGATGATGGTCATGTCATTATCATATTACATCATAATAATAAAGATTATGTTATAGACGCCGGTTTTGCCTCTCATCTACCTTTACATCCAGTCCCTTTTAACGGAGAAGTCATCTCTTCTCAAACGGGTGAATATCGAATTCGCAAACGAATTACCCGAAAAGGTACACACATTTTAGAAATGAGAAAAGGAGCTAACGGGGAATCTACAAATTTCTTGCAATCTGAACCTTCAGATGAATGGAAAATAGGCTATGCCTTCACTTTAGATCCAATAGATGAGAAAAAGGTGAATAACATTCAGAAAGTCATTGTAGAACATAAAGAATCTCCTTTTAATAAAGGGGCTATCACTTGTAAATTAACTGATTATGGTCACGTATCATTAACAAATAAAAATTATACAGAAACCTTTAAAGGCACCAAAAATAAACGTCCAATAGAATTAAAAGATTATGCTCGCATTCTTCGTGAATCTTTTGGCATAACGCAAGTGAAATATGTAGGAAAAACACTAGAAAGAGGATAGTTGATTAGAAGTATTTCATAATAAAGCAGATTCCATATTTAGAATCTGCTTTATTTTATATTTTGTTATAAAGAAATTTGTTTTGCTCTTATCCTTTAATTTTCAATGATATACTCATCATCATATTTATCGTATTGGAGCCCTGACCCTATTTTTGATTCCGTAACTTGATCTCTTAAAAACGGTGCAGCTTCCATCTTGCTAGTTGCAATTTCAATTCCATATTTCTTCGTTAAATGGGCTAATTCTATTAAAAACCACTCTCTTCGCAATGTAACTGGAATATCAAATGTCCTTCTTTTCATATATAATAGCACCTCTTTAATTTTCATAACTTAAAAATATCACTGCATGCACGTATGAAAACTACTTTTCATCACTAACAGCCAATGAAACATTATAGTATATGCATGTCCATTTTAAACGTGCTATTAAAAAAAGAATACTTCAGTTTACATAAAATAATTATGTATTAGTAGAAAGAGGCTTGTCCTCCTCTTTCTACTCTAGAGATTTAAATTAAGAACATCTTGGTACACCTAAAGCTAAGAATAAACCTGCTACTCCCGCAGTAATCGGTACTTTTAACGTAATAACATCGTCTACTTTCGTTACTAAAAAGAAAGCATTACCTTCTTGTAATATACAAGTCACCAACAATTGGAATTCCATTCAAATCCCCTCCTTTCAATCTATATATTATACTTTATGGATTTTATTTAAAAATGTAATAGGAAATATATCCATTTTCTTCTATATACAAATAAATGTTCATCAGTCTATTAAAAATATTAATGTCCGCTGTTAAATACCACTCCTATTATTCTCAAAACTGACACATAATAAGTGATTTCAATCACCACGTTGTTTTTCATTTATCGCTATTCTTAATTTAGATATTACATTTAAACTTTATGGAGGCATTCATATGGAACATACATTTACTGAAACTTCTATTGTCGGTGAGATTGTTACACAGTTTCCGAAAGCTAGTGATCTTTTTAAATCCTATAGAATAGATTTTTGTTGTGGCGGTAATAAGCCACTTATTGATGCAATTCATGAAAGAAATTTATCAGCTACTGAAGTACTTACAGAGTTAAATACGCTTTATCATAATACGAAACGATTAAATGAATCTGAAATTGATTGGAAAAATGCTTCTTATCGTGAATTGATTGATTATGTAATTCATAAGCATCATCGTTATTTAAATGAAGAGTTACCACAGTTAAGTCCTTATGTGACGAAAGTATTACGTGTTCATGGAGCAAATCAGCCGCATTTAGCTAAAATTCATAAGCTATTTCATGAACTTAAAATGGAATTAGAACAGCATTTAATTAAAGAAGAAACAGAAGATTTCCCATTAATTTTAGAATTTGAAAAAAATCCAACTGATGAAAACTATGCAAAGTTACGTAAAGTAGTAGATGAACTAGAAAATGAACATAACCACGCTGGCAACATTATTAAAGAGCTTCGTAAAGTTACACATGACTTTACTCCTCCAGAAGGAGCTTGCGGCACTTATCGACTTGTTTACAATCGCCTTGAAGCGTTAGAGTCTGATTTATTTGAGCACATTCATTTAGAAAATAATATTTTATTTCCACGTGCCATTACGAGAGCGTAAATAAAGTGCAGGACATGAGTATACATACTGATGTCCTGCTTTTTCATTTTGCGAAACCTATCCACATCACCCTCACATAAATCCGAATTTTAACAATTTGTGAATCATTATAAAAATGTGATAAATATCACATCTCCCCCTTTCTTGATTTTCTATAATAAAAATATAATCCTTTGTTCAACATTTCACATAAAAAGGGGAAACGAAAATGAAAAAACGTTTAGTTATGATCGGAAATGGTATGGCTGGCATACGTTGTATGGAAGAAATATTAAAACATGATTGTGATTCATATGAGATTACTATTTTTGGAGATGAACCACACCCAAACTATAATCGCATTATGCTCTCTCATGTTTTACAAGGTAAAACAAATATACAAGATATCATTATGAATGAATACAGTTGGTATGAAGAAAACGAAATAACTTTGTATACAAATGAAAGAGTTCAAAGTATTGACCGAGAAGAAAAAGTTATTATTACAGAAAAGAATCGTACTCTTACATATGACAAGCTTATTATTGCAACAGGTTCTAGTGCTTTTATTTTACCGGTTGAAGGTTCCACTCTTCCTGGTGTAACAGGTTTTCGAACTATTGAAGATACACAGTTTATGATGGATACTGCTAAAGAAAAGAAAAAGGCCGTTGTCATTGGTGGTGGATTACTTGGTTTAGAAGCAGCAAGAGGTCTTATTGACTTAGGAATGGACGTACATGTTGTTCATTTAATGCCTAGCTTAATGGAGCAACAACTAGATACGAAAGCAGCTTCTCTACTGCGTGAAGATTTAGAAGCACAAGGCATGAAGTTTCTAATGGAAAAGAAAACTGTAAAAATTCTTGGTACAAACCATGTTGAGGGCATTCAATTTGAAGATGGTGAAGTTGTAGATTGTGATTTAATCGTAATGGCTGTCGGAATCCGACCAAATACGCAAATAGCAAGAGATGCTGGTTTAATTGTCAATCGCGGCATTGTAGTCAATGACTATATGCTAACAAATGATGAGTCCATTTATGCAGTTGGCGAATGTGCAGAACATGACGGTATCGCATATGGACTTGTTGCCCCTCTTTATGAACAAGGTACAATATTAGCAAAACATATAACAAATTTACAAACTGATGGATATTCGGGCAGTATCGTCGGTACGCAATTAAAAGTTGCTGGTTGTGATTTATTCTCTGCAGGCCAAATTTATGAAGATGATCAAACGAAAGCAATATCCATCTTTAATGAATGCAAACGTTCCTATAAAAAAGTATTAATTCGTGACAATAAAGTCGTCGGTATCGTTTTATATGGTGACACAGCTGATGGTACACGCCTCTTTAGCATGTTAAAGAAAGAAGAAGATATACAAGAATATACACCAGCGTCCATTCTTCACAAAGCTGGTGAAGAATGTGAATTTGATGTTGCTACAATAAGTGCGGATGACACGATTTGTGGATGTAATGGTGTTACGAAAGGAACAATCGTACATGCCATTTTAGAACAAGAGTTAACGACTTTTGAAGAAGTTAAAGGCTGTACGAAAGCCGCAGGGTCATGTGGTAAATGTCGTCCACTTGTAGAACAAGTTTTATCTCATACACTCGGAGATGCTTTTGATGCCTCAGCCCAGTCTGCTGGTATGTGCGGATGTACACCTTTATCACGTGATGAAGTCGTAGCGGCAATTCATGAAAAAGGCTTAAAATCACCAAAAGAAGTACGAAATGTTCTTGGTTTTGTACATGAAGATGGCTGTTCGAAATGTCGTCCTGCTTTGAACTACTATTTACGTATGGCGATTCCAGAAGAATATGAAGATGATAAAGCCTCCCGTTTCGTTAATGAAAGAATGAATGGTAACATCCAACACGATGGTACATTCTCTGTTATTCCACGTATGTACGGAGGCGTTACAACAGCAGATGATTTAATGAAAATTGCTGAAGTTGCGAAAAAGTATAATGTTCCACTTGTGAAAATTACCGGTGCAAGTCGAATTGGCTTATACGGTGTTAAGAAACAAGATTTGCCTAACGTATGGGCTGACTTAAATATGACTTCTGGATATGCGTATTCAAAATCTCTTCGTAATGTAAAATCATGTGTTGGCTCTCGTTTCTGCCGTTTCGGTACGAAAGATTCATTAGGACTTGGTATGCTCCTTGAACAATCATTAGAAATGGTAGATACACCTCATAAAATGAAGATGGGTGTAACGGGCTGTCCGCGTAACTGTGCGGAAGTACTTACGAAAGATTTTGGCGTTGTTTGTGTCGAAAATGGATACCAACTTTATATTGGTGGAAATGGTGGTACAGAAGTACGTGAAGCTGATTTTGTAATGATTGTCCCTACTGAAGATGATGTTCTTCGCATCGCTACAGCTTACATGCAATATTATCGTGAAACTGGTATTTACGGAGAGCGTACTGCCTACTGGACAGAACGATTAGGCTTCGATCACATAAAAGAAATACTGCAAGATGTAAATATCGTCACTAAGTTAAATGAACGTTTCCAAACAGCTCGTGGCACATATAAAGAAGCTTGGGGACAAGCACTAGAAACAAAATCATTAAAAGCGATGTATGAAGTAGAAACTGTGAAATAAGGAGCTGTGATCTATATGATACAAACGAAAGAAAAAATAAAAGTTATGCGTGCAGAAGATCTTCCTATTCAAATCGGTAAAGAGGTACAAATGAAAGGTATGTCTATCGCCCTATTCCGCCTTTCAAATGGTGATATTCGAGCTGTAGAAAATCGTTGTCCTCATAAAAACGGACCGTTAGCAGAAGGAATTGTATCTGGTGAATTCGTCTTTTGTCCACTGCATGATTGGAAGATTTCATTACTAACAGGTGAAGTTCAAAAACCTGATGACGGTTGTATTCAAACGTACGAAGTAGAAGTCATTGATGGTGACATTTATATATATATGTAAATTACAAAAGGAAGCCTCCCCCTGGCTTCCTTTTAAATAAAACTAGATGAGGTGCAATTATATGAACGGATATGTATATTTAGTTGGTGCAGGACCTGGTGATGAAGGGCTTATTACAAAGAAAGCGATAGAGTGTTTAAAACGTGCAGATATTGTTTTATATGACCGCTTACTAAACCCTTTCTTTCTTAGCTATACAAAACAAACATGTGAACTTATGTATTGCGGAAAAATGCCAAAGAATCATATTATGCGACAAGAAATGATTAACGCACACCTTCTTCAATTTGCAAAAGAGGGAAAAATTGTTGTCCGATTAAAAGGCGGAGATCCATCTATTTTTGGCCGTGTTGGTGAAGAAGCAGAAACTTTAGCAGCAGCAAATATTCCATATGAAATTGTACCAGGCATTACATCTAGCATCGCCGCTAGTAGCTATGCAGGTATCCCCCTTACCCACCGTAACTACAGTAATAGCGTTACTTTACTAACCGGACATGCAAAAGGTCCTTTAACCGATCATGGAAAATATAATTCATCTCACAATAGCGATACGATTGCCTACTACATGGGTATAAAAAACTTACCTACAATTTGCGAAAACTTACGACAAGCAGGAAAGAAAGAAGATACGCCAGTAGCAGTCATTGAATGGGGTACAACTGGTAAACAGCGCGTTGTCACAGGGACACTATCTACCATTGTTTCTATCGTCAAAAATGAAAATATTTCTAACCCTTCTATGACAATTGTTGGTGATGTCGTTTCCTTACGTAATCAAATCGCTTGGAAAGAACGTAAACCATTACATGGTAAAAAAGTTTTATTTACATCCGCAACAAATAAAACAAGTGTAATGAAGCAAAGGTTACAAGAAGCTGGTGCAGAAATATATCAAATTCCAACTTTCAAAAAGGAAGAATATACATTAACACTTGAACAAATCAATGAAATTTTTAACGTTGATCGCCTTGTTTTTTGTTCAGCTGAAAGTGTAGAAATTTTGATGCAATCATGTAGTAAATACCAGAAAGATATTCGTTCCTTACAGGCAGAGCTGCAACACATGAACGTTGCCACTCAAGAAAAACTTATGCAATATGGCCTACTAAGTAAAGAAGCAAAGTTCTCTTCCGATACAACTGTTTATTTAGGCAGAAATATTAACCGGATTGCATTTATTCAAGAGAAAATTGGTGCCGGCTCCTATATGATGACTCATAAGTATACAATTGATCATCGTTTCGATGAAGTCCATTCTCGTATGCTTTCAGAATTCTTATGGGATAGCATTGTATTTGAAGGACGCGCTTCTATTGATACGTTTCTAGCAGAAGTAAAACGTCTTGGCTTTATCGATATTGTTACTCTCCCATTCTCGTATACCGACGTTCCAACTTTACACTATGCAAATAAAGTCGGGTTTCATAACGTAGATCATCAATTACAAGAAACTCTTATGAAGAAAGATATGGTAAGACAATGAAAGGAATTGTATATGTTGGACACGGGAGCCGGTTACAAGAAGGGAACGAACAATTCATTCACTTTATTCAATCTGTTATGAAAGAACGTAACGAAAGAATTCAAAAAATAGCTTTTCTAGAACTAACGACACCTACCATTTCGGATGCAGTTACAGAAACGATACTAGAGGGGGCAACTGAAATAATGATTGTACCTGTTTTATTATTTGCAGCAGCTCACTATAAATGTGATATTCCTTTTGAGATAGAACAAATGCAAAAGCAATATCCACATATAACATTTTCAGTTGTACCACCTTTTAGTACGCATCCGCATATGGTTGAACTTGTAGTGAAAAGAATACGTGAAGCTATGCCAATGCAAAATAGTAGTATTTTACTCGTAGGAAGAGGTAGTAGTGACCCCCAGCCCATACATGAGTTACAGCAAATTGGAGTAGCTGTCGAACAAAAACTCAGTATACCAGTATCGTGCTCCTTTTTAACGAAAGGAACGCCCTCTTTTACTGCTGAGCTAAAGACAATAACATCAACTGCATCCCATGTATATGTCATGCCCTACCTTCTCTTTACCGGATTATTGCTTCAAAAAATTAAGTTGTATACAAAAAAATACGATCACGTGACGACTTGTAATTGCCTACAGTTTGATACATATATGAAATTAACATTGTTAGAACGAATGGAGGAATGCATATATGTATAACATGTACCCCCTTATGTTTAATCTGCAAAATAAAGTGGTCGTTATCATTGGTGGAGGTAAAATTGCATATCGAAAAGCGTCTGGATTAAAAAATACAGGCGCTTTCGTCACCGTTATCAGCCCAGAAATTTGCGAGGAGATGAAGGAACTTCCTTTTATTACTTGGAAGCAAAAAACTTTTAGTAATGATGATATTAAAGATGCTCACCTTATTTATGCAGCTACAAATCAACATGCTGTAAATATGATGGTCAAGCAGGCCGCCCACGATTTTCAGTGGGTTAACGTTGTAAGTGATGGTACAGAATCATCTTTTCACACACCTGGCGTCATTCGACATGATGAATATGTTGTCACTATTTCAACTTCAGGTAAAGATCCATCGTTTACGAAGCGTTTGAAGCAAGAACTAACATCTATATTGCCTAAACTTATAAAAAAGATTTCTCGTACACATAAATTGTAGTCTATTTCTTAGTTAAAATCGTAATTACCTTTGGACAAACGTTTGTTAGGGGCCGTTTGTTCTTTTTGTTGTAGTTCCGTTCTTTTATTCCATAAGCAATCTACGAAGAAAATGAATGGTGTTTGCAACTTGTAAGCAAGTAAATTTCATGATAAGTGCAACATTACGAGCAACTCTTTCTATTCAGTTTTTATATTGGATATTCATTCAACCAATTTAGCGCTTGTTCATAATCGTCAAAAAACTCTACGGATTCTTTTGTATTGGATTGTTGCAAATACTTCAGTATCTCTCCTTCTTCAAGAAGAAATGCAATTGCCTTGCTATGATTCAAAATAGTTTCATTGAAGAACTTCTCTTTCCATACTTTTTGAACAGAAAAATGATTTGGCGTGTATCCTTTTCTATCCACCAACAATTTGTATTTCCGCCCCTCAGAAATAAATTGCTGACAAACCTGCTCAAAGCCATTAAACCATTCATACACATCCTCTGTTTTAATCTGGCCAATTAGATGGGTAACAATCAAATCTCCTGAAACTATTGTGCTGATATTCTGTTTACTCAACTTTTAATCATCTCCCTTAGTGGCAATTATGCATAAAATTCTTACTTGACACTCCCGCCCCATCGCTATCATCCTAAGCTCATGTAATCTTAATTATAAGCGAGATTACGTCTTTTTTCGCAAGTCTATATGTAAATACTTTAAAGATTTGTATACGAAATAAACCTTAATGAGTTTCCTTTTTTGAATTAAGCCGCTTAATTATCAGACACGATACAATTGTAAACGACACCTAATATATGAAAGACTGCTTTTTCTCATCTCGATCCCCTTCCATCACTCGCCACCTCAAATCTATTCGTTTTTGCATGTAAATTCAAAACAAAATATATGACAAATAAATAACGACAGTTACTGTAACAATACTAAAAAGTGTTGAAAATAAAACGATTTGCGCATGTAGTTCAGGCTCTATTTGATACTCCATAGCAATGGTTGCTGTATTTCTTGAAGTAGGAAAAGAACTTGCAATAAATAATGATTGTGCAACAATACCATCAATCTTTAGTAGGTAGATCATGGTAAGTGCTACTAATGGTCCCATCAGTAACCTTCCAATTAAAGCCCATGTTATGACTCGATGGAAAAATTTAAGCTTAATGTTGGATAATTGCGCCCCTAGCAATATGAGTGCTATTGCAACAAAACCATTCGCAAGCTGATTAAGAGGTAGCAAGATAGAATTAGGTAATTGAATTGTAAAAGATTGAAAGAGAATCCCTAATACGAGCGCATGAAATACAGGCAGTCTTAGAAATGATTGAATAATACCTCCGATTGTTTTTGTTGCTGATAGTAAGTTATATATTCCATATGAATAGGTTAAAAGATTCTGGAAAATAACAATGAAAATCTGAATGGAAACCCCCACTGGATTGTGACTAAAAATCAATTGACTTACTGGTAATCCATAATTACCGGAATTCATTAACGAAATGCTATTTTTTAGAGCTGCACTTTCTCCTTTTTCTAACTTTAATATTTTTGAAATAAAATGACTTACTATGATCAGACTTAGACTGTAAAGCATTAAATAGTATATTATCTGGAGCAACAAATCTATTTCTATACGAATATCATATATATTCACAAATACAGCCGCAGGCATCAAGCAATACGTAATAAGTGTAGATAGTTGCTTTAAGTCAAATTGAAACTTTCTTTGTAAGATTGCACCAATTAGCATCAATATTAATATCGGTAATATTACGTCTAATATAATAAAAACAAACATTTACAACCTCATTCTACATATATTTTAGTTGGATTAAACACTTTACTACATATGGACCACATTTAATTCATCGGAAAACACCATTAGTTCCCAATAATCAGAAAAAAACACTCATTTCATTTCCCTCCCCTCTCTTTTCTTTAACATAACAAATATGAGCCATAAAGAAAATTATGGATTATTTATAGAAATTTATAATTTTATCTTATCGAACTGAACTGTATTCTTTAGTTTAAGTATACTTTTTCACAATACCCATTAGCCTTATCAAAAAGCTGGTTCTAATAAAATATGAAGTTTTTCTTGTTATAGATACCGTCATATGTTTTTTAAAATTCCGAGGAATTTCAATTTTTTATATTTCTTGATATAGATTGATAGATATTTTTTAGAAAGGAGTGACTATTAATCGATTCATTAGCGATCAATAGTCATATCGTTTAATTCAAAAGTTATTGTTTTCATTCTCGATATATTCCGAATGTTTTATGAGGATGTTTCGTTTATTCATTTCAGTCTTATAACAATCGTACTGTTTCTTTTACTTTGTAAACTTCAATAGACAAAAAACTGAGTTCTCGATTGTAGAATTAGATTTAAGGTCATACATTTATCCCTTAATTTCTTTATCTGTAGGCAAAACAATTGCAGCTATTATATAAATTAACACTGTAAATCCGCTAGTAAAAAAGGCTGATAATGCAGTTACTATGCGAAGGATACTAACATCAATTCCATACTTGTCACTTAAGCCACCTAACACACCTGATACTTGTTTATCTTGAGTGGACTTATATAACCTTTTCATCTAAACACCCCAATCCAATTAAATATTTGCTTTCTAAAAATTAGTTTAATCTTTGTGCTTGAACTAACCTGCCCTTTAATTGAATAACATCTGATATTTATATTTTAACATAAAATCCCATTACTCTTCTGTTTTTCATTTTAAAACCACATTATTTTAGAAAACAAACGTTCGTTAAGATATCAATAGAAAACATGTTGAAGCCTATTACTAAAAGAACCATCCCAAAATACTTTGGGACGGTTCTTTTTCCTTATTAATGATTCTTTAACATCACTAAGAGTTTCTCCTGACTATACATCCAGACTGTAATAATTAAACAAGCAAGTGCGACTTCTGATAACGCCATAAATCCTATTGCATAATGACCTGTTAGTTGGAATAGTAATGTTAAAATTAGAGGCGGGAAGAATCCTCCTAGTCCGCCTAAAGCTGAAACGAGTCCGTTTACAATACCAGCTTGTTCAGAGAAGTACATTGGAACGAGTTTGAAGATTGTACCATTACCGATACCTGCGCAAAATGCGACAAGTAGGCAACCAAATGTATATACGTTCATGCTAGGCATAAATGATAAAATAATACCTGAAAGTGTTAAACCGATAAATACGAAGATTAATATTTTAAATGGATTAAACTTATCACCGAGCCAACCACCAATCGGACGCATAATTGTTGCGAGTACGATGAATCCGGCTGTACGTATACCTGCATCTACTTTCTCTAATCCGAAATGAGATACTAAAAAGTTTGGTAAATATACTGTAAATGCAACAAATGATCCGAAAGTTAAAAAGTAAAAGATACATAAAAACCAAAGTTTCTCATTTTTATATACACCTTTTATTTGTTCCATTAGTGGTGTATTCACTTTTTTCTCTTTACGATCACCTAATAAAAAGTTCATAAGTGCAAACGCTGCAAGTAAAATTAAATAACATTGTACTGTCGTTCTCCAGCCAACTGAAGTTGCGATAACAGGCGCTAAAAATGAAGTAATTGCTGTTCCAGCGTTACCGACACCGTAAATACCATTTACAAAACCGTGACTCTCTTTTGGAAAGTATTTTGGTAAAGAAGTTACTCCTACAGAGAATACAGCACCACCGATTCCTACAAATAATCCACCAATAATTAAATCCATCATAGAATTGGCAACACTAATATAAAAAACAGGAAATAATAATAGAATAAAACTAATAAAGAATAATTTTCTTGCTCCGAAACGATTGGTCCAATAACCAATTGGAATGCGAAGAACAGAACCTAAAATAACGGGTACTGCTGTTACCATAGAAATTTGTCCCGCAGTTAATGGGATATCCACTTTAATATAGGGCATTAATGATGATAAAATAACCCACACCATAAAACCGATAATTAGATTAGAAGTTTGTAAACTTAATTGAAAATTAGGACTTTTCATCCTGTTCCCTCCTATGTATACGTAGTTATATTCATTCCCTCCAGCCTAATCACGTTCTTACATGATTAGGCTGAAAAGAATCAACCACCACTTACTGGCGGAATCATTGCTACGACATCGCCAGTTTGAATGATGTCATCCTCATTTGCATACTCTTCATTTATAGCGACCATAATCTCACTTGAAATCGCTACGTTGTATTTCTTAATAAGCACTTCCTTTAGTTCAGCAACCGTAATATTTTCATAATCTATGTGTAATGTTGGCTTACTAACTTCTTCTTGCAAATGTGCAAATAATAGTACTTCAATCATATTCTCATCTCCTTTCCAGGCTCGCCATTACCATATGCTGTTTTCTCTAACTGATCGCCTATCCACGACTCACCATCTTCCCAAAACTCTTTTTTCCAAATCGGAACAATTTGTTTTATACGCCCCATAATATATTCATTTGCTTCATAAGCCGCTTTCCGATGTGGTGTAGCAACAGCAACGACAACAGCCAAATCAGAAATTTGTAATGTACCAATGCGATGTGTAATTGCCACATATGTCCCAGGCCATTTATCTCCTACTTCAGTACCAATTCTCTCAAGCTGTTTCTCCGCCATTGTTTTATAAGCTACATACTCTAAATAAAGCGTACGGCGGCCTTTCGTAAATTCTCTAACAGTGCCAATAAAAGTAGTAACCGCACCGCACTCACGCCGAATTACTTTGTTTGTAACTTCTTCAATTGAAATAGGTGTATCAATTACTTCATAATACGTATTTGTCATTTTGCACCTCTTATCTTTATATAAGTTAGCAACCTATTTTTCTATTATTTGTATGATCGAAGCGATTCTTTCCATGGCCATTCACTTCCGCTGGTTGATTCTAATAACAGTATCGAAACAGTAATTCCAGCTTTAAATCCTCTCGTTCCACCTGGCAAAACGATAAATGCATTCGCTTCTGCAAGTGAAGAAATTGCACTAGATTTATCTAAACCAACTGGTGTAACTTGTAATTGACCATCTACAATCTCTACTCTCCCTCTTACAAAACGAGTAAACGGATTTGCTTTCGGAAAGTCTTTTTGTAAAATTGCCTCTGCACGAAATACGTGCGAATCTTTTCTATGTAAGTATGTTCCAATGACTGGTCTAACATATAATTCACAACCGACATAACAAGCTGAAGGATTACCAGATAAACCAAATAGTAGTTTTCCTTCTACCTCAGCTACAGTTGTCACACTTCCTGGTCGCATTGCTATTTTATTGAAAAGTACATTAGCTTGTAATCTCTCATAAATAGCAGGTAAATAGTCATAGTCTCCTACCGAAACGCCACCAGTTGTAATTAAAATATCGACTTCTTTTATCGCTTTTTTCACAGTGTTATAACACGTCTCAAAATCGTCAGCGAATTGTCCATAATACCGTACAACTCCGCCCGCTCGTTCAATTTGCGCAGCTATCATATAGGAGTTACTATTTCGAATCTTCCCTGGCTTTAATTGTTCATGTACTTCAAGCAGTTCACTCCCTGTCGTTACAATTCCAATAACCGGCTGTCTTACAACATGCACGGAACTATAACCAAACGTAGCAAGCAGTGCCGCTACTCCAGGGTTAATAACATTACCTTTTTTCACAAGAATGCTATTTTGTTTTACATCTTCTCCTTTAAAAGAAATGTTATCGCCAGGTGCAAAAGAGCGTTTTAATTTCATATACGTCTTTTCGTTTTCTTCAAACCCTTCCGTTAGCTCTAACATCACAACCGCATTACACCCTTTCGGAATTGCGGCTCCTGTCATAATACGGACAGCTTGAAATGGTTTCACTTCTTCTGTAAAAACAAAGCCTGCTCCAATTTCGCCAATTACTTCAAACTGAATGAGGTTACTACTACTCGCTTCTTTTGTATCTTCCGCTCGAATTGCAAACCCGTCGTACGGAGAGCGATCAAAATGCGGGACATCATGATCTGCAATAACATCTTCTCCAAGCGTTCTACCGTAGCTTTCTATAAGAGAAACCTTTTCTATTTCACCTTGGTAGGCATATTCCATTACACGCGCAACTGCTTCTGCTACTGAAATTGGTATACGTTTTTCTAACATTCTTTTTTCACCTCGTTTTAATAAGGGGACTCTTTCTCTATATTCATCCCATATATTTTGCGTATAATCGTTTTGCTATTTTCACATCATTTGTCCCATGAATAAATGCCCTACCGTCTGTAAATAAAACGAAACGATATTCATCAATTAGAAATGATAGTAAGTACGGCGTTTTTTTGACACGTACACTTTTTTGTAATCGTTTTTGAATTTCGGTTAAATTAAGATCTCTCTTTATTCCTGAACGGATTTGAACTGTATTCCGTCCGCATAACACTTCTGTTTTCATCTGCGTTTCAAATGTTAAACTTGGATACGTTCGTGATTTCCCACAAGATGGACATGTACTTTTCTTTTGTCTGTTTACTTTTAATGAGAGATATTGATTGTTCCATATGTCAAATGAAAACATCGTCCCTCTTAGCGACTCATAATCACCCACTAATATTTTCATCGCCTCTGTAACTTGGTGAGCAACAACCATCTGTACAGCTGGCTGAATGATTCCGGCTGTATCGCATGTTGCACCGCCCATAGGATGATCCATGAGACAGCGAAAACATGGTGTTTTCCCAGGAAGAATTGTATACGTTACACCGTAACTTCCAATGCATCCACCGTATATCCAAGGTATATTTTCTTTTTGAGAAATGTCATTTATAAGTAGGCGCGTATCGAAATTGTCAGTCGCATCTATGATGAGATCCACTTCTTTTGTTAACTCTTCTATTTCTTGCATTGTGATATCCGTTACAACTGGTTCAATTTCCACTTCAGAATTAATCTTTCTTAAATGTTCTGCAGCTGCAATGGCTTTCGGTTTGCCCTGCTTCGCATCTTCTTCTGTATATAACTGTTGTCGCTGTAAATTACTCCATTCAACGTAGTCACGATCGGCAATTGTCAATTTCCCAATTCCCATCCTAATGAGCGCTTCCGCATTTGCAGCTCCTAGTGCACCCGCACCAATTAAGAGCACATGCTTTTCTCTTATTTTTCTTTGTCCCATTTCACCAATTCCAGAAAACAATACTTGCCTTGAATATCGCTCTTGCATAGGGAATCCCCCTTTCGCTATCCACCAATGTAAGACATTTCAACTTTTGGACGTTTATTTGTACTTTCCGCCGTTCTTTCATCTGAATATCGATCTGTTCTATATCGCCATGTATCGTTTAAAATTTTTAATAGTGATGCATCGGAAATATTTTCTCGAAGAAGCGTTCGCAAATCCTTTCCTTTCGTTCCAAATAGACACGTGAAAAACTTGCCGTCTGCCGAGATACGAGCTCTCGTACAAGAAGAACAAAATGACTCAGATACTGAAGTAATAAACCCAACTTCTGCATCGCTTTCTACATATCGATACAATTTCGCAACTTCTCCAAAGTAACGAGGTGGAACAGGTTCAATCGGATATACGCGATTAATCTTCTCTATTAATTGTTCCTTCGTAATAACTTGTTCAAAATTCCATCCGTTCGTACTGCCTACATCCATAAACTCAATGAAACGGAGCTGAATTTCTTGTTCTTTAAAATAACGAGCCATATGTAGGATTTGGCTATCATTCATTCCTTTTTTTACGACCATATTTACCTTTACTTCTAAACCAGCAGCCTTTGCTGCTTCAATTCCTTTTAGGACAGGTTTTGTACTTACGTTTCTTCCGTTAATTTTTTGGAAAACTTGATCTTCTATTGCATCTAAACTAATATTTACACGTTTTAAACCCGCTTCTTTTAACGCCTTAGCTTGTTTTGCTAAATGAATTCCGTTTGTTGTGAGCCCAATATCTTTTAAACCTTCTAGCTTTGTAAGCCTTGCAATTAACTGCGGTAAGTCTTTACGCAATAACGGTTCACCGCCAGTAAGCCTAATTTTATTGACTCCCATACTTATAAACAATCTTGCTAATCTTTCTATTTCATCGAACGTTAATAAAAACTCTTCCTGCAAAAAAGCGTAATCAGGTCCGAATACTTCAGCAGGCATACAATACGTGCACCTGAAATTACAACGATCAATAACTGAAATACGTAAATCTTGAAGTGGTCGTTCTAATGAATCTTTCATTTTCTCGTGCATCTATATCCCTTCTTTTCTGCTGCAATCCTTAGTAAGCTTTCAGTTTTTTATTTTCCTTTATTATAAAAAATAAGTTACAAATTCAATGTGACTTTTCTCACATCACTTTCCCCATTCAAAAATTCTTCACAAATCTGTTCGCATTTTGTTCACATCTCCAGCCCCTATTCCTTACGGTCATTGAAATTTCACTTTTTTTTCAAAAATATCTCTTGCATTTTCATCATAATTACATTCAAAATAAGAAATATATTGTTTTCGAGAAGAAAGGTGATCGCTGTGGCAAACAGTATGACATTATCTCAAGATTTAAAGGAATTACTTGCATCTGTTGAATATAAAATGCAGATAAAAAAAGGTAGTTTTATTTTTCAAGAAGGTATGGAAGCGACAGAACTCTATATCATCCACTCAGGAAAAGTACAAATTAGTAAACTTAGTGCTGATGGGCAAGAATTGACACTCCGTATTTGTTCGGCATATGACATTATTGGAGAATTAACATTGTTCACGGATAATGCGAAGTATTTATTAAATTCAAAATGCCTTGAAGATGTTGAAGTAGGCGTTATAAAGCGCGAAGCCCTAGAAAGAGAATTACTCCAAAAGCCCGCACTTGTATTTGAATTTATGAAATGGATTAGTGAACATTTAAGAAGAATGCAAACGAAGTTCCGAGATTTAGTATTGCACGGCAAAAAAGGCGCTCTGTATTCTACTCTCATTCGAATGACAAATAGTTATGGTGTGTTAAAAGAAAACGGGATTCTTATCGATTTACCTTTAACGAATCAAGAACTTGCTAATTTCTGTGCAACTTCACGTGAAAGCGTAAATCGGATGTTAAATGAATTAAAAAAGCAAGGTACTATTTCTATTCATAAAGGAAAGATTACCATTCACGATTTACAATTTTTAAAATGTGAAATTGCTTGTGAAGATTGCTCTGCTTCTGTTTGTAGCATTGATTAACATCTTATTTAATTACTTATACTTATAAAGAAAGCCGAGGTCTCCAATTAGATCTCGGCTTTCCTTATAAGTTACTAAATATATAAAACAACATTATTTTTTCAATTCATTTGGAATACGTCTTCTGTAAATTACATAACTACGGCTTACGTATTTAATCGGAGCGCTAAATACATGTACTAGTCTAGTAAATGGCCATACTGCGAATAGACCCATACCTGCAATTATATGAATTTTAAACCATACTGGTACTTCCGTCATATACTCAACTTTCGGTTGGAAAATAAAGAGGCTTCGGAACCATGGACCGATCGTTGTACGATAATCAAATCCTTTTGAATCGATGTTTAAAAATGTTGAAGAAAGTCCTGCTAGCATTACGATAAGTAATAAAATAAGCGCAATATAATCCCCCTTCGTACTCGTTGCAATGATACGTTTTACTGTTACGCGGCGGTACGTTAATATAATTAAACCGATGATAGAAGCAACACCTGCCGGAAGCCCGAAACTAATTGCCATTATGTGATACGTATGCTCAGAAATACCTATCGAACGGTATACAGCTTCTGGAATTAATATCCCCATAACATGACCGCCAATTACGAACATAATCCCAAAGTGGAATAATAGACTTCCGATTCGGAGCATTTTCTTTTCTAATAGTTCACTAGATTTTGATGTCCATCCAAATTGATCATAGTTGTATCTAAAAATATGTCCACCGATAAAGATTGCAAAAATGATATAGGGAAACAACACCCATAGAAATTGATCCATCATTTTGACAACTCTCCTTTCTAATTTGTCTGTACACCCCATGTATCGATAGCGAGTAGAACAGCCGCAAGAATTGGTTCATACATACTATCAGCTTCTTTTAACTGAACGTGTAATGCTTGGATGTTCTCTTTGTATTTACTCATAATTGGTTCACTGTCTTGCTCATTTGCATTTGCAAAAAACTCTAGTAATAGCGGTAAATAATCAGGTAGTTCTTTATCTGTTACTTCAAAACCAGATTTTTTATAATGCTGTTTTAACTCTAGTAATTCAATACCTCTTTCCCTTTGTTCACCGGTGTTCATATACGTTAAATACATATTTGTCTTCTTACCAAAATCAAATGTATATACGTAACTATCAATAAGTTGATCGTTCGTTTTATCCAGTGCTTGTTTTATAAATGCTGTAAGTGAAGTTTTAACTTCTTCCTGTTCAATCGCTTCAATCTCTTCTTGCAATTCAGCTAAAGCTTCTCTCCACCCAAGTTCCGGGTAAGAGAGAAGGAATGAAGAACAAGAAAAAGCAGTTTGTAGACTTTGTTTCATATTTTTCCGCCCCCATTATTTAAGAAATTGTCATACAAGAACCTGGACCACCTGCAAATGATAAACCACAGCTTCCTTGCTCGCTGTATAAATCTGCCACTTGTTCACGATGAGATGTCGGGATGACGAAGCGATCTTTATATTTTGCAATGGCAAGAAGACGATACATATCTTCTACATCCTGTTTCGTTAAACCAAGTTCTTTTAATACAGCTTCATTTGGTTCTTTATTAATTTGCAGTGCTCTCATATGCGTTCGCATAACAGCCATTTTTTTCAATGTAAGTCGAATGTGTGATTCATCTCCTGCAGTGAGTAGATTCGCTAAATATTGAATTGGAATACGCATATTATCGATAGCAGGGAAAATCTCTTCTGCTTGCCAGTTACTACCTTTCCCTTCCACCATATTCATAATTGGGCTAAGCGGCGGAATATACCAAACCATTGGCATTGTACGATACTCTGGATGAAGAGGTAGAGCAATTTTCCAATCGGTAATCATTTTATAGATTGGTGACTGTTGTGCCGCTTTAATCCACTCTTCAGGAATGCCTTGTTTTTTCGCTTCAGCTGCTACTTCTGGATCATTTGGATCTAAGAAAACAGTAAGCTGAGATTCGTATAAATCTTTTTCATTTTCAACTGAAGCTGCTTCTTTTACTTTGTCAGCGTCATATAGCATTACCCCAATATATCTGATACGTCCGACACATGTTTCCGAACAAATTGTTGGCATACCAGCTTCAATACGCGGGAAACACATTGTACATTTTTCCGCTTTATTCGTTTGCCAGTTAAAATACACTTTTTTATATGGGCAAGATGATACGCAGAATCTCCATGCACGACATGCATTTTGATCTACAAGAACAATCCCATCTTCTTCACGTTTATACATCGCACCAGATGGACAAGACGATACGCAAGATGGATTCATACAATGTTCACATATGCGTGGTAAATACATCATAAAAACATTTTCAAAATCTGTTTTAATTTCTTCTTCCATTTTCTTTACGTTCGGGTCTTGCAATCCTGTTATATGTCCGCCCGCTAAATCATCTTCCCAGTTTGGGCCCCATTCAATTTTATCGATAAATTCGCCTGTAATTGCTGATTTCGGACGAGCAACTGGCTGATGCTTACGCTGCGGACTATTTGTTAACGTTTCATAATCATAGTTCCAAGGTTCAAAGTAATCATCAATTGTTGGTTGATCTGGATTGTGAAAAATATTCATAAGGCGCTTCATTTTCGAACCGGATTTCAGCTGAATTTCACCATTTTTCAATTCCCAGCCACCTTTATATTTCTCCTGATCTTCCCATTGCTTCGGATAACCAATGCCAGGTTTCGTTTCTACGTTATTGAAATACATATATTCAGCACCTGGACGATTTGTCCAGGTGTTTTTGCACGTTACGCTACAAGTATGGCAGCCGATGCATTTATCTAGGTTCATTACCATTCCGACTTGTGCTTTAATCTTCAAGCCAATCTACCTCCTTCAGTTTGCGAATTACAACGTTTAAATCGCGCTGGTTCCCAGTTGGACCATAATAGTTAAATCCATAACTTAATTGACCGTATCCACCAATCATATGTGTCGGTTTTACGTGAATTCGAGTTGGACTATTATGCGTTCCCCCGCGATTACTTGTTAATTTCGTTCCAGGTACGTTAATGTGGCGATCTTGCGCATGGTGCATAAACGCCATTCCTCTCGGTATACGGTGCGTTACAACTGCACGTGCTACAACAACACCGTTACGGTTAAAGCACTCAATCCAATCATTATCTGCAACACCAGCTTCTTCAGCATCTTCTTTATTCATCCAAACAGTTGGACCACCTCTAAATAGCGTTAACATCGGTAATGAATCAAAGTACATACTATGAATGGACCACTTATTATGCGGTGTTAAATAGTTTAGTGTAATCTCTTTCCCTTCTACTTCAGGTCGTGATTTACGGAACGGTTTATGTTGCAGAATTGGTTTAAATGTTGCCATCGTTTCACCAAATTCTTTCATCATGTCATGATCTAAATAGAAAGATTGTCGTCCAGTGATTGTTCTCCAAGGGATGAGACGTTCTACATTTGTTGTAAATGGTGAGTAACGGCGCCCACCTTTTTCAGAACCTGTAAAGGCTGGAGAAGTAATTACTGTTTTTGGCTGCGCTGTAATTTGTTCAAATGTGAAGCATTCTTCTTCACGTTCTTCTGCTAAATCACGTAATTTTAAATCTGTTTGTTTTTCAAGTGCTTCCCATGCTTTTACAGCCATATGACCATTTGTTGTAGAAGAAAGCGTTAATACCGCTTCAGCAGCATTGATTGCTTCTTTTATGTCTGGACAACCTTTCGCAATAGAATCCGTCCGAACGACTCCTAATCGGCTCTTTAATTGCTCATATTCTTTTTCTGCCGACCAAGAAATTCCTTTCGTACCAATCGGTTGTTTCCCGGCATTTGGTCCAAGTGCTGTCATTTTGTCATAAATCGTTTTATAATCCCTTTCGACAACATGAATTTGCGGCATCGTTTTACCTGGTATTGGTTCACACTCACCTTTGCTCCAATCTTTAATCTTACCAAGTGGTTGTGCTAATTCTTGCGGTGTATCATGAAGAAGTGGTGTTGCAACAACTTCTTTCATTGGTTCAAGATCAATTTTCTCTGCTAAATCTGACACAGCTTTAGAAAGTGAAGTGAAAATATCCCAGTCAGAACGTGCTTCCCATGGTGAACCGATTGCCGGATTAAATGGATGTACAAATGGATGCATATCTGTACTGCTTAAATCGTGTTTTTCATACCAAGTTGAAGCCGGTAAGACGATATCAGAATAAAGCGCTGTTCCAGCCATACGGAAATCTAAATTAATGAGCAAATCAAGCTTCCCTTCTGGCGCTTCTTCATGCCATTTCATTTCTTCTGGTCGTAATGAATCACTATCATCATTCATTAATCCGTTCGTTGTACCTAATAAATGTTTTAAGAAATATTCGTGTCCTTTACCAGAACTTGAAATTAAGTTTGCACGCCAAACGAATAAGTTGCGCGGGAAGTTATTTTTATTATCTGGATCTTCAATCGCAAATTTTAGTTCTTTTTCTTTTAGTTTTTGTGCAACGTATTTTCCGATTTCTTCTTGCGTTGTTGCACCAGCAGCAACAGCTTCTTTATATAGTTCAATTCCATTTTTCTCGAATGTCGGATACGAAGGTAACCAGCCAAGTCGTGCCGCTAATACGTTGTAATCACCGTGATGTTGATAACGAGAGTTGCCTTCGACTGGTGATGCTAAATGTCCAACTGGTGTATCTTCATAACGCCATTGATCTGTTACGAAATAGAAGAAAGATGTACCGTTTTGTAATTTTGGTGGCCCTTGCCAATCTTTTGCCATTGCGATTGTTTGCCATCCTTCTGCTGGTCGTAATTTTTCTTGCCCAACGTAATGCGCCCAGCCACCGCCGTTTACACCTTGCGCTCCGACAAGAAGAACAAGATTTAAAACTGCGCGATAAATTGTATCAGAGTTAAACCAATGGTTAATACCAGCTCCGACAATAATCATTGAGCGACCGTTCGTATCAACAGCATTTTGTGCGAACTCACGAGCGATTTGAATGATTAGATCTCGTTTCACTCCCGTCATTTTCTCTTGCCATGCAGGTGTAAACGGCACGTCATCATTGAAGTCTTTCGGCTCTTGTCCACCAAGCCCTCGGTTCACACCGTAATTTGCTAACGTTAAGTCATATACAGTAGTAACGAACACTTCGCCCTCTTCTGTCATAACCTTTTTCACTGGAATTGTACGTTCTAATACTTTGTTTCCATTATCAGAGAAGTACGGGATTTGCACCGTTTGAACACTATCTTCCATTCCAAGTAAAGAAAGACGTGGATCAATCTTTTCGCCTGTTTCTTCATCTTCTAAACGTAAATTCCATTTCTTTTCGTTATCCCAACGTGACCCCATTGTGCCATGAGGTGTTGCAAAATCATTCGTGTTCTCGTTCCAAAGTACAGGTTTCCATTCTCCTAACTTTGTTTCGCGTCCAATATCAGAAGCATTTAAGAATCGATCCGCAACGAATTGGTCTCCTTTTTGTTTCAATGTAACGAAGAAAGGAAAATCAGTATATTGCTTCGCATACTTTGTGAAGTATTCCACTTGATTATCTACGTAAAATTCTTGTAAGATCACGTGCCCCATTGCCATCGCAAGTGCACCGTCTGTACCTTGTTTCACACTAATCCAATCATCCGCAAACTTTGTTGACTCAGCAAAATCAGGACTGACAGAAACGACTTTCGTTCCTTTATATCGAACCTCCGCTAAAAAGTGTGCGTCTGGTGTTCTTGTCATCGGTACATTTGAACCCCATGTCATAATGTAACCAGAGTTATACCAGTCACTACTTTCTGGTACATCTGTTTGATCACCCCAAATTTGCGGAGAAGCTGGTGGTAAATCTGCGTACCAATCATAGAAACTAAGCATCGGTCCACCCATAAGTTGCATAAAGCGGCTGCCTGCAGCATGACTTAACATCGACATAGCTGGAATTGGTGAAAAGCCAACATTTCGGTCTGGACCGTATTTCATTACTGTATATAATAATGAAGCTGAAACGAGTTGTAACACTTCATCCCAATTCGCACGAACGAATCCCCCTTTACCACGTGCCTGCTTATACTTGCGTGCTTTTTCAGGGTTTTCCACAATACTTTTCCAAGCATCTAATGGTGATTCATTATTTTGTAATTCCTCTTGCCACATACTCCAAAGAACACCACGTACATACGGATATTTCACACGAAGTGGACTATAAATGTACCAAGAAAAACTCGCTCCACGTGGACATCCTCGTGGTTCAAAGTCAGGCATATCTGGACCTGTTGTTGGATAGTTAAGCTCCTGTCCTTCCCAAGTTACAATTCCATCTTTCACATAAATGTTCCAACTACATGAACCAGTACAGTTCACACCATGTGTAGAACGAATTACTTTATCATGCTGCCAACGCTTTCTGTACACATTTTCCCATTCACGATCTTCATATGTTTCTTGTGTATGATTATCGTTATAACGATCTATTGGTGAAAAATATTTTAAACGTCTCATTAGTGCTGAAGGTTTCTTCTTCATACTGTTCACTCCTTTAATACGTCTCTCTTACATACCCTTACTATAAGAGAGGTTGTAAAATACAGATGTGACATTTCGCACAGTTCAAGAGATTGTCAAAAATTCAGTAGAAAATAAGTTTGTGAGAAGATCTTTTGTTTTGTTATGAAGATTTATAGTAAATCTTGATTAATAGAAGAATAGTATTTTGAGGTATTGACTATTTTGCAAAAGAAAAACGTAGGAGAAACTCCTACGTTTTTCTTTATAAATATAGGAAACAGCCATTTGAATGCATTTATAAAACTAGAAATCATTATTTACCATATTGCCCTTAGTTACTGAAACAATTATACTAGATGTAATCAGAATAAATAATCTGAATATTCTTAGAATTAAAGGTAATAGTTTTATACTCGCACATAGAGAGGTACGTTCTATTTTCCACTAAATAGATTAGAAAACGATAATAACATTAGGAGGATTACGATGCACCAACTTGATTCATTACATCCCATTATAGAAAAAATAATTAACAATATTGAAAAATTAATGGTCGGAAAAAGAAAAGAAACGATTTTAGCTTTGACAGCTCTCTTAGCTGAAGGTCATGTACTATTAGAAGATGTTCCTGGCGTTGGGAAAACAATGTTAGTACGCGCTCTTTCTAAATCTATTGATGCTGATTACAAGCGAATTCAATTCACACCTGATTTACTACCGTCAGATGTAACAGGTGTTTCTATTTACAATCCGAAAGAGCTCCAATTCGAGTTCAAGCCTGGACCAATCATGGGGAATTTTATACTTGCTGATGAAATTAATCGTACATCTCCCAAAACACAATCTGCCTTACTTGAAAGTATGGAAGAAGGCAATATTACAATAGATGGTATGACAAGACCGTTACCAAAACCATTCTTTGTAATGGCTACACAAAATCCAGTCGAATATGAGGGAACATATCCTTTACCAGAAGCCCAGCTCGATCGTTTCTTATTGAAGCTAAAAATGGGATATCCTTCACCAGAAGAAGAATTTGAAGTTTTAAACCGGATGGAAAAACCAAATCCCCTCTCCCTTTTACAAGCTATTACTACAATAGAAGAATTACTTTATTTGCAACAAAGCGCACGGGAAATAAGCATGGACAAAGCAATCAAGCATTACATTGTAAAGCTTGTTAGTCAAACTCGCTCTTATAGTTCTATACAACTAGGTGCAAGTCCACGTGGCTCGATTGCTTTAATGAAAGCTTCACAAGCTTATGCATTCATCCATGGCAGAAATTATGTTATTCCAGACGATGTTAAATTTTTAGCTCCTTACGTGTTAGCTCACAGACTCATTCTAAAAATGGAAGCAAAATTTGAAGGAATAACAGGGGAACAAGTTATTTCAAAAATCGTTGCGCGAACTACCGTGCCGACTCAAAGGAAGATGAACCTTTGATGAAACGCATGCTACGAGCACTATATCACGTTTTGAAGTTATTACTAATCCCTTTATGCCTAGTGTTAACATTTGTGTACGCTATGCTTCAAGGAGGATTTGTAAGTTGGTTTTTATTTTACAGTATGGTTCCTATTGGCCTTTATTCATTATTATTCCCCTTCTACGCTTTACGGGGTGCTGAAGTAAAAAGAATAACAAATCAAAACGATTATGTAGCAGGAGAACGATTTGTAAGCACGATTACAATAAAAAGAAAATTTCCTTTCCCCTTACTTTATTTAGTTATAGAAGATGAACTGCCACCACACCTTACAAGTTGTAGACAAACAAAGATGAATAAAACAATACTCTTTCCAGGATTAAAACGAAATTTTTCGTTTCAATATGCAATTGACACAATCCCTAGAGGAGAGCACACTTTTTCAAGCATACGCGTCAAAACTGGTGATCTATTCGGTATGATGGAGAAAGAAGTAACTTTTTCAGTTCCGGATACATTTTTAGTCTATCCTCAGTATGTAGATATAACGTATCAGCAATTGGAAAACCATTTCGAGCAAGGAGCGCTCTCAGCAAATATAAATTTCACAAAAGACTCTACCATTTCTGTCGGTGTGAGAGACTATAAACCTGGTGACCGCTTTTCATGGATTGATTGGAAAGCAACTGCAAGAACAAACAACATTATGACGAAAGAGTTTGAACAACAGCGCAGCCATAATATTATGATATTCATAGACAGAACTGAGTCTCCTCTATTCGAATCAGTCGTCACATTTACTGCCTCTATTGTCAGGGCTGTATTGAAGCAAAATTCACCAGCGTCATTTGTGTCTGTCGGAAAAGAACGAACTTTTTTCCCTTTAGACAATGGAGATAGTCAGTTGCAGCAAATCTTTTGTCATTTAGCGAAAGTACAAGCGGACAGTGTATTCCCGCTCTCCCGGAGTGTAGAAATGGAATTAAGAAAAGTTTATGAGCCCGTAACAATTATACTCGTGACAAGCGATCTTTCTCCCGATATTCAAAAGGCAGCTGACTATGCCGCTATACAAAATAGAAAATTACTAGTTTTTATTGTAAAAGAAAAACCGAATCAACTCTCACATCGAGAACTCAGTGTTTTAGAAACTCTACAAAAACGAAAAATATTTGTAAATGTGGTTTATGAAAACCGATATACAAATGTGTTTTTTGAGGTGAGCAAATGATAACATTACAGACAAAAAAACAATGGGATATGACTAGATTCTTCATGCATGCATGCGCATTTCTACTTTTACTAGAATGGATACGACCCCTTATAGGTATTACAAACGTAGGTAGATTAGATATTTTTGTAATATTTATAGGAATTTGCTTCACACTCTCTTTTTTTCAAACAAAGTGGCAGATTCCGATAAAGATCGTGACAATTTTATTCATCATTCATCTCCTATATTATAAAAATATTTTTATAAATCCGTCTTGGCTAACGAAATTTTTTACTGATATTTCTCGAAATTCCTCCCTGTTATTCCAGGGGAATTTGCTAGATATTTCTCCAGTTTTTCCAACCGTTTTATTTTTTCTATCATTTTGGTTTTTGAGTGCTTTCATCTCTTTTTGGTTGATTCATAAAAAGCGTGGATTGTTATTTCTTATATTGACTATTATTTATATCACAATTTTTCATAACTTACATTTATACAATGCAAACTACGCTATTATTCGTACCGTTGTCATCGGCTTTTTTATGCTGAGTCTTCTTCGCATAGAACGTATAAAAGAGAGTGAACACTTACAAAATTATGCTAGAGAAATCTCAAAATTACTTAAACCTCTTTCAGTATTTATTGTATTGTCAGCAACCATCGCATACTTCGCTCCAAAATTTGGTCCTCAATGGCCAAACCCAATGGATTTTTTACAATTCAACACATCTGAAGCAAGTAAACAGCAAGAAGTTTCTAAAATTGGGTATGGTTTAGATGACTCACGATTAGGTGGTCCTTTTAAAGCAGATCCTACAATTGTTTTTACAGCAGCAACGCAAAACAAACAATATTGGAGAGTAGAAACAAAAGATTTTTATACCGGAAAAGGTTGGGAAGTTTCTGAAAATCAAAAGAAGGTTACTTTTAAAAATAAAAACGACGTCGTGAGTTGGTACGAACAAAATACAAAAACAGAGACAACTAAGGCAACAATCACCATGCAAAAAAGGTATCCGCACCTTACCTATCCAGCAGGGTTAGTATCAGTTGAGGCTTCTTCCGATGTATCATACAGCGTTGACCCATTTTCAGAAAAAATCTATACGATGGACGGAGACTCTTCCACTACTTTACATTCTTATAAAGTAACATATGAGGTCCCGGAGTTTTCCATAGAAAACTTAAAAGCTGTAAAAACGAATGAAGGTCAAGAAACAAATCCTTATTTCATGACAAAGTACACGCAACTTCCAGAAGCATTACCGCAGCGAGTAAGAGACTTAGCTAGTAGTCTAACAAAGGATAAAGACACCCGATACGATAAAGTATTAGCTATTGAAAACTATTTCACCGACCATTCTTTTATATATGAAACAACGAATGTCTCATTCCCTGCCAAAAACCAAGATTATGTAGATCAATTTCTTTTCGATACAAAAAGTGGCTACTGTAATAATTTCTCGACATCTATGATCGTGTTACTTCGTTCTGCTGGAATTCCCGCTCGCTGGGTAAAAGGTTATACAGAAGGAACTCTTGATAATACGCTTGTGGGTGCTGAAGGTGAGGATGTTTATAAAATCGCGAACGATAACGCACACTCTTGGGTCGAAGTATACTTCCCTGGATACGGATGGATTCCATTTGAACCGACAAAAGGATTTACGAATCCCTATAATTTTACAAATAATACTCCTGCTCCTACTTTACAAAATAACGAAGTATATAATTCTAATAACGAACCAATACAACAACGAAACAATGAAGCAAAGCTCAAAAGTTTAATAGAAGATACAGAAGAAGCTTCTACTAAAAAGATTCCAAATTCTAAAAATGGATTTTCTTGGTGGTACGTATTCCTCTCTACAATACCGATTAGTATTATAGGATACATTCTATTCATCACTAGAATGAAATGGATTACGCTTTTTATCATTCATTTCTATAAATATCGAAAAGATGATGCCGTTTATACAAAAGCTTACGATTCTCTCCTAAAACAATTTGCGCGAATTGGTATACGACGAGATGAGAGTCAAACATTCCGAGAATATGCTCTCCATGTTGATACACTTTACAACTCGGCCGATATGCAACAACTTACTTTCAGTTATGAGAATGCTATGTATCAAAAAGGACAAGCCGCAGCAGAATGGAAAAAATCCGTACACTTATGGGAAGTGCTTATGAAAAAAGCTGCTTCTCCACCTAAATCAAATGACTTCCATTCAGCGATTTAATATTGACAATGTGAATGTAAATAAAATGCCTCAAAGAACAAAATAGTTCTTTGAGGCATTTTTTAATAAAGTGAAACTCCTAGTTATTCGCCAAGTACCTTCTCAATCTCAACCTCTAAATCCACCGGCTTCGTCTGCGGTGCAAAACGCCCTACTACTTTTCCGTCTTTTCCAATTAGAAATTTTGTAAAGTTCCATTTTACTGCTTTCATACCGAGTAAACCTGGTGCTTGTTCTGTCATGTATGTATACAGAGGATGAGCCTTATCACCTTTTACATCAATTTTTGCAAACATTGGGAAGTTTACACCGTAGTTTAATTCACAAAAACTTGTAATATCTGCTTCTGTACCTGGTTCTTGTCCTCCGAATTGGTTACATGGGAAACCGAGTATTTCTAGCCCTTGTTCTTTATATTTATCATATACTTCTTGTAATCCTTTATATTGCGGTGTAAACCCGCATTTACTAGCTACATTTACAATAAGAAGTGCTTTTCCTTCGTAATCTTTTAACGATTTTTCTTCACCTGTAATTGTTTTAGCTGAAAAATCATAAATTGTCATTGTTCCTGCCCCTCTCTACACTATCATTCTATGTTTATACTATACTACATTCGTGAATATACAGCTCTTATTACGTATTTCTCCTTACAATTGAAAGCGCTTTATTTTCGTTCGAAAATTCGACACAAATTACTAGACTTTTATGATGGAAAGTTTTACAATTGAATTGTGAACAAAATGTGACAGTTTATATTCTATTATTATAGAAAAGGATGGTGTTCAATATGAAAACTGCACAACATGAAACGATTTCAAATCGCGAGTTTTATTTCGTACTATATATGATGTTATTGTATGTGATTGGCTGGGTAATCGATGTAAATGGTTTATTTTTAAGCTCCTACTTTAATTTAGCGGGAGAGATTATGCTTCCATTAGTTGGCGGCATTGTTGGACTATTCGTTATGTCTATTAATAAACAACAAAGACAATAAGAACATTACAAAAAGGCAGAAGACGAAACTTTCGTTTTCTGCCTTTTTGTATTTTTAGCGTATAATAGTTACATACCGTATATAAGGAGTGGTAAAGATGAAAAAAGTAGAACAATTATCTTCTCACCTATATCTGATTGATGATTTTGATTTACAACATAATGAACGAACTGGTACGTACGTTTTATTAGGTGATGATATTACTTTAATTGAAACTTGTGCAGCCCCTTCTCTTCCGTATATTTTAGACGGCTTACAACAATTACATATTGATTTAAACGAAGTTAAAAACATTATCGTTACACATGTTCATTTGGATCACGCCGGTGCTGCTGGTTTAATGATGGAAAAATGCCCAAATGCTACTTTATATGTGCATTCTCGCGGTGCTCGTCATATGATTGACCCAACAAAACTCATTTTAGGTGCAAAAGCTGTGTACAAAGAAGATTTCGATAAACTTTTTGATCCAATTCTTCCAATTGAAGAAGAACGTGTTCATATTGTACAACATGGTGATACGTTACAAATTGCAGAAGACCGCATCCTTACATTTTATGATACACCGGGACATGCAAAGCACCATATTAGCATTCACGATTCATTAACAAACGGCATTTTTACTGGCGATACAATTGGAATTTATTATAGAGAACTCGCAGACCTTGGTGTAGAACTGTATCTACCATCAACGTCCCCTTCACAATTCCAACCAGATGCGATGATTGCTTCTAAAAATCATATTCAAAGTATGAATGTAGATACTATTTATTTCGGCCATTACGGCGCATCATCCAATGTTACAGAAGTATATAAGCAACTAGAACATTGGTTACCTATTTTCGTTCATACTGGTAAAGAGGTCTTTGAAAAATATAATGATTTCGATGAGGCTACTAAAGCTTTGCAAACTGTATTAATGGATAAGGTCTCTTCTCACCTTACAAAGTTAAACGTTCCATCAGATCATTCCGTTTATAACATTTTACATCTAGATATAGAAATTAGTGCGATGGGCATTATAGATTATTTCACGAAGCAAGAAAAAGCAAACACCACTATTAAATAACCGTAAAAGAAGAGATATACAACAGTAGTTATTGTATATCTCTTCTTTTTTTGAATATATTTTGAGTAAAGGATGGTGAAATATAATGCAAAAAGTGATGCTATACCTCTGCTTTACATTATTTATCGTCTTATTATTATTTATCGGAGTGAAAATTCAATTTTATTTAGATACAGACGCACAAGTAAACTTTAACGTTTATCCAAGATTATTCTACTTTACACTCTTCCCTCTTATCGTTGGCATTTTATTACGATTCCTTCAATCTATTAATCGCGAAACGAGTAAAAAAAACTGGAGCTTTCAAACGGATAAATTTATTGCAATTACGTTGCCTACGCTATTCATTTCCTTTTCTCCAGCTCTACTCTTTTCACCAGTTGGTGCATACCTACCTTATATAACTAATATTATTCTTATCAATACAACTTTTGTTACGATAATTAGTTTAATAGCTGGTTATTCCCTTTTAGATTGTTTTATACAAAAGGATCCTGTGAATAGCAAAAATGAAGAATGATTCTGTGCTCCCTTGTTTCTCGCTGCTACATTTATAAAATAACAAAAAAACTCTTAGTTACTTTTAAATACAAACACTTATCATATAATAAAAATGGAATGCTTTACTTACTATATATTTAGGAGGGGATTGTAATGACTTATGGATTTAATGACCATTATCGACAACAAACTGGAGTCCATCCTGTTTTAGATCAAATTTTAAATAATTGGAGTGGAGATCAGAAAAAAACAGTTTACGCTTTAATTAATAAATACGGTTTACCCAGTGACGCCAGTACTAGAATGATAATTTGGCACAATAATGGACCATGGAAGCGCACTGTGGTTTACCTCGACCCAGTTCCTCATAACTTTCCAACACCTCATCTTGACTATTTAGCACAAACGATTGATTTTAAAGCACCTATACAACTTTTAGATGAATTAACGAAATTTGATGGTAGTTTATATTTAGATCGTACTGCTGGTGAAGCAACTGCTAAATGTGACCTAGAAGCTGCTAACTTTATGGCTTTAAACTTAATGTATGATATTGTTACCGGGAAGCGCACTGCAGAAGATGCTCGCCGTTTTGCAGTTGAAATTGAAAAACAACTACGATTACAAGGACAATCCTCACCATATTTTGAAAGATTTTTATTCCCACAGCAAAGCCATACAGCTGATCCAGATATATCTTATTTTTAAAAATATACTCCTCACCCAAAATACATGCGAACATTATATTTCTTAACTAAACAAGGAGAACCTGAGTTTTCACAGGTTCTCCCTTTCTATTTAACCAGTTCATCCACATACTCCATAAACTGCTCCGCTTTCATAAATCTTTCTTTATATGCCTCAGGTATTTCTTCTACTTTTATTGCACCAGTTGATTTTGTCTTCACTCGTACGATTTCATGTGTCATTAAAGCTTCCATATAGCGATCAAACTCTTCTTGCGTTAATACTTCCCTACTTGATTTATGACCATTTAATTTATCAAAGTATGGTTGAAGGCCCATACTTACCTTTTTCATTTCTTCTCTTTTTGCTGATGATAATGCATCATAATCAATATTACCGTTCGAATCTCCATACGCAAGCTTTGCATTCGTTAATTTCTTTAGTTCTTTTGTAAACACTTCATATTCTTTTGTACTCATTTCATCTTTCGCTTTTGATAGCTTTGCACTAAAACGCATGTACGCCTCTAATGTCATCGTTCCAGCATGTTTTTTTAAGTTTTCAAAAGACCCGTATATACCATCTGCCATAATAGATTGATATGCAAAACCAGTTGTCGGGATTAAAAACGCCGCTGCAAGTACTCCTGCGATAAGGCGTTTCTTCTTCTTACTTCCCCCACGCTTCATTTTTATTTGAACGATTACTTTTTCTTTTAACTCCGGCGGCGCAACAATCCCCTTCACTTCTTCTTGTATAGATTCTCGAACTCTACAATCTAAACTCATTTCACATTCCCTACCTCTCCTAAAAAGATTTCTTCTACTTGCTCTTTTTGACGTAGTTTCTTTAAAGCCGAATGAATTCTAGATTTCACAGTACCAATTGGAATATGTAATATTTCTGCTACTTCTTCTTGTGAGTAGTCGTGCAAGTACCTTAAAATAATAACTTGTTTCAATTTATACGGTAATTTATGAATAAGTTCGATTAGTTTTCGATTTGATATTTTACTTACAACATCGTTAGAAAAATCACTTTGTACCGGTTTTCTTTGCTCTTCTGCTTTTTTTATAATTCGTAGTCGCATCCACCTCTTTCTTCTATAAGAGTGAATTTGTTTAATTACAAGTCCAATTAGCCAAGGACGAAATGGCTTCTCGCTATCATACTTACGAAGCGATTCATATAGCTGTATGTATATTTCTTGAACGACATCATCTACATCCGCTTTATCATCTATTAAAAAATGTGCTGTCTTATATACTTCGTGAATCGTTACATCATATAATTCGCTATACGCTTCTTTATTTCCTGATAAAGTTAATTGGATCAAATCTGTATACACTGTTTCATCCTTCATATACCACCCCTCCTTTGTCTTACACTTTATATTGGCAAGTAATCTATATTTCGTTCGATTTTTTCAAAAGTTTTTTATATAAATTAATATAATGATTCAATACGTTCATAAGCTTCACTTATAACCTTGCATAACTATTATATAATTTTCCAATTCCTGATAAAGATTTAAAATGATTTATATAGTCAAATTTAGGGGGATAAATAATGAAAGCTATCATTGTAACATCGTTCGGTGGTCCTGAAGTGATGAAATATACAGATGTGGATATGCCGGTTATTTCAGAAAATCAAGTTTTAATTCGTGTTGTTGCTACTAGTGTAAATTTCGCTGATATTAAATCCCGTTATGGAAAAAAGGGAAATACAGCACTACCTTTTATACCTGGGATAGATGCCGCTGGTATTGTAGAACGTGTCGGCTCTCATGTGAAAAATATTTATCCTGGCCAACGTGTCATTGCATTTCCTCAAAATGGATCTTATGCAGAATATGTTGTCGCAAATGAAAATCTTACTTTCGTTTTACCTGATGAAGTTAATTTTCAAACTGCAGCTGCTTGTCCGATCATATCTTTCACAAGCTATAATTTACTTGCAAATGTAGCAAGGCTTCAACAAGGTGAATCTGTACTCATTCATGCAGCTGCTGGTGGAATTGGCACTACTGCTATTCAACTTGCAAAACTATTAGGGGCTGGAAAAGTTATCGGTACTGTCGGAAGTGAAGCAAAAAAAGAAATTGCTTTAGATGCCGGAGCTGATTATGTTATTTGTCATCAAGATGAAGATTTTGTAGAGAAAGTCAATGAGCTGACAAATAGAGAGGGCGTAAATATAATTTTAGACTCTATTTCTGGAACTGTTTCGGAAAGAAGTTTAAAATGTCTTGCTTATTACGGTCGCCTCGTTCATTTCGGTAATGCTAGTGGTGAAATTGGCAATTTTCAAACGAAAGATTTACATGCAAGTTGCCGTTCTATACTCGGTTTTAGCTTTGGAACTACACGAAAAAAACGTCCTGAACTACTCCAAGAAACTGCAAATGAAGTTTTCCGTTATTTGCGTGACGGACGTTTGCAAATGAAGGCTACAAAATCTTTTCCACTCCAAGATGCAGGGAAAGCACATGAATGGGTCGAAAGTAGAAAAAGTACAGGGAAAGTAATACTAACTGTTCAGTCCTCCTCCTGAAATGAATACTTGAAACCGAGGTGTCATTCATGGGATCACGAATTATGCATGCTATTATCGCTAACGGTATTGCCGAAAAACTATGTATTCGAGATAGAACTTCTTTCATACTCGGAGGTGTAGCACCTGATGCGGTTCATTCAGCAGAAGAAAAAGGAACTTCACACTTTTACGCTGGCACAACGAAAAATTATACGAGAAGGATAGCTTTTAATTCTTTTTTTCAAAAATATAAAGCTCAAATGGATTCCCCTTTTCTCTTAGGCTATTACACTCACCTCATTGCTGATGATAATTGGCTAAGCGGCTTTTTTCTTCCTTGGTTAAAAAATAGAATAGAAAATGATGAAACGATCGCACCCCTGTACTATAACGATTTTAAATTGTTAAATGCAAAGTTGCTTCATCATTATGATAAAGAACAACAGCTCTTCTCGCTTCTCAATCAAGATGCTCACATTGTCGATATTGAAGAGGTTTCTAAAGAAAATGTTTTAGAATTTCGAAAATATCTTTTTGAAGATATGTTGTATCCAGAGCAACATTTGCATGAAGACTTACAGGTGTTTACGTTTAATCAAATTGTCGGTTATATGGAAACCGCTATTGAAAAAGGAACATTTTTTATTAAACAACTCTCTCATGATAAATTCATTTCAAAGATTTAATCCCCCTCAATATGTTTGAGGGGGATTTTCACATAACAATATTATTATCGGTTCTTTTCCATAACCGCAAAATAATTCCCCTCACTATCAGCAAAGTTAAATACTTTACCAGAAGGCATAGTTACCATTTCGCCAACAGTAACATTTTTATTTTTTAAATCTGCATATAATTGATCAAGATTTTCTGAGAAGAACATTAAAGACGGTGTACCAAGATTCAATTCTGGGCTCATCTTAGAGATAACTTCTTTATTATGTAATATAATGCTCGTTTCAGCACCGTTAGTTGGAGCGATTTCAATCCATCTCATTCCTTGTTTATTATCTTCCTCTGCAACTACATGAAATCCTACCTTTTCCGTCCAAAAATTTACTGCCTCATCTTGATTATTTACATATAACATAATTTGTCCTACTTTATGGATCATTGCATTTCCCCCTAATGGTTTTTATATTCTATGTAGCTTTCTACAAATACTATCGTTATTCCTTTTGAGTTGGTATGTACTTCTTTGCAAAATTTATCGACTGACTCATCCCATCCAGTTCATCAAAATAATCATTTCTTTCAATCATGTTATATCCATTGAATCCAATTTCATCTAATACCTTGAAGAATATATCGAAATCCACTTCACCATTTCCTACTGCTACTTCAATATACTTACTTGAACTATCGCTTTTCACTTCTGTACAATCTTTAATATGAGTTTGTACTATATAATCTTTTAATAGCAATAAACCTTCTACCGGATTTTCATTTACATCACTAATTAAATTTGCTGGGTCAAAGTTAACCGCTAATCCTTTTGAATTTATATTTTCTAAAAACCGCTTTAACACTATCGCTTTTTCAGATCCCGTCTCAATGGCGAAGAATCCTCCAAATCTGAACGCTAAGTCCCCTATTTCATTACAAACACGTAGCATTTTATCATAGTGCTCACTATTTTCATCATCAGGGATTTTCCCAATATGGGCTGTTACTATGTTAGCTCCTAACCTTAACCCTTTATCACTTGATTACAAATAAAAAAGACGTAACTACAAATAGTTACGCCTTCCTCATCATTTATCTAGGCTTTTTCTTCCCAGTAAATGCTGGTTTCTTTTTCTTTGGTGCTTTCGGTTTTGTTTCTACAAATGATCCTTTGAACATTTCTTGCTTCGTAAATACGATACCTAGTTTTTTCGCAAATTGTAGTAATTTACGCTCTTCTTGCGGTGTTACAAGAGATACAACAGTTCCTTCTTTACCCATACGTCCAGTACGTCCAGAGCGGTGAATATATTGGTCTACTGTGTCTGGTAATTCCAAGTGAATTACATGTGTTAAATCGTCAATATCGATACCGCGTGCTGCAATATCAGTAGCAAGTAAAATTTCTAATTTTCCTCCGCGGAAAGCACGCATCGTCGCTTCACGCTCTTGTTTACTTGCTTCTGCATGAAGAGCCGCTGCTTTCATTTTACGGAATTTCAATTTCTCTGTAATTTCGTCTAAACGGAATGGGTCGTTTAAGAAAGCAACTGCTTTTACATCGCCCATATGCATAATTCTTCTTACGTAATCATTTTTCTCGCGTCGCTCACAAATGATATACGTATGCTCAACTAAGCTTTTTGACTCTGCACGTGTTACACGTACTAATTGTGGTTCAACTGCTAAGTCACGTGCCGCATCTTCTGCAGCTTTTGTCATTGTAGCCGAGAAGAATACTAATTGACGATCGCGCATCGTAGATTTAATTACATCTTGTACAGCGCCCATCATCTTTTGTTTTACAATTTGATCAAACTCATCAAATACAATTGTTTTCACTTCATGCATTTTTAGCTTTTTCATACGAATTAATTCTAAAATACGTCCCGGTGAACCGACAATCACTCTTGGGTGTTTCTTTAATTTTTCTACTTGGCGCTTAATATCTGCACCACCAATTAAAGATGCACCTGAAATTTCAGTTCCTGCTGTAAACTTTTGAACCTCTTCATGAATTTGCATGACAAGTTCACGTGTTGGTGCTAAAACAACAACTTGTGGCTGTTTTACTTCAGGATTAATTTTATGTAAAAGGGGTAATAAGTACGCTAATGTTTTTCCTGTTCCAGTTGGAGATTCAGCTATAACGTCTTGTCCTTCTAAAATAGTTGGAATCGCTTGTTTTTGAATTTCAGTTAACTCTTTAAAACCAGCCTTCTCCCAAGCTTGTTGTAAAAATGGTTGCATATCTTTTATCATTTGTTTTTCTCCTTTATCTCTATTTTTGAAGAAAATGTTGTATTGTTCGCACCGTTTCTATCATGTGTGAAATAACAGCTATTAAATCATCAACATGGTCTTCTGTAATCGCTTTTTGAAATAGAACCTCTACCTTATTATGATATGAAATCGCTTGCTTATTATATTCGTATGAAAGTTTTTGCGTAATCATTCTTTCTTTTCCCCATATAGAATGCATGAAAGTTTCAATTTCTTCGCACATTACTTCTGGTTTTTCTATCGGGAATGAAAATGCTAATTTCATTTCACAACCTGGTGTAAATTGTGGTACTTCTAATATTTCACCAGACAAGTTCTTTGCATCTACAGATAGTGAAAATGTTGCTTCTACTAACGGTTCGAATGGTTCTGTTAATTGAAATGAAATATGATATATACGACTTAATGAAGCAAGGTCCATCATATCTTTTCGATCAGTTACAAGAATATCTCCATGTAAATCAAAATCATAAACAGCGCCTTCTACGATTACTTTTAAATTATCAAAAGCAGTTGGATCAAACATAATTTCCTCCAAAAAACAGGCGCCTTTCGATGGAAAGGCGCCACTTGATGTATATATAGTTTACAGATAAACGAGATGAATTACAACCTTTTAGAATAAACCTACTGCTTTTCCATCTTCATTTACATCCATTTGTAGTGCTGCTGGTTGTTTTGGAAGGCCTGGCATTGTTAACATTGTTCCTGTTAACGCAACGATAAAGCCTGCACCAATAGATGGTTTTAGCTCACGAATTGTAACGATAAAGTCAGATGGACGACCTAATTTCGTTGCATCGTCAGAAAGAGAGTATTGTGTTTTCGCCATACAAATTGGTAGGTTACTCCAACCTTCGCCTTCATATTGAGCTAATTGTTTACGTGCTTTCGGAGCAAATTCAATATCTTTTGCGCCGTACACTTTTTGAGCAATTGTACGAATTTTCTCTTCTAATGGTAATTCTAATT
Organism: Bacillus cereus group sp. MYBKT111-2; assembly: GCF_051915205.1. NCBI lineage: Bacteria > Bacillati > Bacillota > Bacilli > Caryophanales > Bacillaceae > Bacillus > Bacillus cereus group sp. MYBKT111-2. The sequence continues at coordinate 82,704 of NZ_JBQAEG010000004.1, forward strand.
CATAAAGTGGTGCGTAGTTGTTTTCACCTTTTTCAATTTCTTTTAACACTTTTTCAGCAAGGTCAACTCCGCCTTGACCACCTTTCTCCCAAACTTCTGTTAAGGATACCGCATAGCCACGCTCATTACACCATTCTTGTAAGTATGCAACTTCTGCATCTGTATCTGTAATGAATTTATTAATTGCAATTACGAAAGGCACACCGAAGCTTTGAATTGTTTCAACGTGCTTCTGTAAGTTCTCCATACCTTTTGCTAATGCATCTACATTTTCTTCTTTTAATTGATCTTTTGCTACGCCACCATGCATTTTAAGCGCACGAATCGTCGCAACAATAACAACTGCTTCTGGTTTAATGCCAGCTGCACGAGCTTTAATATCTAAAAACTTCTCAGCACCTAAATCTGCACCAAATCCAGCTTCTGTAATAACATAATCACCTAATTTTGCTGCCATTGTAGTAGCGATAACACTGTTACAACCGTGAGCGATATTCGCAAATGGTCCGCCGTGAATGATAGCTGGTGTATTTTCTAACGTTTGCACTAAGTTTGGCTTTAATGCATCTTTTAATAATAATGTTAACGCACCTTCTACCCCTAAATCTTTAACCGTTACAGGTTGATTTGCAAAATTATAAGCAACTACGATGCGTGATAGACGTGCTTTTAAATCTTGAATATCTGTTGCAAGGCAGAATACGGCCATAATTTCAGATGCTACTGTAATATCAAAACCGTCTTCACGTGGTACACCTTGAACCGGTCCACCAAGACCAATTACTACGTTACGAAGGGCACGATCATTTAAGTCAACACAACGTTTCCAAACGATTTTACGCGTATCAATTCCAAGTGTATTTCCTTGTTGGATATGATTATCAATAAACGCCGCTAACGCGTTATTAGCAGTTGTGATCGCATGGATATCTCCAGTAAAGTGAAGGTTAATGTCTTCCATTGGTACAACCTGTGAAAAACCACCACCTGCTGCTCCGCCTTTTAGCCCCATCGTTGGTCCAAGAGATGGTTCGCGAAGTGCAATTACTGTTTTCTTACCAATTTTATTAAAAGCTTGACCTAAACCAACTGTTACTGTTGATTTACCTTCTCCAGCTGGAGTTGGGTTAATCGCCGTTACTAAAACAACTTTACCGTCTTTCTCATTCTGTAAGCGCTTAAAAATATCAAGAGATAACTTACCTTTATAATGCCCGTATGGCTCTAATTCATCTTCTAAAATATTTAATTCAGCTGCAATTTCTTGAATCTTCTTCATACTTGCTTCTTGTGCGATTTCAATGTCGGATTTAACTGTTGTAGTAGTTGTCATATACCCTAGTCCCCCTTTAATTGGTTCTGATGATATTGTATCAGTTTTTTGTATTTTCTGCACTTATTTACCTCCTAAAAATTCTTTCATTTCTTTATACGTTTTTTAACATAAATACCCATAAGAATGTTAACGATTGTTGTAACTCTGTAGATAGTTGACCTAACATCTTCTCATTTACTCCGCGCTTATATACACCGATTCCATCTACAACTTCAAAACCTTGTTCTTTCGCTAACTGTTCAAATTCCCAGGGCATCATCGTATTACAAACAACGTCTTTGCCGTATAAACGAGGATAACTGTTCTCGCGCGGCTTTGCTGTCGGTCCTAAAATTGCAATACATGCATACCCATCACTTTTTAGAACACGCTTTATCTCATTTAATGCTCGTAATGGCTCCTCGGTCCATTCTAAAGAATTAATTGCCATAATTGCTTCAAATTGTTCATTTTCGAACGGTAAGGACGAAAGATCTCCTTTTATAAAGGATAAATCCGGTCCCTCTCCGCGCTCCTTCCCTTTTTGAATCATCACTTCTGATAAATCTACTCCAACTGCTTTATAGCCCGCGCGACTTAATTTATATGTACCGTATCCATCTCCACAACCAACGTCAAGCACCTTGGCTTCTTTCTTCACATATTGTTCAAAAAATGGAATAATCGTACTCCTACTCCCACTATCCCACATCTCCTGACTATTTTGATTCCAAAACTCTGCACTACTATCCCATTTCTTCTCTGCTGATTCATGCCAATTAAATTTCGTCATACATTCCCCTACCTTCACGCTTTATCACTCATTTCATTCTACATCATTTTCCAAAATTCCTGTTTTATCTTCATTAGGAAATGTACATGCTAATAAAGGAATCTTTATTCTCCAATTTTTGCTTTACTTGGGTTTAACTCATACTCATGTTCTTCTCTTTATGAAAGATAATATAAGTACACCCAATTGAAAGAGAGGGATGTACATGCGAAGAAAGAGAAATCATCATTTTAAAAGTGGTGAAAAAAACGAAGAGTATGCAGCTGAAATATCACCAGCTGGCATTCCAATTAGACATAAACGTAAAGAAATTGCAAATGAAATAGAAGGTACAAATACCGGTGCAATGATAGGCTATGTCGCTTTATTTCTTTCGCTTTTCTCCATTGCATTTTATCCGGTTACACTCGGTTCTCTTGCGATTTTAGTTGGCTTATTAGCTGTCAATTTTGGAGCAAGAACACTTGGATATACAGCAATTGGTTTTGGTAGTTTTTCTGTTTTATTTACTTTACTTTATCCGCTTGCTTTGTCAGCGTTTTAAAAAAACACACCAAGTTATACTTGGTGTGTTCATTCGTGATACAACATAATATGACCGCATCCACAACAATGCTTCGCTGTAATTTCTTGAAACACTGGATAATTTTCTTCATCCCGATGCTCAATAAATACCTTTTCAAATCGATACATATTTGGCGCATATGCCCAATCTTGTTTCGTACGTGCGTATAATGTAGAAGAGAAAAACTCCTCACCGCCACAAACAATACATTCCTTCTTCATCAATATCCCTCCTATGCTTGTCTTACTTCATCTATATGAACATAAGCATAAAAAAAAGACCTTCTATTACTAGAAAGTCTTCTCTGAAACAAAAAGAAATGTACCAAACATTCCTACCCCGCTATATTCTTTTGTAACATCAGCTTCTGTTTTAAATGTTTGCTTTACAGTCATAAAGAATACACCATTTCGTGCATCTGTACTTTCAAATTTTAGTTTTTCTTTTTTACCAGCTACATTTTGTGTGCATTCAAAACTACTCTCGTCACATTTCAATGCATACTTATCTTCTAGATACAATTTAAAATCTGATTCTTTCGGACAAGTTATAAGTAAAATTGCCACAAGAATAATACTTACAATACCCACAATTGTATAATATTTCTTCATTTGTACTCCTTTCAAAAGACAAGAAAACTTGACTGCATGCGCCAAGTTTTCTTAGTCCACAACCCATTGCCACTCTTGTTCTTTCTTATCAAAAATGAGCCACCCTGTCTCTGTTGCTTCTTCTTTTAATTCATCGATATTATCTAGCACCTCATCCGTACTTTCATACGAACCTACTACATATACCGGAATTTCAAGACCCCTTCTTGACTCAATTTTCCCTGCGAGATCAATATAAAGACCATCTTCCATTAATGGAATAAGCCCCATAATCACTTCTTTTGAAATTGCTGGGAAAATTTTTGATTTTTGGAAGAAAGAAAAACGTTTCTTACCGAAAGCACCAAGTTTATAAGGAATAACTTTACTTAACATTCCTACAAAATCAGCAATTCTACGATAATACACTTTGTTGTACCATCCGTCATCATGTGAAAAATAAACAAATCTATTTTTCAATAACGGAAAGAACGTTCTTGCAAGTGGTTCTTTTTTGTGAGCCAAATATAAAAGCTCTGCAATTTCTTTTGGCTCTAGTTCATCTAAATCGCTTGCATCATCAAAATCTACCCAACAAAATTCATCAAATTCATCAATCTCTGCTTGAATTAACTTATGTATATTTTCTTCCTCAACATATTCAAATAAAGTATGATAATGAAAATCTGTCCATTCAAAATTATGCTTTAAAAGCAACACTTGATGAAGCGGTGAAGGGATGTTACTTGCAAACTCTTTAAACGTAATTCCTGATGTAATAAAACAATGACCTCGACGATTACCATTAATATATATCATATTCTTTACTTGGTCAGATCCTCCAGACAAAGCACCTAGCCACCTTCGTTTTATATGTTTCAATTCTATAGCATATTTTAACATGAAAAATTTTAGAAACATAGAAAAAACTTCAAAAACTATTTACAATTTCATGTGTTTTATTACATAGTGATTACAAGAAAAAACACCTGCTTGTAAGCAGGCGTTTTTAAAGGATTTCATCTGGGTTTTGAGGATGATGATTTCCCTCTTTCTTTTCATCTTTTTGGAACATCGATTGAATTTTATCAATTGTTTGTGGAGCTAATTCAATCATTTTCTCTGCTAAATGTGTCGCATTTTGCAAATGAAGAATATTTACTCCATCTTTATTCACCACAAGAAATGCTACTGGTGTAATAGAAACACCACCCGCGCTACCGCCACCAAATGCAGGGTTACCGTTCGCTCTTTGTCCATCATTCGTTTGGAAATCAGAACCTCCTGCTCCAAAACCGAACGCTACTTTAGAAACCGTTAACACTACACCACCGTCAGCCGTTTGAACAGGCTCTCCAACAATCGTATTTACATCGACCATTTCTTTTAAATTTTCCATTGCCGCTTTCATTAATCCTTGAATTGGATGATCCACCGTTCATAACCTCCTTTGTCATATCTTTCCTAGTTTTTCCGAAAGTTTGTGAACTAAACATAAAATTTTATATTGATTTCAAAAAACTTAAGTTGTAATATTTAGAAAAATAAAAAAAGAGGTCGATTCGTTATGATGCGAAAATTAACAAAGAAAGATCATGAACAAGTATTCGCTTACCTAAAAGAAGAAGCAGCCCTTAACTTGTTTATTATTGGAGATATTGAAGCTTTCGGTTATGACACAGATTTTCAAGAATTATGGGGCGTATTTAAAGAGAATGGAACATTAAAATCAATTCTACTCCGATTCCACGATTCATTTATACCCTATAGTAAAGAAGAACTTGTTACCACTGATTATGAGACAATTCTTTCCACATATAAGCCGCTTAAACTCTCTGGTAAGTCAACTATTGTAGAAAGGTTTGAAACTGCTTCCAGTCTACAATTAGGCTCCAAAAATGAAATGTATTTTTGCGAATGTATAGATGCCGACAACTTGCCTAGTACGCCTGCCCAAGAAACAATTAAGCTTGCCACACTAGATGATGTAGAGCGAATTATGCAATTAAGAAGTAGCATCGATGAATTCCCGACTGCTCATGAATCAGAAAAAATTTTAAGGCAAGCTCTCGAAACAAATACAGGACGTACATATTATATTGAAAAAGACGATGCAATCATCGCATCCGCCTCTACTTCCGCTGAAAATTCATTATCTGCAATGGTTGTTGGCGTATGTACACACCCGAATTACCGCGGAAATGGATTTGCTTCACTCATATTACAAAAAATGATTCAAGACTTTACGAAAGAAAGCCGAACACTTTGCCTGTTTTATAACAATCCAACTGCTGGACGAATTTATAAACGGTTAGGATTTAAAGACATTGGGATGTGGACGATGTATCGATAATAAAAAGCTATGTTCGCTTAATTACGATACTTTAGAGGTTGAAAACGTATTATGAGGAATGTTTTTGTTCAATACGGTTGTTGATACCGCTCACTCTTAACGATGTTTATCATTATCCACATTTTACCGCACATCTTACTATTTGTACAAGCTGTAAAGTGTGGATTTCGTTAAATAAATACCGCAAGAAATTGCTTTTTCCGACGAAGTTATCTATAAAATACTGCGCCTCCTTCCGTAATGAAAAGGTACACTATAATAATTAACCCCATTCGCCCTCCTATTTAACAGAAATACAATTAAGTAAATAACTTTGGGATTAAAACGCAGTAAAATACGTAAGTCTTCATATGTATATTATTGCAAAGGTTTGTAACGTAAATTGGACGTAATATATTATAAGTTGCTATTATAGAAGTATTAAATTCGAATAAACGATTACTTAAGCGTCGCAGTAAACATATAGGAGTGATTGAATGTTTCATCCGTATGAAATTGAAGAATTAATAGATGATGGAGTCATTTCTAGTAGATTTCCAAATTTTAACAATCCTATGGATTTCTATGAAGTTGTGAAAATTGACCTCACTAATATTAAAGAATGTATTTTAACGGTAGAATCAACTTTCAAACAAAAAGCCGATGACCCTACTCACTACTACAATATAAAAGATAATGAAAATCAAACAAAGAAAGTATTATCCCCCGATAAAATGTTAGAAGTTTGGCACTGTCATAATACTTATCCTCAATTTATTCGCTATTCTTTTATTACAGGCATATATAGTCTTTTTGAAGAACGTTTTATGAATTTATGTTATAAATATGGCTATCGTTTTAAAAATGGTAATCTAATATCCATTGATGAATTCAAGAGAAGAAAGGAAAACAAGAGTATTAATGGGATATTTTTAGCGAAGAAATACTGCGAGGACATTTTAGGTATAAAAATCGTTAACGATATGTGGGACGAATTAACTTATTATAACCAAATTCGAAACTGCATCGTTCATAGTAGAGGATATACACGTAAAACTCCCTATGAAAATAATAGCTGGAAAAAGGAAAGATTGGAAAAAGCTATTCACGGAATAGATGGGATTGACACAAAGGATGATCTTATTAGAATTAACGATACTGCTTGCCTTCATTTCATTCAAATAACTGAAAAATTCATTAAATCGCTCTGTAAACAAATCCCTATAGATAAAACAAATTAGTAACCTAATCTAAGATGGCGGGCTCTCGAGCTGTGTGAAACCCGCCATTTATCCTAACTCGATTATTTACGCATTACATTACAATCTACACCACAGTAATACAAATACATTACTCATTATATAACCTTCATATTATCTTTGTTATTATCAGCTAAGTATACACTTAAAACGCATTTCTACCGTCCTATTGCGTCAATATCTACCCTACTTTTCGATTGTACTTACGCATACGCTCCCTCGACTGTCTCTTACGCACCCCCTCACGACATCCATCACAGTATTTAGCACGATTACCTTTAGCGATAAAGTGATTGTTACATACCTCGCATACTTTACCGTTCTGACCTTCGTCAAAATATAACGCATATAATTCGTTATCAGCAGGTAGTACATGCGTTTCGAAATAGTCACAGCGTTTACTTTCGAATTTTACTTCTTTATCTCGATAATGCATCGAATGTAAAAACGGACATCTCTCCTGATATATGCAGTTACCTTCCTTCGGAGTATAGCAAGCGCAGGTATCTCGTATTAATCGTTTTACTTGTGTTTCTATTTTCACAATATCGCTCCTTATTTTTGGATAAATAAAAAAGAGCCGCTAAAAGCGACTCATTAAAAAATTTGGTGTTACCGTTTAACAGTAGCTAGGAGGCCAGGCATCGCACCAAACATTGATTATTCTTTTACAATTCCTTTTTGTGTTGCGTCGATTTGTTCGTTTCTATCTACTAAGTAAATAGGCCTACTGTATCCATCTCTATAACTACTTAATTGAGGAATGATAGCAGACACGTCACCCATTACAGATTCGAGTCTAGTAATTTCTTTTCTAACCTTGTCATACTCTTCTTGTATAGTGTCATACATCGCTTGATTTGAACGAATACTATTCAAAGAAATAGAACCGTCCGGGGCATTTCGATACATTTCTAAACTTAACTCCTGCGCTCTACTGCGCAACTCAATTACCTCTAATGAAATACTATTCGTTAATTCCCTCAACGTCTCGTTAACCTCAAATGTATATTCGTGGGTTTGGTGTGTTAAAATGTAATGTTCCGATTGTGCCTTTAAAAGTGCTTTTTTAGCTGTAAGTATTTTCTCCCGTGCTTTTTCTTCCTCCGTTAATTTACCTGCAACGATTTCTTCCGCTTCCTTCTTCGCCTCACTAACGTGCGTAATTAAGTCTTCCATCTCATAGTCGGATACCTTAGTCTTACCTATGTTTAGAATGGCGATTTCTTTATGAATCCCCGCGATTTCAGCGTCAATTTTATCTATCGCCACCTGGTCTAACCCCTTGACTGGATCATACGCCTCAATAATACCGCTACGTTTCGCCTCTAATTCCATGATTTCCGTTTTCAACTCATGCTCTCGGTCAAAAAACGCCTGCTTCTGTTTCGATTTACTTAAGATAAATTCCTTCGCCTTTTCAATAAATCCCAATGCCATTAGTTTGTTCCTCCTTGTAATTTTTGAATTTGCGTTTCAATCGAAGATAATCTAACGTATGTCCTTACGTCTCAACTATCCGATTTTATATACTCCGACTTCTCTTTTTCGTATAATGCTTGCAGTTCTTCAAGCGACATGGCTTTGATTACTCACCGTAAGCCCTCCTCGTCATCTTCATACTCATAATTGTCTTCGTCACCTTCTTCGGTCCAAATAGTCTCCTCCGGTGGTACTATTTCAAAAGAGCCGTCGTCATACCAGATAACTGTTTCCGTATTTTCCTGTACTTGATTTCCGATTATTACGTTAGATTCCTCACGGGAAACTTCAATTCGCATGTACTCACCCTCATTTTTAAGTATGATATGATTAGAATATTTTTAAGTAGTTTTCAAAGAAACCAAAAAATTCTTCGTTAAATTCAAATCTATCAGCCAGTTTAGCTTTTACTTTAGGTGTAAGTTCTAGACTACCGGTTTCAATGCGTCCCACTGTCGCAAGGGAGACACCGATAAATCTAGCAAACTCATTTTGACTCATGTTTTTATATAAACGAATTGCACGGAACATCTCGTTCGTCATCGTTCTACCTCCTTTTATTACTAGAAGTCTTAAAAAATAGATTTTCATTACTCCCTCTATACCTTTTTTACTGTGGCTAATCTACTTCTTTGTCCCTTTCGTTATATGGTGCAACCCGTTTAGATTTTCGTTTCCCTCCAATTATTCCATCCCGTTGTTTCGCCGCATGTATTGCCGTTATTTTATTAGGGGAATAAGGTGCTTCGTACTTCCACGTATGCTTTAACATTTCATATTCTTGTACGTAGAACGGATACTCAAGCCACCATACGTGGCACGTATCACGCTTAGCTTTTTTCGGATTCAATAACGCTTTATCCGCACGTATTATCGCTCGTTTCAACGTATCAAGATCAACTTTGCATTTACTACAACACGTTTTACTGTTGTTCGGTCGAGCTTTATCTCGGTAGTAATAACCGCAATATGCACACCGCTTAATACGCTTGTCCGTTTTATCGTGCAGCCTTCCCTTTAAAAGTTGTTTGATTATTGGTAGCGCCTCATAGCTCTTTAAGTCACTAGTAAAATGTTCCGCGAAATCAATCGCTCCTTCGCCTGGATTGCGGTAGATTATTTCATTCGTTTTAATAACCTCCTCTAGTTCTCTATATTTCGGATTGTCCAAAAGGAACACTCGGCTTGTCTTTCTTTCTATTTCTTTTAAATACCATCGATTCTATATATTGATAAGTAATTCAACGACTATATTAAATAGGAAGTATTTTCGTTAGAAAATGATTCCCAAGGCTTGTGAGTGTAAGCGAATAGCCTTGCAATATGTTGCTTACTTATATAAGTTGCTTACTTAATACATTGCTTACTCTACGTTCCTTTCGAACAAAGAATCATTATAGATAGTCCGTAATGGACTCCCCATCACTATCAGAATGTTCCTTTGGGACACTCGGTACTTTTCTAGCTTCATGACTCTTTCGAATATCGTCATATAATCGTTGTCGTTGCTCCTCATACCTACGTTCCCTATACGTTTTATTCCGAACTTCAATTTCGGTAGCCTTTTCTAAAAACTCATCGACATATTGCTGATAGGTTTTGAGGAAATCGTCGCGTTTTAACGGGTCATGAACGATAAAATAATCTTTATTTGCCACCATTGGCGATTTTTTAATCTCCACCAATCCATAGGTTTCTAAAACTTTCAATCTAGTATTAAACGCTTTTCTCCCCATTCCGGATTGCAGTTGCAAATACTCTCGGCAATGCCATACTGTATGTAATAAATCCTCGTTATTTGTATTTCGCCAAGACCGCATATAAGCATACAAGCCCACAATATCGGAATTAAATTCAGGTAATAACGTGTATAGTCTCACCAGCGAATTCGATACACGTGAAAAACCGGTAGGATCGCCGAAATTTTTTTTAAGTGTATCTTCCGCTAGGATATTTGCATCTTCAATTTCTTTTTCCATACAAACGTCCTCCTTCGTAATTTTTACCACCTATACTTATTAGGACGCGTGAGTTGCTCTTTTCGCGCACTTTTCGATTAAATAAACGCATAAAAGAACGTGTGTAGGCGCACGCTCTTTTATCGTTCTATATATAAAATTGTCTTCGTTTTCGTCTCGTCTTGCCCGGGTTTGTTTTCTGACCAGTTGCCGCTGGTTTAACCCTGTCCTTCTAGTACCGCTTCGATAAATTCTATGGCGCTCATTTCGTGTATATTTTCAATTGCCGCTCTACAGTAAATTTCAACCGCTCTGTAACTATCTGAATCGTAAATCGTTAACTCTTTTTTACCGCGTTCGCACAAAGGTATTTCTCGGAAAGTTAGACTCTCTCCATTAAACTCGTAATATACCCAATCTGATAATAAATACGCTTCATACTTCAATTCCTTTAATCCATCTACGTCTTGATAATGCAAATTAACCGTGATTTTCCCCACCTCTGTTTCCCCCTTTTATTTATAGGCTGATGACAAAAAGTCACACACAATCTTAAAGCGCCAACCTTAAGGCTCCATGCCACCTTAACGCACCACTTCAGTCGCTGATTCACCTGCCTGCCTATCACAGGCGAATGCTACGACTCACTTTTTCGGATTTATAAAATAAACGCAATTGCCATGTCGATTAAGAATAACGTTCCACCTACGCAAAAAACTCCCCAATACCAAATACGATCAGATAACGTGTCTAAACCGAAGTAATCGTTTAATTTTGCGAACATCCTCAACGCCCCTTAGTATAATTCCCATTGGAGTGAAGAAATAGCAACCAAGAACTCTAATGCTGACATATTACGGAACGTTTCAAAATCGATTGCACTTTCATTTATCTCACCATGTAACCCCAATACCTCATTTCCAAGTACAATATCGCCGACTTGATTGTAGTGAAATTCGTTAATCTCCACGCCATTTTCATAAACACTTAGAATAAGAAACTCGCTGATTTTCCAAGCCTTTTCGAAACATGCAACGCTGCTACCGTCACCATTCTCTAGCATGATTTTTACATTTACCTCTTTGATATTTTGTAAATCCATTTTTATACTCCTGAATTACGTTTACCGTAACTGATATACACATCATAAATTACGTTTACCGTAACTGTCAACTCTAAAATTACATTTTACGTAATTCTTCTTTGACTATATAATATAGACAAGGAGTGATATATATTGGCCAAAAAAATCGAAGTTAAATTACGCGATATATTAAAATCTCGCGGTATGGATCAAAAAGATTTAATCGATGATGAGAATGGGTTATCCACACGAACAATAAGCGAACTAGCAAGTGGAAAAATGAAAAGATACCCGAAAGAAGCACTAGAAAAGATTGCTGATAAGTTAAATATTACTGATATGAATGAATTACTATCGATTATAGAAGATGAGAATGCTAAATAAGGCGTTCTTTTTTGTTGGAAAAATAGGTAAACAATCCAATATACCCCTTAATTTGATACACTTATATTTGAATAAGCAAATGAGAGTGAAATAAATGACTAAGGGATGGATAAGTAAATTAGAGTTGATTATTATTGGTGCGTCACTCATACTTTCTACTAGATGTACTCCGCAAGATAAAGAAGCGAAAGAGACAGCGACACAAGAAAAAGCACAAAAACAAGCCGAAAAAGAAGTGTAGAAACAACGTAAGCAGCAAGAGAAAGATGCTAAAGGGGAAAATAAACGAAAAGAAAAAGAAGAAAAGAAAAAGCAAGCAGAGATGGAAAAAGAAGTTACAAATACCAAAGGGACAATCCGTAAAGTACTTATGACAACTGATAAAACTATTGTCGATTTAAAAAAATCGTCCACTAACGAAGGAAAACTATCTGAAGTTGATACAAAAATGCTTTCAGGTGATTTAAAGTTAGTTCTTGAACATGTGGGCGATATCAAAGGCGTTAAAGGTGAAACAGAAGCTATCAAAAACTACGAAGCTAAATTAAACAATTTTATTCAGTCGTTTGAAAAAGGTGAAGAACGAGATATTAAAGAACTTATACATGACATTAAATCATTATAAGAAATCAACCGCCCGTAATAGGCGGTCTTTTTATTATAGTTTTGCTTTTTCTCACTCTTTCAATAACCTAACTTTTTTTTATATTGATCAATAGTAGGGAAGTTATTCTTAAAAAATTGTGTCTCCGCATATTCACCACGCGAGTTTAAATTTAATGTAATATTACGAGTTGGATGAAGCTCATTAACATTATCTACAAATTTGTAATTACTTGTTTTTATCCGATCATTCCATTCTTTATTGAATTCGTTATCTATATAAAAAATTAATGCAGATTCGATATAATCTCTTATATCATCAACAAATTCTCTTTTCGGTATAAATTCCAATGGAATATAAATATTCGAATCCTCAAACTTAATTGAAACTGATGCCATATATACTCTTTTTTCATAACCTTCGAATTTAGACGCATTCAACTTAGTAAAAGCCTTATGTCCACCTTTAAATCGATTCGCAGTTGTTTGGCCAATATAAACACATTTTTCATCATTAAAGTCATATTTAACATCCGGATTATCTATATACTCTTTTCCATATGCCGTGGTTTTATCTTCATTTTCTTTTCTTGTAACAATAATAAAATATAGAGCAAACCATGGAATATAAGCTAAATTTCTATCTTCATTATTCAAATATCGTTCCAATGTTTCTTGAGCAATAATCTTAATATTTTTATAACGATAACCATTTGACATAATTTCTATAGGAGAACAATCACCTATACTAATTTTATATTCAGCAATGTTCTTTTTTAACGAAGAAAAATTCTCCCAAGCCTTTGTATACTGTTCGTAATCGAGTTTATTCAGTCTTAGATCCGAGGCATAATCATAACGCTGTTGTTTCTCATCAATATCTTCCGCTTCCACTTCCGTTTCTTCACTTAGATATTCACCAAACATAGGGCTACATGCCCCTATTTCTTGCAACTTTTCCAACTCTTTCGCTGAAACATTGATTATGTTATCCTCTTCACTAAATCTTTTTTCTGGAATATACATTATTTTAACCATCAATTCATCCCCTATAACCTTTAAACTTCAGTTCTATATTACATTATTTCTAGGTAACTGTATAAAATTTCAAACTATAAAAAACACTTTAACTATTAAAATTATCAGTTCAACAATATCCACTCAGTTGTACCTACAATATTTCAGTATCATTGGTTATCTTCCCTGTAAACCAGCATCGATATCCATGACGATATAATAGTTTTTTACATATGTAACTAGTGTTTCTGTAATTGATATAAAGGATATGGATCTGAGTATTGTAAGGAAGAGGAACTGAACAGCATAATATAATGCTATATTGTTTTATTTTATGTGCTCTTCGTGTATAAGAGTACAAACAAAAACCAACTTGAAATACCGCAAAACGACTCGACAATTGTTCTTACAATCCCACCTTTTATCATTAGAAGATCAAATTCTGTTGTTAAATTAGAAGCGACAGCAAATGTAGTGTTTAAAAATGAAACCGGTGGATACATTGCTCCAGTGACAATGGAGTTATTACGCACTGGAAATATAATAGCTTATACTAGTGCCTTTTTTGATTTACGCATTTCAAATTTTTTCGAATTTACACTTATGAACTTAGAATAGTAATAAACACTGATCCATTTATAAATGATAGATTTGTTACCACTCGTGTATTAACTGCTACTATATTCCCGTGTGTTACTATTCTGCCTTCAATGGTATCACCTCAATAACTCAAGATAGCATGTACTAAAACGAAAGGAGGTACGTAATTAATATGACAAACTATTATTACGATCGGTCACATAAGTGCTGCCGGAAGAAACGTAAACACCACCATAAGTGCGAATGTGAATGCCATTGTGAGCCTCGCTACCAAACGTATACATCCGGTCCTTTATTCCGTAATGCCGAAACCGACTTCGTCCAACTGTCCGCTCTAAACGAAAGTGACGAACCACAGACCATAACTATAGCGGTACAAAATTACCAAGATACTTGCGATGGTGACGTATACCCTTCTTATGGGTATCTTTGCGGAAAACTCGTTAACACCGATTCGAATGACGCTACCACAACGTTACAAAACGGGGAGTGTGGCGACGGTGAAAACGATATTTATTGTCCACCTGAAGGAGTAAATCCGTTTGTTGGACCGGTTATATTTACGATTCCACCTCGACAACTGTTTAGCGTACGAGGGTTTTTTCCAGTAGATCCGACTCAACCGGTAGATCCTTTTTACGTAGTTCGGGTGACGACACCAGTAGATCCTATCCGACCAGTAGACCCTGTTTAATATGGACCTGCTACGTTTGTAATAACGAAAAAATCGACCGCCCGTAATAGGCGGTCTTTTCTACGTTTATTAACGTACTTCCACATAAGTTGGACTAGCCGTAATGTAGTACGTATTCCCTTTCGAATTGTGCACCTTATACTGCGTGTAGCCGTTTACGTCGACTCTTGAAGAAAATAAAAAAGACCATCAAGTCAATTACTTGCGGCCTTCAGTATCTATTTATTAATTTTTGATATTAAAAAATCTATGGTCTCTCCAGCGTGATCCTATTTCATTTGCATCTAACACATACACATGTATAAAACCACCAACGGTTTCGACATTACTATCAATAACTTCTGAAAACCCCTTTTTAAAATGATTAATCGTTTCTTCAAAATCCATACCATCAAGGTCTTTATTAAAGTACGGTGCCATTATAGGGTGTATTTCTGGATCCCCAATGCACCCTTTTGTAAAAGATTTATATTTATCATTTTGAGATGAATAATTATATAGCATTGGATACATACGACCCGATCTTTCCTCCCATTTACCTAATAATAAACAAAAATTCACATCACCTATTTGATCCTCAAAGTTTTTTAAAGTTTCATTCCATAAAATTGCTAATTCTTCAATTGCTTCTCTAGCTGTACAAGAACGAGAAATATGTTGATTATCATCGACAAATTTTTGTGTAATTTGAAGTAGGTCAAAATATCCTTCCTTTGCCGGTAGCTTCCTTGTACCAGAATGACCAATGACACTTCTTCTATTCAATGGAACAATTTTAATTGAATCGTCCCTATATTCCATTACTTCCCCTTTATTATTCTGTCTAGATATACGACTATCAGCCATCATTACAATTTTATCCTTCCATACATAAGCAATTACCATTGTCATTTCAAATTACCCCTTTTCTTTCAGACTAAGAGTTGTAAATGAAAATGTAAAGTTTTTTTAGAAAATAAACTCTCTATTTATAATAGTAATTATCCCCCTATTCCTCCTCTAAAGCTCGTTACCCTCTTTTCCTATACTACTCGAAAAACCTAGAGTAATATCTCATAAATTAGACCCAAAGTTTTAAATTCTGCACGGATTTTGCAGGTGCCTGGCGAACAAAAATTCCAAATACCTCCCCCGCCCCTAAAGAAAAAAGCCGGTATTATTTTACCAACTATATTTTAAACATTTTTAATTTATCTTCAATCTGTTCCTCTGTAATTCCAATGTACCTTAATGTTATCGACGGATGACTATGATTTAATATCTTTTGCAACTCCGCTACATCTTTATGTTGCTTGTAGTACCAATAACCAAACGATTTCCTTAGCGAATGATTGCCAACGCTTTCTACTCCTGCAAAGTCCGCGGCTTTATTTAGCTGACGATATGCTTGCGTTGGTGAGATCGCCTTATCTCCCTTACGTGATGGAAACAACCACTCGCTATCTAACGTGGATATGTACCCTTGTACCTCATCGTATATTGAATCTAAGTATATGGTACGTTTCTTTTGAGTCTTGCCTTCCTTAACGATAGCCTTACGCTTCCCTTTTACATCCGATAGCTTTAGCTTTAATAGATCACCGACACGTAATCCCGTATTAATACCGATCAAGAATAGTATGTAATCTCTTTCGCTGCAATGGCGTTTCAATCCCCACTTCATGTTATCGATTTGTTCTAAATCTCGAATCGGTTGTACGTCCTTCAATTGATTCATACGAAATACCCCTTCCGCAAACATATTAATATCAACATTTTGAATGTACGATTTTTTATTATAAGTCTATTTAATCATCGATATCCTACAATTTCAATAGAATAAGCGAAATGAATGTACGTTTTTATGTATAATCATACATTCAAAATGAGGGTTAAAGTTTTCGGGGCACGTCTCTTCCGAAGGGGTGAGGCTGACTAAATCGGAAGTATTAAGAAAGCTACAAAACGAGTTTCTTCTAATATAAGCACCGTAATATCAACTCTCCCAAAAGTTCCAAACGGCTATGTATCAGACGGTCGAGACTTCCGAAATGTAAAGCGTTGTAAACTATCGGATGCATTTCCTTCTATAATATGGCGTTAAATTCGAACGCTTTACATTCACGTTAAAAGCTTCGTAAGGGTCATGTATAACGAGCGTTAGACTACTACAACGTACAATAAATCACAATAGATCGTAACTATAAAATACGAGAATTTCCAAATAAAAGCCGATATTCATGGATATTCAAGCGAAAATCAATTCACAGGTGCATTGTGATTTGTTACTATCGAAAATTTCCGGAGGCGTGTCCGTTTGATCCCTACGCCTGGTAAAAGTCACAAATTACTATACCGTACTATATTCGATATATACCGTTTTTTTCCTTATATGGCGTTATAGTAAATTCGTTAGAGGGCGTCTGTACGGAGCGAGAAGCTAACAAAATGGGAAACGTTGGAAAGTTGATTTTATAGTTACTTCTATATATACGTAGGAAAATCGATACTTCCCATCGATAGGTATCGTGCGAATTACGATGCACGAAAACCGTGTGTGAGACGAGCGATGAAAATCACACGTAGTATTTAGTTTTATTAATTATACGAATACGGTAGTATTGATTGAGCTGAGAGGTTTTCTTTTTAGATTCCTTGAAAAATGGTAAAATTGAGAATAGGCTAATAGAATATGTTAAAGAGGAGATCGAGCGAAATGCAAAAGAAGTTACAGGTTTTTATATCGTCTACATTTACAGATTTGGAAGAAGAGAGACAAGCAGCGGTACAAGCTATATTAAATGCGGGGCATATTCCCGCTGGGATGGAATTGTTTAAAGCGGGCGATACTTCACAAAAAGAAACTATTATGAAATGGATAGAAGAGTCAGATGTATATATGCTTATTTTAGGAGGAAGATATGGTTCAATTGATCCTGAGACAGGAATGAGTTATACGCATTGGGAATATGAATATGCTAAAGAATTAGAAAAGCCTCGTTTTGCAATTGTAATTACTAAAGAAGCCTTAGAGCAGAAAGTAAAAGATTGTGGAATGAGTGTGTTAGAACAAGACAATAACGATAAATATAAAGAGTTTAAAGATGTTGTTTTAAAAAAAATATCCAAGTTTTACTCTGATTTAAAAGATATTAAGATTGTTGTGCTAGAGTCATTGAAAGAATACGAAAAGAATGAAAAGCTAACTGGTTGGGTTTCCGGATCTGAAATTAAAAATGTTAATGATATTATGAAAGACAATTATAATTTGTTGAAAGAGAATGCAAAGTTACAAAAGCAGGTGCAACAAATGCAAATTAAGATGGATAAAGAGACAGACATAGATGGTATATCATTTGAGGAAGTTAAATCCTGCTTGGAACGACAACTACTTCGCCCTGAGGAATATGGAGTGCCTGGAGACAACTTGAAAGGTCAAGAATTTACTGTTTACGAATTATTTATCGGAACCAATAACTCATTTGCATCAGGTTTAACTAATCAAAAAGGAAATGCAAAAGATGAATTATTTCTATACCATCACGTTGCCCCTATACTTATGCAATTTGGTCTAGTTGAAAAAGTAAAAGTAGCAGGGGCTGAATATCAGCGTGTTCAAACTAGCAAGGTAGGTTTAAAATTTCTAAAATTAGTAACCTTAGAGAACAGTAAGGTGACCATCTAATATAACCAAAAATACTAAAGAATTTTATTTTGTTAAAGCACCTATTTTAGGTGCTTTTTTGTCTAGATTACTAGCTTTTAATTTCCCTATGAGTAATGAACCTTGTAAATTCCCTTTCATTCAACCATTCCGTAATCTCATGCTCCCCAAACATCTTATCCAACTTATCCGCCACATCGTCGGAAGCACATGACTGTAGGTATTCAAAGTCGTTTGTATATCCGTATGCCCCAAACGTTCTGATATCAGCTTTACAGAAGGTAACAATAAGGAGACTCATGTCGGATTATATATCGTTAGGGGGGCGGCATATCTTGTTATGTCTATCCTACATCAAGAATTAGACTATTTTCTTACTTTCAATCACTCCGTATGCAAGTTTAGGTTTATTAATGGTATAATTTAATAACCGAATAAATTCCTCAAAAGGTATCTCAATTATTATTAAAGTAAATAATTTTATAAGAAAAAGGAGCAGTGTATATGACAGGATCATTAGTAAGGGATTTACAACAAAAAGCAATGAACCCGAATATAAAGATTACCGACTTATTAAGACATTCTTATAGTGTAGCAAGAAAACTGGGAATACAAGAATTTGAATCTTGGATTTTTTCTGAGTTAAATGGATATGAGACTAATGATACAATCCCAAAATACCGTGAAATTCAAGTAGAAATAAAGGTATTTAATCCCCATAGCGGTTGGATACCTGTCTCCTTAACAGAAATCGATGAAACTATGGCAAGAGAGATAAAGATGCACAAAATAAACCACCCCATTTCTGAACTTGTTTCCATATTAGAAAACGGTGAAAAGAGCACTTTTTTTGAAATGGCATTCTCTCCTGAGTTTGAACTTGCTTTACAACGAACGTTCCAAGTTGATTTTCACTTTTCTAGAATTTTGCAGAAATATCAAATTGCAAGAATACTAGACTCAGTAAAAGATAGTGTTTTAAAGTGGTCATTAGATTTAGAAGCAAATAATGTATTAGGTAATAATTTAACTTTCACTCCCGAAGAAAAACAAAAAGCTCATCAAGTGATAAATAATAATACTTACCATATATCAAACAGCACGATTAGTAACTCTCAACTTCAACAAGGTGTTAATAATTCTCAACAAAATCTCAATATTAATACTCAGGAAATTACTTCTTTTCTTGAGGAATTAAAAAACAACTTAGATCAACTTCGTTTAGATGAGGAGAAGGAGAAAGTACTTAAAGCCCACATACAAACCTTAGATTCACAAGTAACGTTAGATCCCCCAAATAAAACAATTCTCAAAGAAAGTCTGTCTACAATCAGAAATGTTTTAGAAGGGATTACAGGGTCATTAATAGCTTCTAGTCTTTGGGAAAATGCTTCTCATTTACTGCAAAACTTATTTTAATAAAATTAAGCAGACTGATTTTCTCTAGATTTAATAATTATTTTTAGGTAATCTATTGACTTGGTCGCTCTGTCCTTCATCATGGGCTGAGCGGTAAGGACAACGGCTAGGACAGAGAATGACTACCTTACATCGCTAAAACAGATAGTTAAAGCGACATAAAGTAGACGTTCATTGTCACTTCTCATGGTCTATCGGGTTAAGGTATCCGTGTAGTGTACACCCTGTTGGAACGTCGGTTTTCACCCACAACGAACTTTTTACAAGTAATGCTTGTCCTACTTGTGGAAAGATTTAGGGAAGGAATCGTACTACTGACGTTATCCTCAATTATTCGTAACCTAAATACGTCTTTCCATGATCGTTGCTACCCGTGCCGTGACACGCCAAGCAACCGTCCAGACCTTTTTCATGGCAGTCCTCGCCTAGACTAGACACAAACGCAACAGGGAACGCTTTATAACGTGTCTACGCTGTTTTTATTTGCATCGGCACAGCTAACCTTTTACGTGTTTAAATTAACGACCTGGTACGGCATCCACGTCGTGACTAACCCGATAGTTAGTAAAAAAGACAATACTTAATAGACCTTGCATCATCGAATTTTTTTCGATAAAATGAAGGTAATGAATATCGGATTGAGCCCGTTATTTAGTTTTAAGTCGATTATTTTTGAGTCTCCAGTTGGCGCTGGGGACTTTTTCTTTTATTTAGTTCTTCTTAATTTTGTTAACGGTGAGTATTCGTCGTGGCTTTTTCTCATTTCTTTAACATCCATTTGTATATAACGTCGCATAGTACGTATATCGGCCCATCCACCAATCTTTTGTAAAGTAAAAACATCGCATCCATTCAATATCATGTTTTTGGCCCATGTATGGCGATATACATGGGCGGACACTTTCTTCCCTTTAACTCCCGCTTTGTCTGCATAATACTTCAAGCGCTTATTAAAATGAATGCTAGTCAATGGATCGCCGTAACTTGTTAAAAATATCAAATCACTTTTAAAATTTGCTTTGTTTTCATTTACAAGTTGTAGAACTAACTTAGTAACATGTGTAGAAATCGGCACTAAGCGTGGCTTTCTATTTTTGCTTCTATCTGGTGAAATTGTTATAAATCGTGATTGAAAGTCGATGTCTGCAATACGTAAACTAACAAGCTCTCGAATCCTCAATCCCGAATCAAGTAACAGATTAATCGCTACGAAGTCCCGAAACCCTACGAAATCTCTTAAGTTAGGTTGCTGCAATATCGATTTGACTTCATCGTCCTCTAAACAATTCGTTAAATCGATATCTTGTCTCAATAATTTAACTCTTTCCATCGGGTTCACTTGAATAATTTCTTCCCGTTGCAGGTGATTAAAAATTGAGCGTAACGTCCTAAGATTAATATTTATCGTCGTATCAGCTAATCCAACTTTTCGGTTGTCTGTGTGTATTACCTTATGAGTATCGTAACGCTTTTTATCGTGTTTCATATAATTTATATATTCTCGAAAGACTTCCGCTGTTAATTCATCGATATACTCTACGTCATAATTCACATATAACCAATCAGTGAAATACCGCCACATTTTGATATAATCGTTTACAGTCCTTTCCCTACACCCTTCTGCACGCTTACCTGAGATAGCAAGATCAAGCGCTTGTTGAATTGTTAGCTTAGGGTATTTTTTTCCGTCATTAGATATCTTCGTAATCCTTTTTCTCTTTTTTAACGACAAAATAAAAGACCTCCCTAACGATTAGATTTCATCGTTAAGAAAGTCGTTATCCACAACCGTATATTGAACAATTTAGTATTGTTTTCATCCCCCTAATACACTTGTTTTATACGTTCACTCTACCGTTATCCACAACTCTTTTCCCATCTTATCGTTTTCCAAAAACGTAACAATCCAGCTGCTGGACGAATTTATAAACGGTTAGGATTTAAAGACATTGGGATGTGGACGATGTATCGATAATAATAAAAAGCCGATTTAAAATCGGCTTTTATACATATTGTGCTATTCCAGCTTCAAAAGCTTTCTTATCATTATTTTGACCTATTTCATTTATATAGACAGAGTTTATTTGCAATTCAGGATACAACCTTTGTAAATACGCAACATACTCATTTTCTTTTCTCATTCTTTCTCTTCTCCCGTTCAAACTATTATTCTCACTTCAAAGTCATAATGATCTGTCTTTCAACAAAACCAAACTGTTCGTACATCTCTTTTGCAAAATTTCCAGCAAATACATTCAAACGAATTTCTGAATAATTCTTTTGTAATTCCTTAATACCAGCCTCCATTAACTTTCTTGACAATCCTTTCCCGCGGTACTCTGGAAAAACATACAATTCGTATATAAACCCTATTTTTTCATGAGAAAAATAGTCCGTATTTTCCCCTATTAATATCCAACCCATTACAACGTTTTCTTCTTTAACGACTAAATAATACGCCCCCTTTTCTACAATCGGCCTTGTAATTTCAATTGCTTTCTCTGTATTTAAACGACAATTTCCCCTCGTACCTTCAAAAAGCGATTGAGCTGCATATTGTATTATTTCGTCCGTTTCTTCCTGATTTGCCTTTTCTATCATTTTTTACAACTCTCCTCTTTAATAGGCATTAATATCGCTCGTTCAAGATCCTCCGCTTCCATAACAATTGCCATTAATCCATGCTCTGTACTTGTCTCATGAAGCTCCCCCTTTTCCCAAAACACAGCTTGTCCCGCTTCCACCTTCACTTTTTCTTTATTTGCCCCGCATACATATCCTTCTCCGTCCACAATAAGAAGCAGTTGCGATACAACTGCTTCATGATATCCAATTATTCCATTCTCTTTTAAATGCATAGCACCGATATGTATATTCCCTTGATGTTTTACTATTTTCGACATTATGAAATTAGATTGAAATGCTGTAATTTGCTTTCCTACTTTTTCACTAAAATCAAAGATTTTCACTTCTAGTCCTCCTTATATGTATAAAACCATCCTTACTGTCTGCATCATATGTCCTTCAAAATCTTCTTCAAATTCTTCTAATTGTGCAAAACCTTTCGCTTCATAAAACCGTTTTCCTTTTTCATTCGCTGCTTCTACATGAATGTATAGTTTCCGAATTCCTTTTAATACTGTTAACCCTTTTTGTAATAAAGCACTTCCTATCCCTTTCCCTTGTTGATCTGGTAACAAATAAATTGCTCCTAATTCTGCTTCATTTTGCAGTCTAACAGGTGAAAAATTTGCAAAGCCAATGACTTCTCCCTCTTCTTCTGCAACGAATAAATGTGTATTCTCAAGACGATATTTCATTTTTTCATCAGAATAAGCCTCGTCTAAAAAACTGTCTTGAATCTCTCTCGGAATAATGCCTTCGTATGTATCATGCCAAGCTATTTTCGCTACTGATTGTACAGCATGAATATCTTCCTGCTTCATTTCTCTAATTACATATGTCATCTCGATGTCTCCATTCTCTTTAAATTATATTCTGCTAATATACGAGAAGAAATGGCAGAACCATTTTCATAATTCACCTTTATTAATTTTAATTTCTCAATTGAAGCTGTTGCATGATCAAATTTTTCATAAATATATTCCATTACACGTAAAAACTGATTTGTATGTAATCTATTTGCAATCGTACAATGCGGAACCCACTTTCCCGGTACGTAATATGAATTCGGGTTGTCATGAAAATTGTTAAAATAATCATGATAAGAATGATGAAATTTTAACAATGCATCAGTAACAGTCGGTGCTAGAAAGACCGTTCCGTTAGTAGGAAAAGTTCCAACAGAAGGAAAAGTTACTGGATCCATATTTTCTTGAATAGCTACAAACTCCCCTAATTTCTCCTTATACAAATGAACATTTAACTCATTATAATCAGCTAACGTAATATGAGGTTCTGCTCCGGCTAATTGATTTGTGCCAATGATATTTGTTAATTCATTTTGCAATTCTGTAATTTTATTAGTAAACACACGATCAAATGTAGCAATAATAGCGTACATACTCCTTCACCCCTTTGTTACACATAGCGCTTCCCATTCTTCACGAATCATTCCCATTCGAATAGAATCATAGTACGTTCCTTTATAATACCGGCATTTGCGCATTCTACCTTCTAAAGTCATTCCTATTTTCTCCGCTACTTTCATCATTCGTTCATTACCAGACCAAGTCGTGAGCCCTACTCTACCAATCTCCATCTTTTCAAATAACAAATCTCGATATAACGTTAACGCTTCTGTACCGTAGCCGCCATTCCAGTAAGCCGGATTATAAATGACAATTCCCATCTCCAACCAACGCGTCGGTTTATACTCCCAATAAAATCCGACCGTCCCTATAACTTGACCGTTATGTTCTATAATTAAATTGGATAGCGGTTCTTCTTTTAAACGAGTTTGCATCTTTTCCTTATAGGCTGAGTATTCTTGCATCGAAAACGGAAAATACGGTGCATCCCATTTTTTCCATTCTGGATTTTCTTCTTTAAACACGAGATTCCATAATGTTTTTATATCTGATTCTTCAATTGTACGAATTGTTACTCTATCCCCTTTTATGATTACGCTTTTCATAATTTCCTCCTACACTCCTCTTTATTTCATATATAATTATAATGTTTTTTCTGAAAAATCAAAACAGATATCGTTTATTATATTGTATAATTTTGTTATAAGATACCAATTATTCATGTAGAAAGCTGGTGATTCAATGAATAATCGATTTAGTATTGCTTTATTTCTTACTATTATTATGACAAATATTATTCTCTATTTCTTCTTACCATTCAGTATTGTTACGAAATGGGACTTCAATGGAACACCTACATCAACAATGGATAAAGGCACTTTTGTTATCTTAAATATAATTATATGTTCTTTCGTATTCTTTTTATTTTTAGCTTTATCTAAAGCAGCGAGTAATCAGAAATTTCTCCTTTGGATCGGCAATACTATTTTACTATTCTTATTTTTTGTCGATATTGTCATTGTCCTTATCGCTCTTGGCTTTTCACTTCCTCTTGATCATTTTATATTTTTAGGATTAGGGCTTTTATTTATATTAATAGGTTATTTCAGTTCCAAAATTGATACGAGTAAATCAACAGTTTCATTGGAATGGAATGATAAGCACCTTGAAAAAAGAGCTTCAAATATTTGTAGTAGTTCAATGATAATAGCAGGTATTTTCCTAGCGGGGCTTCCATTTATCGTTTCTGCTCCGTATAGAGGTTATGCTATACTAACAATTATTTTAGGAATGACGCTTGTCATTTTACCGAGTACGATTTATTTACTTATGAAAGACAGCAAGCAATCTATTTCTTAAAAAAAATAGGAGGTTACATCCCTCCTATTTCAGCTAAATATTTTCTTTTTCGTCTTTTCTATCTCAACTAAAATCCCTTTCTCTATCCAACCTTCTACTCCATCTTTTTTAATTAAATCATAGCCTGAGCAGCTACCATCAATAAGAGAAACAATGTCACCTTTTCTTACACTTATTTGCGCACAAGATATATCCGTTTTCACTGTGTATTCACCTGAATCAAGTTGCTTAATGTATTCATCTTTCACAGAAAGTAATGTATTCGTTTCCTTTTGCCTGCATATTGTGTAATCTTGCTTCTTCTCCATAGGCTCTATGTAATAATGTGGATAGGTAACCCCGCCCCGCATTGTTGCATCGGCATGAAAATCTGCTATTACTTCATACTCCGGAAAATAATCTACATATGTATAAGAAAACGTATCACTTGCACTTGTCCTCTGAATGATAAATGCATTTAATTGCCCTGCCTCTTTAATCGCATTTCCGCCGTCAATTGCTATAATCTTTTTCTCCTTATTAATAACTGGATTGTTAGACGGTGCCTTCTCTGAGTAGTTTACAACAGGCCAATGACCGACAACTACATACTTATTTGCTTTATGTGATTGATTGAAAAACCCCGGCATTGCTATCGCATTTTTTCGTTCTGTTTCTTTCCAATCCTCTCTATCTTCAAGGCCAGCATGTACAAAAATATAATCTTCCGTTTCAATAGCTGTTGGTAATTCTGTTAGCCACTTTATTTCTTTTGAGAAATGACCCATCAATATGTTTTTCACTTCACAAATATCACTTTCTTCATTAACGGTAACATTCAATTGTCCTAGCCATTCATTGAAAATTGTATTCTTTCTCGTACATAAATAATTTATTAGCGCAGGATTTTCGTTTACAAGTGCTTCAACTACAACCTCACAATTCCCTTCTATTACATACACATTTGGCTTACTAACAACTAGATCCATCACATAGTTTACGACACCAATACTATTTCTTCCTTTCTCACAAAGATCACCATTAATAATTAAATAATCCTCATCTTTAAAATTAACTTTATGTAGTAGTTCCTTAAAAAGATCTAATTCTCCATGAATATCAGAAATAATAATGACTCTTACATCATTTGGTATAGATAATTTCTTTATTTTTTTCAAGTATAAACGCTCCTAACATTCTCTAAATTCAATATTCCCTTTTTAATTTCTAATATTCGACAAATTATATGACTAGACCTGTCCCTAGCTCCAATCTGAAAAAGAAAATAGGTTCCATATATTTTTACATACGGAACCTACTTAGTATTATAACTCTTTATAAAAAGAATAGCTTACCTTATCAAAACCCTCTCTTTCATAAAAACGATGTGCATCAATTCTTGGAAACGCAGATGTAAGAACGATAGAACTACACCCTTTTTCTTTCCCCCATTTTTCTACATATGACAGCAAAACATTACCATACCCTTTTGATCTGTGAGCTTCCGCGGTTACAAGGTCATATACAAAAACGTGTTTCTCATTATAAAAATTCGTACAAATCGCTACACCAGCTAGACTAACAACTTCATTCTCTTCGTTACTTAGCGAAAATAGTTTATAGTTTTCTTCTTTCATTTTTTGAAATAAAGAACTTGCTTCTTCTCTTGAAAGTTTTGTTCGCAGCTGCTGTAATACGGGAAATACTTCATGTAAATCTGCCTCTGTTACTACTTCTTTAATATTCATTATGATTCTCTCCTTACTATTTATAAAATTTTCTAAATGTTATATCATCATTATAGAAAGTAACTGCCCTTAGTTTAAGTGACAGTTTTATTCTTTTTTATAAGGCCAGTATAAAAAGGAGCGTCTACAAATGGATCTGACTATCCCATTAGTGTTACAAAATAAAACACCTATTTACTTACAAATTTACGAATATATGAAACGAGAAATCTCTCATGGATCACTACGTGCCGGTACACGTCTTCCTTCTCACAGAAATTTAGCTATGCAACTTAATGTAAGCCGTATTACAGTTGAATCCGCTTATCAACAATTACTAGCTGAAGGTTACGTAGAAAGCAAACCGAAACGCGGGATTTTTGTTGCGGAAGTAGATATTGATGTCATTCAAAAGAAACAACAAATTGCGTCAAGCAGTACTAACAATAAAGAAAAAGAACAATATGATTATGATTGTAGTCAAGGACTTATTGATCAAAAAGCTTTTCCCATAACAAACTGGAAAAGAGCGTTACACGAAACTTTATTTCAGTATGAAAATGAATTATTTGCTAAAGAAGATCCACAAGGTGAGCTCGTTCTACGAGAACATATTTCAAAGTATTTATATCATGCTCGCGGGGTACATTCTTCACCTGATCAAATTATTATTGGAGCAGGTACGCAGCCTCTTCTTTGGCTACTCCTTCAACTACTTGGTTCAAAAAAAGAATACGGAATCGAAAATCCTGGATTTCACCGTATACCTGCTATGATTCAAAGTTGTGGCCTTCCTGTTCACCCGATCCCTTTAGACGATAAAGGGATTCATATTTCCGCTTTACGTGAATCCGGTTCCAATGTGGCATATGTCACTCCATCTCACCAATTTCCACTCGGAATCATTATGCCATTATCTAGAAGACTCGAGTTATTAAAATGGGCGAATGATTGTAATGGTTATATTATTGAAGATGATTACGATGGGGAATTCCGCTATATTGGAAAACCTATTCCTTCTTTACAAGGGCTAGATTCAAATGAACGTGTTATTTATATGGGAACTTTTTCGAAATCTTTTTTACCTTCTTTACGAATGGGATATATCGTTTTACCACCACATCTTTTAAGGGCTTACCAAGAACTTGGTGGTATGTTTAAACAAACAGTTTCTACGCTGCAACAACTTACCTTTGCCACCTTTATTCAAAGTGGTGATTGGGAACGTCATATTAACCGAAGTCGTACGTTATATAAAAGAAAACATATTTCTTTAATTAAATGTATTACAAACGAGATGGGAAATAACGTTCATATACTCGGTGAACAATCCGGACTCCATATTGTACTTCACGTTCATAACGGGATGAATGAACAAGAACTTATTCATGCAGCTGCAAAAGAACGTATTAAGTTATACCCTCTCTCGACATATGATTCTGTTTATTATGTGAGGGAGGAGTCATATGTATTGCTCGGTTTTGGCAGTATTCGAGAGGAATGTATTGAAACTGTTGTCAAATTACTAAAAAAAGCGTGGTTCCCTAAATAAAAATAGCTCCACGCAAGTTATACTTACGTGGAGCTATTTTTATGCACTATTTTTCTGATCTCATTGCCCTTCCCGGACGTTTGACACCAGTTGTTTCTGTTGAATAGGAAGCTTCAATAATAGCAGTTGGATCTACAGAGAGAACGAGATCTTTCATTTTCGGATAAATGAAACGGTTTGTAATACAATAAATGATTCTCTTATGTTCTCCTAAAAAACCACCTTCTCCATGTAGATACGTAACGGATAATTGCAATTCTTTCATAAGTAGATCGCCTATTTCTTTATTTTTACCAGAAATAATCATAACGCTCTTTCCTTGATTAATGCCATCTAATATGAAATCAATCATCTTCGTAACAATATAGAAAATTGCTAATGAGAACATCGCTTGTTCAATTGAAAACAAAATGGCAACAAAGATGAAAATAACCGCATTTACAGCAAGTAAAAATGTACTAATCGGCACTTTAAAATGTTTATTCATCCAAACAGCTAACATTTCTGATCCATCAATTGCTCCGCCCATTTTTACTACAATCCCTACACCAACACCAAATAGAACTCCTCCATAAAGAACAATTAATAATTCAGAAGTTGTAATTGCTGGAAATGGTTTTAAATAAATCAATCCGAGTGTTGTCACAACATTAGCATAGGATGTACGAATAAAGAACTTCTTTCCCATTACTTTTGCAGTAAATAATAAAATTGGGATATTAATTCCTAAGAACACTCCATAAAGCGGTAATCCAGCAACTTTATTCGCCATAATAGCAATAGCCGTTACCCCGCCATCTACTAATCCGTTAGGTGCTAAAATAAGCTCTAATGAACCTGCTACAATAATTGAGCCAATTGTTAATAATACGTATTCAAATACTTTCTTCATTCATTACCCCCAAAACTTATATATTTTCTTAGTATTATTTTAACGTAATTTCTCTACTAATACAAAGATATCAGTTTATATACACAAAAGTTTCACCTTTATAGTGATTTTTATGTAATTTTTTATTGAAACACACTTACCCATTGTAGTAAGTGTGCCTCAAACATTTATTTAAGTTTCAAGTACGAATTCATTTTCATTTTAAATATTTCATCAACTGCCCTTTTATATCCACCAGCCTTTCGAAGTGACTCTCCAACTTTACGACTATTTTCCTTAAACGTTACATCATTCATCACTTTCTTTACAGACTCTCGTAACAATTCAGAAGTGAGTTCTTTACGATTTAGCCTTATTCCAGCCCCTACTTCATTTACTCGTTTCGCAACTAAAGGCTGATCTCCTGTTACCGGAATTACAACTAACGGGACACCGTAATACAGTGCTTCACTCGAACTATTCATACCACCGTGTGTCACGAATACATCAGCATGCTGTAATACTTCTAATTGTGGCACATAATTATACAACTTAAAGTTATCCGGAATGTTTTCAAATTGACTTATATTTATCTTCTTACCAACAACTAATACGACTGTCGCTTCTACATCTTTAAAAGCTTCAAAACATTTTTCATATAGCTCAGGTTGTTCATTGAAAACTGTTCCCATAGAAATGAAAATCACTTTTTCATCTTTTAAATGTTCAATAGGAAAGCTACCTACTTCTTTTCGAGTAGCAATTGATGGACCGACAAACTTATATGATTCATCAAATACATCTGAACGCGGCTGATATTCTTTTGAAGTATACACAATCGTAATATCACCAGGATGGTTCATAATATCATACATACTAGTACACTTCATTCCATACTGCTTATTCCATTTTTCCATTCCCGCTAAACAAGATTGATACAATGGATCCATTTCATCTACTTCTCTTGATTCATGTTCATCGTTAAAAGTAATGTACTGATTAAAAGCAAACGTTGTACAAGAAGAAACACTAGGTAATTTTAAAACATTGGCTATAATACGTCCTACTGGAAAATGATTATCATATATCAAATAATCGTACTTTTCCCCTTTTGTTTCTTCTACAATTTGAGTAACAATACGTTCTGATGCTTCCATCATATGAGACAGCATCGTCAAAGGACTCCCACCTTCATTTACTCGCTCCATAATATTAATTTGAGAGAGAAAATTCTCAAACTCTCGGAATTCTGCACCTGTTGCTTCAATCTTCTTTCTAAAATCTTCAATACAATACGAAACAACTGTCTCCCCTCGCCGAATTAACTCACTTACAATAGCTAAAGTCGGATTTATATGACCTTCTCCAGGGAAATTTATTACGAGTACGTTTGCCATCATATTCTCTCCTATCTAATATTATTAATAATTAATTATATTAATTAATTTAAAACTATTATAAAGGAATCTATTCTATTTCTTCACATTTTTCTCTTCATTTTATTATTGAGAAATATTTTTCATAACCTACGTTATTCCCCTATTGAAAGTGCGCTTAACTCTTCATTTACTGAAAAATATGAGATTTATATTTGGGTATTTTTACAGATTTATCATCAAAACATTATTTTGATAATTCATACAAAAGTAGAAAAAAATAATTTTCAAACTGATTTCTTACCGTAAATTTATTTAAGTTCTATGTTATCCCTATCATTATCCACTTCGTACACATTCTGTTATATAATGAATTTATCGAATTTACAGAAAAAGGAGCAATTTCATGCTACAACAACTATTCGCTTCACCTATTTTATCTATTCAAACTTTACACCCAGGTTATGAAGAACATGCAAGCGATGTGTTTCTTGTTAAAACAGCATTTGAAGAAGTTATAGTTCGTTCCTCAAAAATGACTGAAGAACCAAATAATGATTTTTGGTGGGGATGTAAAAACCTATTCGGAATTGATCCAAGGAACGTCCATCATTTAGAACTTATACACGAATTATTGAAAAAGCATACTAACTTGCCCATCCCCACTATTTTGCAAAAACATGTTTTAAATGGCCGAAAGTATGTTAGTGTCGAAAAACTAACAGGAAGTACGCTGCAATCCTTTGTCGGACAATCTGATTCAATTTTATTCAGCCTTGGAAAAGGACTAGCAGAAATTCATTCGTTTCAAGCAAAGTTTATAGGAAATCCATCAGGTACTTTCCAAGTTCCACTAGAAGAATGTAAGTCTCACATATTAAAAGTCAGTAAAGAACTTGTAAATAGATTTTATTCCAATAATGCGAGCATCCGTAACGCATTTCCTACTTTTGAACAACAACTTTCTTCCTTACCGGTACCAAAGGAATCTACGCTCGTTTTAATTGATATGGACCCTACTCAGTTTTTATCAGATGGTACAACTATTACAGGTTTAGTAGATACAGAAGCTTACGCAGTTGCTCCCCGAGAATTTGATTTTATCGGCTTAGAATATGTATTTACAGAAAAGGAAGCTCATGCTTTTAAACAAGGTTATGAAACCATCATGCCTATTCCTAATCTTGTAGCATGTAGACGTCCCTATCGATATTTGTACCGTTTATTATCTGTTCAGGGCAGTGTGGAGTTAGGAAAGTGGCTAAGTCATCCATCCTATTTTTAAATACGAAGGTGAGGGGTTATGAAATGGAAATTCAGAAAAAGTGTTCTTTAACAGAATGTGAAATACAACAAATGAAAGATTTAGCTCATATTTGCGGGCAACACGATCAAATTGATTACTCGTCAGATTTACATGTAAACTTTTTAACTGCTCGTAATAAAGAAGAGATACATGACTTTTTACTCTATGACGATACTCAATTAGTCGGTGCATTAAGTATGTATGACTTTGAAAGACCTACCAAACTTGAGTTATTAGGCTTTGTTCATCCGAACTATAGGAAACAACATATAGGTACTACTCTTTTACAAACCGCAATGAAAGAAATACGATTAAGAGAGGCAGACGAAGCTCTTCTTATTATGAATGGGGAGTCTGCTTCTGGGAAAGAATTTGCAATACATATGAAGCTGCCTTATTTATATAGTGAATATAGTATGGAGTTCAAAGCAAATGAAGCGCAAAAAAGAACGAAGAATGCTATACAACTTACTCTTGCATCTTCAAAATCACTTCTTGATCTGATTGAAATTTCTAGTAAAGCGTTTGGAGATTCAGTAGAAAATACCGCTACATGGTTACAAAAGATGATGGATTCATCTTCCCATCAAGTTTACAGTGCTCTTATCGATGAAAAAGTGATAGGAACAATTACAGTTTCTAAACAAGAGCAATCTACTACACTATCAGGATTCGCCGTTCCCCCTTCTTATCAAGGGAAAGGATACGGTAAAGATATTCTTACGTCCATGATACATACCCTTATTACAAAAGGAGTTTCAACAATTAAATTAGACGTCGAAACGAAAAATAACAATGCTTTAAAACTATATACACAATGTGGTTTTGAAATGAAAGCGAAGCATGACTATTATAATGTAAAGAATTTCGGGGTAAATACATATGTCTAAAAAACTAATATATTCTGATTATGATATTTTCGCATCCATTTATAATAAACATTGGGGGCATTATGCTGAACACTCCTATCTACTTTTGGAAAAACTCGTTTTACAATACGCACCACCACATTCTCATATTTTAGATCTTTGCTGCGGGACTGGTCACCTTACTAAGAAATTAATTGAGAATCATTTTGTAGTAACTGGTATAGATGGTTCTGCTCAAATGATTGAATACGCACGTCAAAACGCTCCAGACGCGGCCTTTATCGTTGATGATGCTCGCTATTTCAATATAAATGAGCAATTTCAATATGTTATCTCTACTGGCGATAGCTTAAACCATATTTTAAAATTAGATGAATTAAAAAGTGTTTTTCGTAATGTTTATTCTATATTACATAGTGAAGGTACATTCGTATTTGATATGAATATGGAAAAAGGTTT
This sequence comes from Bacillus cereus group sp. MYBKT111-2, assembly GCF_051915205.1. Classification (NCBI taxonomy): domain Bacteria; kingdom Bacillati; phylum Bacillota; class Bacilli; order Caryophanales; family Bacillaceae; genus Bacillus; species Bacillus cereus group sp. MYBKT111-2. The sequence goes on from NZ_JBQAEG010000004.1 coordinate 115,932, forward strand.
TCTAGAAAACTGGAGCGCGTCCTTTCACATTTCAGAAACGGAATATGTTTGTACAATCGATTCTACATATGATAATGACAATAAAAAAGCAGTCATGAACTTTATACTATTTCAACATGACATAGATAATAATTGGACAAGAAGTGACTTTTCTTTTGAAGAAGCTTGTTATTCCAATGAAGAAATAATTTCTTTGCTAGAATCCATAGGTTTTAAGGACATTCAATCACACGGTACAAATAGAACATTTTTCATTTGTCAAAAATAAAAAAACTGAATCATAACGATTCAGTTTTTTCTTAGTATATTTACAATAGCAGTCGTTTCATTATTTTCTTTATATACACGTGGAATTCTTCTGTCTAACATACATGTAACTTCATAGTTAATTGTACCTAACATATCCGCTATTTCTTCTACTGCAATGTTTTCTTCGCCTTGTTTACCGTAGAATACTACTTCGTCTCCCACTTGTACTGGCATTGCTTTTGAAACGTCTAACATGAGCTGATCCATACAAACACGACCAATAACAGGTACTCGAACTCCATTTATTAATGCATGCCCTTTATTAGATAACTGACGGTTATAGCCATCAGCATAACCAATCGGTATAGTGGCAATCCATTCTTCACCAGTCGTTACATACGTATTCCCATAACTTACACCGCGATTTTTCTTTGCATGCTTAATATGAGCTACTTTTGATTTTAACGACAACGCAGGCTGCAGAGAAACAACTGAATGATCTACCTCTTTTGAAGGATACATTCCATAAATTCCAATACCTACACGAACCATATTTTGAAATGTATTGCTAAGTTCCATTGAACCCGCACTATTTGAACTATGAATATATGGAATATGAATTCCTAATTCTTTTGCTGTATTGACAGCTTTCTCAAATAAACTTGTTTGCATATTCGTATATGATTTATCGATTTCATCTGCCGTAGAGTAATGTGTAAACATTCCTACTACCTCTACATACTCCATACGTTTTAATTCCTCTAAAAATGGTTTAACCTCTTCTTCTTGTAAACCAATGCGACTCATTCCTGTATCAATTTTCACCTGAATTTGCGCCTTCTTTTGTAGACGGTTTGCGATTTCATTTATACCTTGTAAATCTTCACTTCTATAAACAGTCATCATAACGTCATATTGAATTGCTTCTTCCGCAGATGCTACTGACGTATAGCCTAAAATTAAAATCGGCACGTTAATTCCTGCTTCTCTTAACTCTATCGCTTCATCTACAAACGCAACTGCAAGCTGATTTATTCCTGCTTCAATAGCAGCTTTTGCAACTTCAACTGCCCCATGACCATACCCATTCGCTTTTACAGCAGCCATCATTGCAATATTTTCATCATTCACTCGTTTTTTAAATTCTTTTACATTATGTTTTACTGCATTTAAGTCAACTTCAACAATTGTATCTCTTCCATATTTCAAACTCATTGGTCTAACTCCTAACTCAATAATTGCATTCCATTCTATTTCACGTTTCATATGACCTTTTACAATATAATACTTTTCAATATGCTAGTCAAACTACTAGAATTTTCGGAATTTTGAGTATGATATAATACCCTCAAGAAACTATTATATACGTAGAAGAGGAGAATTACAATGTTTGTACAATCTGCATTACACCAACTACAAGTTGCTGTTGATACTTCTATTCAAATGCTTAACCGATATAAAGAAGACGAATTAAAAATACAACCAATTCACTCGAAGCGATCATTATTTGAAATGTGTGCACATCTTTCTCTTATTTGCCATGCTGATTTACTCATTTTAAATGGTAGTACGGAAAAAGAGTTACGTACCTTTTATTTAGAACATACACCAGAAACAATTGCGTACATGCAACAAATAATGCTTGAAGGATACAACCTTCTCTCTAAAACATTTCTTTCCTATTCCCATGAAGAATTAGCGGCAGTTATGACTGCCTATTGGGGTATTTCTTATTCACGCTTTGAATGGTTGCTGGAAATTGTTACACACTTTTATCATCATCGTGGACAAGTTCATATTTTACTATGTGAGCATATAAAAGATCCTAACATACCTTTATTTCAATAAAGGTATGTTAGACGATATGAAACTTCTCTAAGGCAAATAAAATACCACCTTCACTCGCCTTCTTTGTAACAAAATCTGCTCTTGTTTTTAACTCTTCTCCGCCATTCCCCATCGCAATACCTAATTCTACATACTCTAACATCTCAATATCATTTCTACCGTCGCCGAAAGCAATGGCTTCTGATTTGCAAATGTTTAGGTGTTCTAATACCTTTTGAATTGCAGTTAATTTCGATACTTTACTATCTTCTAATACATTTATAACGTAATTATGAAAACGCTCGAATGTAAGCATAGGATATCTTTCAAGAAATTTTTGAGCTTCTATTTCATCTGCATACAGACATAAACAATAAATTTCTTCTAACAAATCCCTGCTTTTTTCAGGATACTTCTCTAAATTCAACGTCTCGCTAAGCGCTTGCATTACACGCTCATTATCCGAAGCTATTCCGTTCATTACAAAATCCTCGGTAAAATAAGAAATACCGTGACCATGTAATTCTGCAAACTCTGAGATATCATGAACGATTTCACTTGAAAGTACTGATTTATGTAGAACCGTTTCCTCACACTTAATATGTGCACCATTTGCAGAAATAATTGTATGTATGCCCAGCTCTTTAAATTGCGAACATAAGCTATATGGTCTCCCTGTAGTAACAACTACGTGAATCCCTTTTTCTATTAATCTTTGTATTGCTTCTTTTGTGCTCTCATGCATACTTCTATCAATTTCGCTTAAAAGCGTACCGTCAACATCAAAAAATACTACTTTGTACATAGATCTTTACATCCCGTCCAAATGATTCGTATCATTAATGAAATGTACTGTTTTTTGTTCGCCATCAATTTCAATTAAGCTTATTCCCGTATCTCCCATTTTAAAATAATATTCCATTGAAATGGGCATTTTGAAAAACGCACGTAATAGACTATTTATTACACCACCATGTGCAACAATTGCAATTCGGTCATACGTATTCTCTGTCACGATTTTAGAAAAGATGCCTTCTATTCTCATTCGAAACTCAATAAATGACTCCCCATTTTCAAATCGATCATGAAGAAACTTTGGCTCGGGATATTTCTTTGCTTCTTCAAATGAAAGACCTGCTTGCACTCCATTATTGAACTCCATTAATTCCTCTTCTAATTGAATTGGACACCCAATTCCTTCCGCTAATGTTTCACCCGTTTCACGAGCACGTTTTAATGTACTTGCCCAAATGAAATCTGGCGGAAAATCTGCTTTCACTTTCTGTACAAGCCTTTGCACTTGCCTTCTTCCTTTTTCTGTCAATTCAAAGTCAGCTCGTCCTTCATGTACGTTTAAGATATCAGCTTCTGATTCTCCGTGGCGTATTAATAGTATTTGCATGTTTCTTCACTCCCCTTTTTAATATCCGAAAAATTCCATTATATCATACTCTGAATTTTCTATAATAAAAAAGAGAAATGGCATCCCATTTCTCTTTTTCACTCTTATTGTTCTTTTTCTGTATTATTTAAAGGCAGTTTCTTCGCTTGTTTTTCTTTAAAGATTTCTCCAATTGCCCCGAGAGTACCCAGTGTTTCAATTGCATTAGATGGAATAAAGACTTTATTTGCTGGCCCTTTCGCAACTTCAGCTAATGATTCGAATGATTTGTAAGCAAGTATACGTTCATCTAAATTCGCCTCGCGAAGTAATTCAATTCGATTTTGTTCTGCTTTTGCAATTTCCTCAATCGCTCTTGCTTCCCCTTGCGCTTCTAATTCTTTTGCTTCTTTAATACCTTCTGCTTCTCGAATACGTGCTTCTTTATCCCCTTCAGCCATTAAGATTTTACTTTGCTTTTCCCCTTCAGCACGAAGGACTTTATCTTGTTTTGCAGCTTCAGCTTCTAATATGATCGCACGTTTATTACGCTCTGCTTTCATTTGTTTTTCCATTGATGCCTGCACATCTTTCGGGGGATTAATATCGACAACTTCAACACGTTCAATGCGAACGCCCCATTTTTCTGTTGCTTCATCAAGCGCTAAGCGAATTTCTGTTGAAATTTTTTCACGACCAGATAATGTTTCATCCAGTTCCATTTTACCAATGATTTGACGCATCGTTGCTGAAGTAATGTTACGTACACCGTATTCATAGTTCGAAATACCATATGTCGCAAGTTCCGGTTCAACGACTTGATAGAAAATAATTGTATCAATTTCCACTTGTACATTATCTTTCGTAATTACCTTCTGCGGTGGTACATTCGTTTGTTGAATACGCAAGTCGTGATATACGCGAACGCGATCCACAATCGGAATTAATAAATTTAATCCCGGCTGCATAACCCGCTGAAACTTACCAAATCTTTCAACGACTCCAACTTTTTGCTGTGGAATAATTTTAATTGTTAATGCGATAAATGTAACAACAATTAGTGCAAAAATAATCGTTAACGTTAATGCTACCATATTTATTCACTCTCCTTTTTTACTTTTAATATAGTACTATGCCTCTTTATAACAATAACTTTTTCTCCGGCATCAATTGAATCATCTGCAATAGCTGTCCAAGTATCTCCATCCACTTTCACAATGCCGTTCGCCTCATTTGTAATCGCTTGCATAACAATCCCTTTTTTACCTGCAAGCATATCTACTGTATCAGTAAAACCTTTTGCTTCCCGAAAGTTTTTTGATATTCTTTTCGTAAAGAAAGTCAATGTTAAACTTACAATTGCACCAGCAACAACTTGTAACAGTAGTGCTTCAGGAACAAACAAAGCAATAAGACCTCCGACAACAGCTCCAATTCCAAGCCAAAGCATGTAAAATGTAATCGACAGCATTTCCGCAATAAATAAAATACCAGCTATTATAAACCAAATTACCCAAGCAGCCATTTGCAACCCTCACTTTCTTTCTCATTTTCTATATGTATATGAAGAAAAGAATGGTTTATCCGCCCTTTCTCATACGTGGGCGCTTACTACAAGCTATTGTACATTTTCACTGTTACAATGAGTATTATTAAAATACTATATTAATATATTCTTCATTATACATGAAAATCCCTTTCAAAAAGTGACAAAAAATTTAATTCTTTCAAAATTTATTTTTCAAATTATAATGATTATAACTACTGTCATATTTTCCCCAGAAAGGGTGTGTACTTATTGCAAAAACGTTCATTGACTTACTATTTAGGATCGAAAATATGCATTACTCTCGCTGACATCGTATACGTAATGATTATTACAACTCATATGTATATCACAACGAAATCAGCTACATTAACTGCTCTTTTTCCATTATTACAAGTCATAACTAATCTTATAGCAAATACATCTGCACCACTTATAATGAATCGTTTTCCATCTTATTCATTACTGTTTACACTACAATGGATAAAAACTGCTCTATTATTTTTATTCATGATATTATTCCCGGTCCTTTCCACAAACATTGTAGTACTATTCATTTTCATTTTTTTCATTTCATTATGTAGTGGCTGGAGCGCTCCATTACTATACGGTATTCTTCCGCGCCTTACACCGAAAGAAAAATTAGTAAAAGTAAATAGTATTTTTTCCTTTTCCACACAAATTGCACAAGCCGCTGCTTATTCATTTACAAGTGTTATTGTGCTTCTTATCGGTGCTTCTTCTACACTCATGATGAATAATATTTTGATGATTTTCGGATGTGTTGCACTACACTTTTCATTACGATCCATACATACTGAACGAGTAATAGAGCCTTCTTCTTCAAAAGGTGATACTTTATTGGAAGGTTGGAAGCTCTTATTTCAAAACCCTTCTCTCCGTACTGTTACATGTATGGACTTAATTGAAACTTTTGCAGGGACGATATGGATCGGTGCTATTACGATGGCTTATGTAACAACTGTCCTTCATAAAGGAGAAGAATGGTGGGGATTTATTAATACAAGTTATTATGTTGGGACATTAATTGGCGGTCTATTAGCGTGGAAAATGAGTACATACATTCAAAACAATTTAATACGCTCTATGGCGATAGGCTCTCTTCTGTTTAGTATTCTTACATTTTTATATGGTATAACAAGTAGTGGATTCATTGCGCTGTTCCTATGCATTCTAATGGGCCCATGTTACCAAATTAGAGATATTTCTCAAACAACTGTTTTACAATCCAGCGTCGCTCCATCTTTATTATCAAAGATGTATACAGCTCACGGCGCTCTTCTCTCAACAGCTTCTGGCCTTTCTATGCTGAGTGTTGGCATTATTACCGATTTGTTCGGTGTTCGTACGATCTATATTCTCGCTTCAATCCTTATATTGTGCTCTGCTTGTTTATCATTTAACTTATTAAAATATGATAAGACAAAGCAAAAAAACATGTCACTTTAATGAACAAAATAAATAGGACAGGATTTCCTGCCCTATTTATTTATGATAAGTTAGGAGATTTCCGATGCTTTGTCGCTTGTTCAAAAGCGTATGCGAGTTTAATTAAAGTCCCCTCACGAAAAGCAGTGCTTGCAAACGTAATTCCAAATGGTCTCCCGTTATCCATATATCCCGCAGGTATTGCTATAGACGGATAACCTGCTTTCGCACATATAGTGGAGCCTATATAAGAAGGGAACAGAATCGCATCAAGATTATATTTTTCCAGTGCAAAATCAATGCCTTGTTCTTGTGAAAAATATATATCTTCTAATCTTGCATTTAAATATTGTGGATTTCTTAACGTATTAGGAAAATCTTTTCTTCTTTCTAACTTAGTTTGTCCATATCTCAGAGCTCTTTCTGCTATGTTTTCATTAAACTCCATTAACTCTGAAATAGAATGGACTGGTATAGTAGAAGGCAATTTCGAAAGATAGTTATCTAAACTATGCTTTAATTCATAAAGCGATACACCCCAGCTCCATTCTCTATGAAAAGACGGAATATTAATATCCTCTACTACTGTCGCACCCTTACTACGTAATACTTCAATTGTTTCCTTAAACAAATTCTCATCATACTCACCAGATTTATAATAATCTTTTGGTGCGTTGTTATATACACCAATCTTTGTTCCATTTAAACCGTTAACATCCAAATACTTTGTATAATCATGTTCTGCTATCCCTTCACTTTTACGAGTAGCTACATCTTTCTCATCTATCCCTGTTAAACTCCCTAGCAAAATAGCAGCATCTGTTACTGTTCTAGCAAATGGCCCCGCTGTATCTTGCGAATACGTAAATGGAATAATACCTCTACGACTAATTAAACCAACAGTCGGTTTAATACCGACTACAGAGTTTTGAACAGCTGGACTCAAAATAGAACCATCTGTTTCTGTTCCAACCGATACTACTGTAAAGTTAGCAGCAACTGCTATGGCAGATCCTGTACTTGAGCCACCAACAAACATATCATCCTCACCCGTACCGTAAGGGTTTATTGTTTGCCCACCTCTTGCACTATATCCAGCCCACATTTCAAATGACATTGCATTTGCTAATTCTGTCATATTTGTTTTCCCTATTATCACTGCTCCTGCTTCTCGTAGCTTCGTAACGAGAAATGCATCTTCACTACTTATATGTTGTTCTAGCGCAATTGTACCTGCACTTGTATGCATAGAGTCATTCGTTTCAATATTATCCTTAAGTAAAACCGGTATACCATGTAATGGACCTCTTTTACCTTTAATCTTTCTTTCATAATCTAACGCTTCAGCAATAAAGATGGCGTCTGGATTGATTTCTAAAATAGAATTAATTTCCGGTCCATCTTGATCATACTTTGCGATTCTATGAAGGTAATACATAACTAGTTCTTTTGAAGTTAACTTTCCATCTTCCATCGCTCTTTGTATATCATGAATTGTTAATTCTTTTTGTAGTAGTGTATTGAACTGAATCTCCATTTTCATTCTCCTTCTATAAACCTTTATTGATAGCATATCTCTATTACTTTTTCATTTTCTCCGCTCCTCACATATACAACTACAATCCCTCTATAAGAATTCAACTTACCGATGTAAAAACCTTTTATTTCCTGAAAAATAAAAAAAGTCTGAAACGATTTCACCTTCGCCTCAGACCCTATTATTACTGCACGTATACCTCATCTAACAAATGTAAAAACTCACCTTGTTTCCCCGCTAATTCAGGGCATTTTGCAATATCAATCCATTCATAGCAAAATACTAAGCCTTCATCTTCCTCACCGGCACTTACAATATGTTCCCAACGATCTTTTACATCTGTTAGTAATGTTACGTGAAAGAAATGGCGTTTTTCATATTCCTTTTTTTCTCTCACATGTATGATGTAATCAGCTAGGAATCGTTCTATGCATAAATGACGTAACCCAGACTCTTCTTGTACTTCACGTAAAATCGCTGCTTCTAGCGTTTCCCCTTCGTCAACCGTTCCCCCTGGCACTTGTATACCAGCTTCAGGTGTATCACGATGTTTAAAAACAAGCAGTTGCATAGCTCCTTCTTTTTCTCTTGTCACATATGCGTGTACTTTCTTCTTATATAACACCGTCATAATCCTTCTCTCCCCTCAATTGTTCACTGCGCTACTTCTTCAAGTGTCAGTTGATTTTCATATAAATATGTAGCTTGTGGATTTCCCACATACCTCACGTGCCATGGTTCAAATCGATAGCCCGTAATCGATTCTTTCTCTTTTGTATATCGAATGACAAAACCAAATTTATGGGCATTTTCAGAAAGCCACTGCCCTTCTTTCGTTTCACCAAAAATTGTCTCTAACTGAAACTTAGCAGATTGTGATGTGATATCCATAGCTAGTCCTGTTTGATGTTCACTCGTTCCAGGAACTGCACTCGACATTGCCGTTTTGGCTTCTCCATCTTGTTTTTTATACATTGTATTTAACGCTTTTTGCCGATCAAAAGATCTAAATCCAGAGACTGCAAATAAGAAAACACGCTCCTTATCCGCTTGCTGAAACATTTCCTCAAGCGCACCGGCCGCCTCTTTCCTCATTTTTTTCTTTTCTTGATCACCTTCACTAGAATAGCGCACTTTCGGAATAACTAAATCTGGCGGTCTATACCCGTCTGGTAAACGCCTACTTTTATTCACAAGCACAAGCATTGAATTCGGATTACTAATTACCGCAATATCTCCATCCATATTCGCAATCGTTTCTTTCGCTTTCGGAAATATGTTATTTACATTCACCTCGCGCGCTTGCTTATCCTTATACATTTTATAATTGATTCCCGCTACTCCAACAATGAGTATCGCCGCTACGATACCAAGTAGTATCCATCTTTTTTTCATATAACGACCTCTTATTTTAATAATTTGGCCATTTCATACTCATCAATGTTCTTTCCATCGATAATAAGAGAAGCTCTTTTGACACCTTCTTTCTCAAATCCAGCTTTTTTATATAGTGCCTGAGCTCTTGTATTGTGGGCCATTACCGTTAATTCTAAACGCCATACATCATGTAATCTTGCCCACTTCTCGACCTCTTTAAACAATCTAGTCCCAATACCTCGCCCGCTATACTCTTGCAAAATCCCAATTACAATACTTGCTACATGTCTCTTTCTTTGAATATGATTTCCATTCACTAAAATAAACCCTACTATTCTCTCTTCTTCAACTGCTACCAATATTGTTGCATATTTATTTTCTACAAAGCGCTGAATCATTTGCTCTTGTTGCTCGGCTGTGAATTTCCTTTCTCCTGGTTCATACAACATAAATTTTGTTTCTTCATCTAATTGCTTACTTAATTGCAAAAATGATGCTGCATCTTCTACTTTGATTTCCCTAATCACTTCAATCACCCTACCAATTTCATAATAAAAAGCTTTCCTTGTAAAAAGATTTTCTCTACTTTCCCGAAAATCCCTTTGTAAATCTCCCAGTATAATTTGACAAATTTCGATCTTACTATAACATCGACAAATTATGTCTATTCTGTGACGCATCATTAATTACAAAAAAACGCAAGCTTTACACTCACGTTTTTTCAGACTCTCGCATTCATTTCTGTTTCACTTTATCCATTCACTTTTTCTGCCTGCCAGAAATATTCACCAAACGCTTTAGCTAGCGCATCAATCGATCGATTTAGTTCTTCCTCTGTATTATCTACGCCACCAACTTCAATTAATATCGCTTGTCCTGACAAATCTTGATTGTAGACACCATTTCCTGTTTGGAATCCTTTTTGAATGACACCACGACTAACGCCTGGATATTTCTTACTAATCGTCTCATGTAAAGCCGTTGCTAATTGCAAGTTTTTTTCATAGTTTTTGTTACCTTTCCCTACTACAAACGCAAGCTTCGCATATGATTTATCACCGATTATTTTTGTCGTGACATTTTTCCGAGCACTATCACGATGTAAATCAAAGAAGTATTGTAATTCTTTATTGCCGGCCATTGCTTCTTGTACAATTTCCCGTGACATTTTATAAGAACTATTACTATTTAACCCTTTACTAATCAACTTTTGACCAACATCAGTCTTGTCGTTAGTTGCTCCGATTCCTTCATTTGCTAATTGTTCACGAAATCGGTCGCCGACTATTGAAATATTCGTTACGGAACTTGTGGCTTTATTCGGATTTGGATCATTTGTTAAATTCAATAATGGCAAATAAGATTCCCAGCTATGCGAATGATAAATAAATGCAACTTGTCGTTTTCCTGTCGTTTGAGCTGGTTGCTTTTTCTCTTTATTCGTATCCGGCTTTTGAGCCTGTCCACCTTCTCCAGTCCGTTCTTTTACTACTTCTTCAAGTGGAACGCTCGACTCTATAGGCAAGTTAGAATAATTTGTTCCTTCACCCGCAATAACAATTTCTGTATCGTACTTACCGAAACCAGGTAGCTCTTTGCCGACAAAACTGCGTACATCGTTAAAACGAATATTCGTAGCCATAGAAAAGAGAAACGAAGATATTGAAAAATCTTGATTTAAATTTCTATATTCCTGTGTAAAATAATGATTCTCTTTCCCAAGAACGTACATGTAACCATTCATTGATAACTCATTTAACCAATTATATAAATACGTTGACTTTGTCTCTTTCATAGAAGTTACCATCATACTAATAAGAAAAAAAGTCGCTAGTACTGTAGCAATAATAAATAATACTAACTTACGTACACTCGTGAATTTCACATAAAAAAAGCCTCGATTCATACTATCACCTCTCTATTTCAAGTTATGTACAAGCTCTAGAGAATAGACCGTCTAAATTCAGGCTATATTGTTAATGAGGTGAAATGAATTGAAACTACTAATAGGAACACTCCCCGTTGTACTATCATTTATTTTTTATTGGCTTGCTAAGCATCCTACCATCCGTGTTGTGTTACATATTTCGGCATATCTAGCACTTTATGTACTCGGTACAATCATTTCTATTCATATATATGATGTTTTAATGCAAGACTTAGTTTTTATGACAAGTATTCATGGGATTTTACTAAATCCATTTTTTCTTATATCAGGAGCGTATATAGGGATATACACTTTGTACCTACTTTTGTCCTACATTATTACAAATATAGAAAATGGAGCGCAATGAAATGCAACCACCGTTCATCTGTCATACATGCAAAAAAAGAATTACGCGAAAGAAAGATCTTATTACTACCACATGGTACTTCCGCTTTTATGTATTTCATAGTGATTGTTTTAAACGACAGCAAGTTTTTATCTCACGATTTATCCCTGTGAATACACTTATTAATTTCTTTCTTATTATATATGGGCTGATTGTTGGTAGCATTCTTATGACTGTAGAGCCATCTATCATTTGGCTTGTTTTCTTACTTCCAATTTTATATCGGTTTCTTTCCTATTATTATGTTGAACGTTTTTTCTCTAAATGAAAGTTAGACTTTCCTCTAGGAATACTTAAACATTCCCACTCATTTTCTTTTAACATTTTACCAATGTAAATCATTTGTCCAATATGCAAAGCATAATGAGAAATTTGTCTTTCAATTGCTTGCATGACAGTATGTGCTTCACCGCGAATATATACCGTCTGCAATAAATGTTCTGACGTTAGTGCATTCATCGTTTTAAAAACATATTCCCAACCTTCATTCCATGCTGCGAGTACCTCTTTCTTAGAAGAATAACCACCTTCAAATTCAGCATCTCGGTTACGATCTATTTTTTCACCGTCAGATGTTAAAAAATCCGTCCATCTAGAACGCATATTACCGTGCAGATGCTTAATTATAATTGCTATGCTATTTGTTACTTCATGAGAAGACCATTCAATCTGTTCATATGATAATTGTGAAAGCACCCGTTCCCCTTGTTTCTTTGTTGCTTCAAAATTCGAAATGGCACACTGTACGTATTCGCGTCCAATATCCATGTTCCCCCGCCTTTACATTAACTAATTTTTGTTCCATTTGGTAATTCCATATTAGGCTGCAGTAATACGACATCACCCGCTTCAGGTACTCCTCCTAAAACAAGTACTTCTGATTTAAATCCCGCTACACGCTTTGGCGGAAAATTTACAACAGCAACGATTTGCTGACCGATTAAATCTTCTGGGTTATATCTCTTCGTAATTTGAGCACTTGACTGCTTCATTCCAAGCTCTCCAAAATCAATTTCTAGTTTAATCGCTGGAACTCTCGCTTCTTTAAATTCCTCTGCATGTGTTACAGTCCCAATCCGTAAATCCAAAGTTAAAAAATCTTCAAAATTAGCCATTTTATCACTCCTTTCATTTATTACTTAGACAAAACAAAAAAATCCCCTTTAAAAAAAGAAAGGCGCCTAAGCACCTTTCTTTTGTAATTCACTTGATTCATTTGATTTATAGAAGAAGAAACCGAGGATCCCGCCAATACATGATGGGATTAACCATCCTATTCCTTCTTTATATAATGGTAACATTTGTAGTACGTTAGAAATCGCGTCAATTTTAATATTCGCACTTTCTAAACCGTTAAAGAAACTAATTAACAACGCACCTAAAATAGCTCCAATATAAATGGTATTACGCTTCCCAATCCATTTATGGAAGTAAGAAAGTACAATTAATACGATTGCAACTGGATAAATAATCATTAACACTGGTAAAGTAACTGCGATTAATTGTGTTAAACCTAGGTTAGATACAATTAAACTAAATACACATACCATTGTTACAATCGTTTTATGCGAAAGTTTTGGGAATAAGTTTGTAAAGAAGCCAGCACAGGCTGATGTTAATCCAACAGAAGTTGTTAAACAAGCAAGTACAATAACAAGTCCTAATAAAATTTTACCACTTGTTCCATATAACTCATTTACAACATTCGTTAAAATAAGTCCACCATTCTCTGATACCCCAAGTGATGTACTTGTTGAACCAAGATAAGCAAGTGATAAATAGATTAACGTTAAACCAAGTACAGCGATAATACCTGATACTACTGTTATTTTTGCAATTTGATTACTCTCTTTTATTCCTTTAGAGCGGATAACTTGTACAACTACAATTCCAAATACAAGCGCACTAATTGCGTCCATCGTTAAATATCCTTGAATAAATCCACCAAAGAAAGCATTTTCCTTGTATGCTTCTAGCGGTGCAGCTGGTTCTCCAATCGGATCAACAATTGCCTTTCCGACAATTACAGCAACAATTAATACTAACAATGGTGTAAGAAATTTCCCGAACCAATCCACTAATTTTGATGGATTTAAAGATAAATACCAAGTTATTCCGAAGAAAATTATAGTGAAAAGAAATAGCATGTACCATTCGGAAACTAATGCCTCTGATAAAAATGGCTTCATACCCATTTCAAATGAAACGGCTCCCGTACGCGGAATCGCGAAAAAAGGTCCAATCGCTAAATAACTAATTAATGGGAAAACAAACGCAAATATAGGGTGAACTCTAGAAGATAGCGCTTTCAAGTCCCCCTCTACAAACGCGACAGCTGTTACAGCTAATAGGGGTAATCCGACTCCCGTTACAAGGAATCCAATTGTAGCAACCCAAACATTCTCTCCAGCTTGTTGCCCTAAAACTGGTGGAAAAATTAAATTTCCTGCTCCTAAAAATAGTGCAAATAACATTAAACCAATTGCTACCGTATCACCTGGCCTTAAACGTCCCTTCATGCTTTTCATTTGCATAGCACTTTTTCATTGTTTATCTCTATTTTCACAATATGCTATGCATCCTCCTCTCTGTTCAAGCTGATAAAATATGCCCCTTACAAAGCAGTGTCTTTCTCCATAATTTCTCCAGTCCCCTTATTTTTACTCTAATTATTAATTTTTGATTTTTTTGAATTTTTAAATCGTTAGAGTGGTATTGCGCGGAGTATAGTTGTCAGACCTCTTTGTTTTTATCACACATATAGTAACATATTTAGTTGAAAAATAAAAACATATTTTCAAATTGACTTTTTTGAAAATCAAAATTATCTACATTTTTTATTCTTTTGCACAAATATTGTTTCAAACTCACTTATTATCCTATCATTATTTTCAAATAATTTTATACACGTAACATAACAAAAGCCATCCAACATAATTAGACGGCTTTTGCATATTATTCTATCGTTTCAACTTCACGTGGATTTTTCATCTCTTCCACATACACCACTCTAAATCCGTGATCTTCTAAATCTTTCAATAACGTCTCTAATTCACCATCGTTAAACTCTTCTCCTAATGTAAACATAATTCTACGAACTAATAAGGCATCATTATCAAAAGTCATTAAACTTTGGATACCTGTATATTTTTTTAATACTGTCGATAATTTTTGAATAGCCCCATTATAATCTTGTGTCCCAATCATGACAGAATATTTACTAGAATGAACGCCCCAAGCATCTTCTAATAGCTCAAAAACTTTTTTATGCGTTAAAATCCCAAGAAAGACTCCTTTTTCATCAACTACTGATAAATAAGGTAATTTTTTTATTGTAAAAAATACTTTAAAGAACGAAGAATCTTCTCTGACATATCCTTCTTTATCGTTTAATAGTTGTAATACACTCTCTTCCATTGAACCTTTATATTCTAAAATATCTACTTTATATATATTCCCTAAATATTTCTCTTTTTTTTCATCTAAAACTGGTACACAACGATAACCAGTTTTATTTAAATGCTCTAGCGCTTCCCCTACTGTAATTGAACTTGAGCAAAATAAAACTTCCCTTTTCGGCACATAATTCCCTTTAATCCTCATAAACAGCCTCCTTATGTTAAAATACTTTCTGTGCCATAACTATATTATATTTTCAGAAAAAAATAAATAATTTATTTTATTTTTCTGAAAATTTTTTATTTTCTTGTCATAATTTATTCACGTTTCATTCAATTCTATCCACTACAATACTAAACTTCTTTAAGAAAAATATATTGTAACTTGCTCTGAAAAAAGCTAAAATAAGAATAAGAATTTTCTGAATATTCAAAGAGTAGGTGATTACATGTCTTTATTGCGCTCACATATATATAAATTTATCGTTGGTGTTCTCATTATATTTATCATTAGTCCTATTCCAACTTTATTCATTACACATAAATACTCATACATCACCGGCTTTATAAGCATTTTCCATAACTTCGCACAACTTTCTTCGATGACAATTCCAAAGATTGATTGGATGCACGAATCTATCTTTTTCTCAGCAAATGAGATGGTACATACTGCTAATCAATCAACACCGTTATTCCCTTACATGTGGGAAATATATTTTTTATCGATTGTTCGTTTTACCTTTACTCTTGCAATCGGATTCTTCATCAGCTTAGGGATTGGCCATTTATTTTTTAAAGCACCTCAATCGGTTAAAAAATTCGCTTCTTTATTAAGATGGATTCCTTATTCTTTATGTACTGTATTATTACAATGCGCAGTCTTATTACTACTCCTATACATCACAAAATTTATAAAGATTCCTTACTACTCATCTTTTATCATCGTTTGTAGTACTTCCATGATTATCGTTATGCAAGCAATAAAAAAATGGATTCCTTTCTTAAGTAATACAAATGAATATGAAATAAAACAAGCTTCTTTCCTTGTAGATACATTGTTTTTAGCGCTTACTTCGAATCATAAATCTATTTTAGGTTCCATTATTCTTTCATTCGTTTTTATGGAATGCGTTTTTCACGCAAGTGGGCTATTGCAATTTATCGTTCAATTCGGCGGAAATGCACCGATTATTGTTACAATTAGCTTATTACTTTTGTATATCCCGTATTGTATACTCTCATTCCTTCAAACACTATGGACGACAAACTACTTTAAACAACAATCATACGCTTTAACGAGAAGTATTCCAAAACCTTAATTTAAAATAACCCTCTAGAATCTGAAAGTAGAGGGTTATTCCTTTTGTATAGCGGACAAAATAACAGCAAATTCAAAAACCATTGCAGAAACATACCAATATTTACCCTTTTTCTTTGACTATTCTTTTCATTTGGATTTATTATAAAAGTATAACATAATTGCAGGAGGTGACATCTTTATTCCAAACGACGGAATAGAGAATACACTTGGACATATTAAATATTTTTCTCATCTTTGTTCTTATCCTTATTTCCGGCTTTTTCGTTGCATCAGAATTTGCTGTTGTAAAAGTACGAAAAAGTCGAATTGACCAGCTTGCAAACGAAGGCAATAAACAAGCTTTAGCTGCAAGAAGTGTCATTTCTAATTTAGATGTTTATTTATCAGCTTGTCAGCTCGGGATTACAATTACTTCTTTAGGGCTTGGTTGGCTTGGTGAACCGACTGTGGAACATTTACTACGACCGCTCTTTGAAAAGATTAATATTACTGGAACAATGGCAAATACTTTATCATTTATTATTGCTTTTAGTGTGATTACATTTTTCCATGTTGTATTAGGTGAATTAGTTCCAAAGTCATTCGCAATTCAAAAAGCAGAGGCGATTACGCTTAAGTTTGCACGACCACTTATTTTATTTGATAAAATTATGTACCCGTTCATTTGGTTACTTAATAGTACTGCTATCTTTTTCACAAAACTACTCGGTTTAGAACCTGCGAAAGAAAATGAACTTGCCCATTCTGAAGAGGAACTACGACTCATTTTAGGTGAAAGTTTCAAAAGCGGCGAAATAAATCAAACCGAATATAAATATGTAAATAATATTTTTGAATTTGACGACCGAGTTGCGAAAGAAATTATGGTCCCTCGTACAGAAATGATTTGCTTATCTACTGAAAATACGTTAGAAGAAAATATGGATATCGTCGCAACTGAAAAGTATACACGCTACCCTATCATCGAAAAAGATAAAGATGATATTATCGGTATGATCAATACGAAAGAAGTATTTCACGATCAAACGAAAGGCATTCATAAGCCCCTTGAATCTTACATACATCCAGTACTAACTGTATTTGAAACTGTTCCAATTCGTAAAACACTGGTACATCTACAAAAGAATCGCGTTCAGATGGCAATCGTTATGGATGAATATGGTGGTACTGCTGGACTTTTAACAATGGAAGATATTCTTGAAGAAATCATTGGAGAAATTCAAGATGAGTTTGATGCAGATGAATCACCTATGATTGAAAAACGTACACCTAAACTTACTGTTCTAGATGGAAAAGTACTTATTTCTGAAGTAAATGATATGTTTGGCTTACATATTGATGAGAGCGACTTAGATACAATTGGAGGCTGGCTATTATCGCAAGCAGTTGACGTAAATATTGAAGCTGGCTACTCCATCGAATATGCCGGTTTTCAATTTAAGGCATTAGAACTTGATGGACATCAAGTCAAAAAAATTGCTGTACATAAATTAGATATACAAAAGGAGTTATAAAGTGACTGTTTTCTTAACAATCTGTATCATTGCCTGTTTCATTATTTCATTTCTAGCTTTTATTTATCCTATTATCCCGGGCATCCTAGCTGTCTGGGCTGGATATTTCATTTACCATTTTGGTATAAATGGCGGAGAACTAACGATTTCTTTTTGGATTATTCAAGCTATTTTCACACTATTCATTTTCGTTGCTGATTTTATTGCAAATGGATATTTCTTAAAGAAATACGGTAGTTCTAAATGGGGCGAACGTGTCGGAATGATTTCGATCATTGCCGGATCTTTCTTCTTCCCACCATTCGGACTTATTATCATACCGTTCTTAGCGGTATTTATAACCGAATTAATGCATAAAAAAGCGCCAAAAGACGCTTTTCTAGTAGGAGTTGCTACTGTAGTTGGTTTTTTAAGCAGTACAGTAGCGAAAGCCATTCTCCAAATCATTATGATTATCATATTTGTATGTTATATCGTCTTTTAACCATCCCAATTTCGGGATGGTTTTTTAATATGAAATACCTACTCGACTATTCTCATATTTGTTTTCACTACACAGATTCCATGTAAATTGCGCTGTATCACCAACTGTTATTTTTGCTCCTCCTTCTGGTAATACATCTTTTTCAGTTCGATATATACCTGTCACATCACCGTCAATTAAATGCGTCGGACAAACGACTGTCCAGCATAAATTACTACTACTAAGTATCTTATATGCAGCTAAATGATCTTCTGCTGCTGTTGTCGACTTTCTCTTTGATTCCGTTGATTGAAAACGATATAAATTTAGATTTGTTCTTGCTTGTAAAATACCGGCTGTTCCTATTGTAATGATTTTACGAACTCCTTCTTCTTCCATTTTCTTTATAATTTGTGGCATACTCTTCGCTAACGTCCCATTTTGATCCGTTCCAAGTGCACTAATTACTATATCGCTTCCTTTTATCGCTTTCTTTATATCATTTTCATTTAATACATTACCTTCTATAACTCGTAATCTTTCATGATTTATTTCTACTCTACTTGAATCACGCGCTAATGCAGTCACTTCTGCTGAATCTTTTAATGCTAATTTAATTATGTTTGAACCTACTCGCCCTGTTGCTCCCAATATACATACTTTCATTTGTTTTCCCCCTCTTTCATTCTTTCTCTATTCTTCAATAATCTCAATCAATTTACAACAAAAAAGCTTCCTCACATAAAAGAGGAAGCTCTATTATTACATTATTTCTTTTCTTTAGAATCTGTAGACTTCTCAGTTCCACTTGTTTCTTTATCCTTTTTATCCTCTTGTTGTGTTGTTGTATCGTCCTCTTTCTTCTTGTCCTCACCTTTACTACAACCTACCATTAATAAAGAACTTGCAAGTGCCATAGCAGTTAATGATTTAACCCATTTGTTCATTTGCGTTTCCTCCTTTTGATAGAATATGTACAATCCCATATTACTCTCTATTTTTAAAGGAAAGATTGAAAAATAGTAAATAAACGGTAAATATTTGTAAATTTTCTGATAATAAATATGTACATATATTCATTTTTCTCCACGAAAAGTAAAAAACTAAGGCGCCTATCTTTCCGCCTTAGTCTCTTATGCAAATTTCTCATTTTCATATACATGTTTAATCTTATACTCTTTCTTCACGACATATTGCCATACACTATAGGCATAACGATTCATTTTCAGGAAGCAGTTTTCTAAAAACGAGCGAAATTCTGGATTTGCAACTTCAACTGCCACTTGAGCAAACTTTAACGCTAACCGTTTCAAATGCGAAATATAACAAGTTGCAATATACATATCACCTGTATATTTACTATCAGTTTCCTTTTCCATTTCATGAAAATGAAATGAAATTGGTTCACAAGTTATATGCTGTACATTCTCTCCTTCTTGAAAATTCACTTGTTCATTATATGCTTGCAACATATATGGTAAATGATGCTGTAATAGCTCCTTTAATTCTTCGTCTCTTACCTGTCCTGCATACTCCCCAACCTTATATATAAGCATATAACTATACCTCATCAATTCTTTCATACAATCCATGAAAGTGCCTCCCTACTTTTTGTCTATATGCTATAAATATGATGCTATAACATTTGCTATTCTTGCTAAAAACCAATCCCATTTACTAATTTTCTCAAAATCTTCTTTCGAAAATCTTTTTGATTTATGGAAGTCTTCTTTTAGTCGATCCCATACGTCAGCAACAACTGTTTTATCATATACGACACAATTAGATTCACAATTTAAATAAAAACTTCTATTATCAAAATTCGCTGTACCTATATCAACAATTTCTCCATCAATGATTGTTACTTTCCCGTGAAAAAAACCATTCCGATATTGATAGATCTCCGCTCCAGCATGGTTCATCTCTCTCAAATACGGATAGGCAGCTTGTTTTAACAATACTGCATCACTTTTAAATGGTACGAGAATTTTCACATTGACACCGCGGTTTAATGCACCTTTTAACTCTTTCATCATTTCTTTACTTGGTACAAAATATGGTGTAGCAATAATTAAAGATTTTTTAGCCTGCTTTAAAAACGCTCCATATTTTTCCCATAACCCTTTTCCATCTGAAAATAAATATTGATATTTTACATTCCCAATTGCAGGTAAACTTTCATGTACAGGCATTTTTTCTCCCGTATCTTCTTTCCAGTCAGCAGCAAATTTTCTTTCCATATCCGTGGCACCATTCCCCTTAACTCGCACGTGATAATCACGCCACGGGCCAAATTTCGGATCTTGTCCAAGGTATTCCTTTCCGATGTTAAAGCCGCCGATATATGATACTTTTCCGTCTATCGTAACAATTCGTCTATGATTTCGCTGATGCAACGAATAGAATAAATGTTTCAATTTAGGTTTTTTACTAAACGTAAACTGGACACCATTGCTTTGTAGTTGACGAATTACCTTTTTCTTCAGCTTATATCCACCTATTCGATCGACTGACAATTTCACTTCTACTCCGCTAGATGCCATTTTCTCGAGCAACTGCAAAAACTCTTTGCTTATTTCATCTTTACCTACAATATAAAAATGGATATATATGTACTTCTCCGCATTACGTATATCCTCAAATAAATTCGTATATAACTCTTCACCGCTCGTATACAGTTGAAATTCACCTAATCTAACTTGTCCTACTTCATATTCACTAGCCATTTTTTTCCCCATTTCCACATCGATGTTCATCCAAATGAATACACCTATTACACAAAGGATTACAACGAAAAAGTGTTTCATGGATATTTTCCTTTCTCCACTTACTGTTATTTCTATATCTTCCCTTTTTTAATACAATATCATTCAAGAAAATATGTCATTGCATGATATATGTCCATATCAAACGATAGCTCATTTGCATATTGTATGTTGTATCTTAAAATAAAAGGAGGAAATAACAATGGGCTTCGCACATGGTAATGGATTCGCGCTATTAGTCGTATTATTTATCCTCTTAATCATCGTCGGTGCTGCTTGCTTCTGCTAAGTAGTTATTGTCACATGATATGCGGATAGAAAAACTATAAAAGCGGACACCTATTTTTAGGTGTCCGCTTTTCATATGAAGAACATTTCGCTCTGTTATAATACCTTTAACAACTAAATATTCAATTCAAAAAGTTAGTAATGTAGCTACTTTCTTACTCTCTGCCTTACGTATATGACGTTGTTCTGCACGTAACACTGCAATGCGATGTAATTCTTTCTCTTCTTCTGTTTCAGGGATTACTCGCGGCACAGGAACTGGATTATTTTCCTTACTCAGTGCAACAAAAGTAACAAAAGACGTTGCTGCGATACGCTTCTCACCTGAAATTAAATCTTCCGCTACTACCTTCACAAATACTTCCATAGAAGTTCTACCCGTCCAAATTACAAAGGATTCATAACTAACACAATCTGAAGAGCGAACTGGATGTAAAAAATCAACCCAATCCATAGAGGCTGTTACACATTCTTTTCTTGCATGCCTCGTTGCTGAAATAGAAGCAACCATATCCATCTCGGCTAATATCTTTCCACCAAATAACGTGTTATGATCATTTAAATCTGTTGGAAATACTCGGCTCGTTTTGAACACCCTTGATTCATTGGCTGTTTTCCCCTTTACTTCTGTCATTGTTATCACCCCTTTAATGATGTATCCTTAATATCTCAATAATCACTATACTAAATGAACTACACGTTTAATATTAACAACATTCAGAACTTTTAGTCCATAAAAAAGAACCGATGTTATCAATCGGCTCCTCTAAATACATATTGTTCTTTTGGCTGTTCAACTTTATTCCATTTCGTTACTTCTAAAACAGGAATGTTCGCATGGAACGGCTGATAAAATTCAGTAGAAATTTCTCCCTCTATTTGAATCCAATCATCGTTTTTCCATTCTACACCTTCTGGCTTTTTCACTAACATACCATATACACCAGAATCCGCTACACAATGTATAATACCGAAACGGAATAAGAAGTATTGTTCTTTTTTAGAAGAATCATCTTTGAAAACAAAACCTTTAAATGATAATTTTTTCCCAGTAAACTCACCAGGGTAATTGTAAATCGTCTCCATTCCTTTTAGGAAATTTTCATCATTTAAAGTAACACTATCCTTTGTTACAAACTCTTTCTTCCCTTTCTCCATTACACCACGGTATCCTTCTTTTCCGTAATATATACTCGTATCAGGTCTTAAAAATTGCCTTCTCATAAATGGATCTGTACTTTCTGCTTGTGCAACAGGAAAATGAAACCCTTTTGCCTTAACAATATCTGAATCTAACGTTGCAATCGGGAAAAACAAACCTGAGACTATCGGAAAACAAAACAATGTGTACGAAAATGCTTTTTTCCACCAAGTATTTTCATCTTTCGAATGATCATGCCCGCAATGGCTATGATCACAACCACAATTATGCTGTTCTCTTTCTTTTTGATGTTCTTTTTGGAAAACGATTATAATTTGAACAACAGTTAAAAAACCTAATATAATAGCTGCTGTTTTTGATAAGTAGGCATACTTCATATTAATATACTTCGTAATATTACCTGAAATATGAAGCTGCGCGATTAAGATTGTAAAACCTAATAATATATATGCTCGAAACATAACCTACCACCCCATCGCATAAATGAGTAGTGAGCTTGCATAAACAACAACTGTAACTGTAACTGTAACGACAATTACAAATTTTGTTTTAAATGTCGCAAGCATCATAAACATATTTTTAATATCCACCATCGGTCCATATACGAGGAACGCGACAAGTGATGCTGTTGAAAATGTACTTTGGAATGACGAAGCAATAAATGCATCTGCTTCTGAACAAAGTGATAAAATGTAAGCAAGTCCCATCATAACAGCTGGTGAAGAAAACGGACCTTGTCCTATAGCAAGAAGTGTTGAAGTTTGTACGAACGTTTGAACTGCAGCTGCAATTAAAGCACCTAATACTAAATATTTTCCCATCGAGAAAAATTCCTCAACAGCATGCGTACATACATCCCACATTTTTTTACGTAATGGACGCTTATGATTCACTTCTGGGAAGTGATCATCTCGTAATTGATGTTCTTTAAACATAAATGATAATATAATTCCAACAATGATTGCTACGATAATCGCTACAATAGAACGATACCATACCATGTGCATACTACTTCCAAAGGCAACGTATGTTGCAAATAATACGACCGGATTAATAATTGGACCAGTTAACATAAATGCAATCCCGGCATATGGCGGAACCCCTTTTCCAATTAATCGCCTAACAATCGGAACGATTCCACATTCACAACCTGGAAACATCATCCCTAAAAAAGTAGCCATTAAAACAGACAGAAATCGGTTTTTCGGCATCCATTTTGCTACCATATCTTCTGTCACAAACATTTGAATGAATCCTGAAATAAATACACCAATGAGCACAAAAGGAAGTGCTTCGATCAATATGGAGATAAAGATTGTATTCATTTGCAGGAATGCTTTCGGTAATTGAAACAATTCCATGATGTATTTCCTCCAACTTTTCATTAACAATATGTAATTTTAACCCCATTTTATTGATTGGACAAGACTTATACGGAATTTATCCCTTTCATATACATTACATTTTATAAGTTATATTCTATTCAAAATTTGGGATTTCATAGCAAAAAAGCTGCTCTAGCGCAGTTACACAACTATGCTAGAGCAGCTTTCTTATCGTTAAAAGTAACGTTTCTTCCAAAATACAAATGCTAAAGCGCAAGATAATGTTGCACATATTATGAGTACAATTACAAAACCTTGAGCCTCACCTTCAAATGGAACCTTTACGTTCATTCCGAAGAAACTAGAGACCATTGTTGGTAATGATAAAATGATTGTAATAGACGTTAACAGTTTCATAACACTGTTCAAATTATTCGATATAACAGAGCTAAAAGTATTCATCATTCCACTTAGAATATGACTATATATTTCCGCCATTTCAATAGCCTGTTTATTTTCAATTAATACATCTTCTAATAAATCTTGATCGTCTTCATACATTTTTAAAAATGTACTGTTACGCATTAATTTTTGAATTACAATTTTATTCGCCTTCAATGATGTTGTAAAGTAAACTAAACTTTTTTCAAGACCTAGCAATGTGAAAATCTCTTTATTTTTCATCGACTGATTTAATTGATGCTCTAAATCGATTGTCTTTCTGTTAATTTGCTTTAAGTATCTTAAATAGTAAGTAGAAATCGTATATAAGAGCTGAAGTGCAAAGCGTGTCTTTTTAAACGTATAAAATTCTTTAATACGTTGATTAATAAAACGTTCAAAAATTGGATTTTCTTCTAAACAAATTGTCACAAAGCAATCTGGCATTACAATCATACCTATTGGAATCGTGTCATAAATCGAATTTCCTTCTTCATCATGTCTAACTGTTGGAATATCCACGATTATTAAAGTATTATTGTCTTCCTTTTCAATACGAGAGCGTTCTTCATCATCTAAAGGGTCTTTAATGAAATCTAAGTCCACATTTAAAGTTTGTACTAGATATTGAATTTCTTCTTCCGTTGGATGAAGTACATTAATCCAGCAACCCTTTTGCATTTCCTCAACCTCTTGTAGTTTTCCGTTTCGGTCTGTTAAATAAATATTTAACATACTATCACCCCGATTCTTTTTACATGTAGGAATCTACCTCTCTTACATAACAGTTTTTGAACCGCCATTCTCAGCATATGAAACATACGTTTAAATTTCAATAGAAAAATTATTTTGAAAACGTTTTTATAAGAAAAATATTATAAAGTGAAACTTTAATCAGTGGGGGGCTTCATCCCCCCACTGATTTTCAGCCCTCACCAATCGGGCTTTTACGGGCAGCCCGCCCCCAACCAAACTTCTTTTCTTTCGCTGAATTTTGAGGTGAGGATCTTACTGCCCGTTAAAGCGGGATAAACAAAGAAAAAGACAGAGTGCTCTCTGCCTTAAAAAGCTTATGTTGCCTTTATAACATATTTAGAAAGCATCCACAAGTTAAAGCCAACTGAAATCGTATAACCAGCGTATGTTGAAATAATAAAACTTACATAATCAAAATACGGAAGCAATACAATATTTAAAACGATCTTCACAATAATGCCAATCACTAACCCTAGCACTGTTTTCTGTTGTTGATTAATTCCTTGCAACATTGCAGCCGTTACTGTAAAAAGCGAAAATAGTATACAAGCAGGAGCGTAATACTGTAAAATAACGCTTCCCATCTCCGGATCATTTCCGGCACCAAATAAAAGAGTATACACTGGTTTTGCTAACACCATCATTCCAATTGCCGCGGGTACCGTAATACCTACTACTAATAGATTCGTCCTCGTAAAATGTTTGTACAGTAACTTCACATTTCCTGCTGTATAAGCTTTTGTCATCTCAGGTACGAGTGACATACTAAAAGCAGTCGCAACGGAAACTGGGATAAGTACAACCATCTGAACAAGTCCAATTATCGCATTAATCTTCTCCGCTTCTCCTTGCATATATCCTATTTGTATAAGTAATTTATTAACTGTAAATGTGTCAATCGTCTGATACAACGGAATTGCTAAACCAACCACAACAAATGGTATTGAATATGTAAAGAGCTCCTTATATAGTGAAAAAAAAGATTTCGTTGTTTGCGGTATACTTGCCATTTCTTTTTTCTTTAAGTGCTTTCTCCTCCTTATGTAATACGCACTTAAAACAGTTAGTCCACCTATCGCTCCCATAAAAGCACCGAACGTTGAAATACCAACAGCTAGTGAGATAGAAGCTTTTAAAACATATAAAACGACAAAGCTTCCTATCAAGATGGTTAAGACTCGAAAAAATTGCTCTACAACTACACTTAGAGCAGAAGGCCCCATCGATTGAAATCCTTGAAAAAAGCCCCTTAATAAACTCATTACTGGTACGAGTATTAACGCAAAACTTACAATTTGAATATTAGTAGTGACCGCCGCTACACTATTCCCCGTTTGATCATTTCCATCGATTACAAGTTTAGCCAAATGCGGAGCTAGCATATATAACGTAAAACACGAAATAACTCCCATTATAAACATAAAAACAATTCCACTTTTCAACACTCTCTTAACCGTATGATAATCATTTAATTGATCATATTTTGATACCATCTTTGAAACTGCAAGTGGTAGTCCCATCGTCGCAATGCTAAGCATAATTGTATATGGACGATAAGCATACGTGTATAAAACGTACCCACTCGTACCGACCATAGCTGTAAATGGTATAACATATATAAACCCTAACATTTTAGATATCATCGTTGCCATTGTTAAAAATATCGTTCCACGTATAAACGGTGACCCTTTCATCACATTCCTCCGCTACGCTTTATTATTACACATTATGGACAACTCCTTTTTTTTAGAACCAAAACAAATAAAAAAGCCAATGAAAAATCATTGACTTTAACGCGCTGCTTTTTTCTTTTTGAAATACTTTAAACCGAAGTATAAAGCAACAAAGAGAACCGCTCCTATAATTATGTAATGTGTGTAATCAGATGCATACTCTTTAATATGTCGCCAATTTCCACCAAGCTTTTCACCTAAATATATAAATAGTATTGACCACGGAATAATCGCAACTACTGTATACAGTGTGAATAGTTTTAATGGCATCTTAGCTAATCCTGCTGGAATAGAAATTGCATGACGTACGACTGGGATAAAACGTGCCGAAAAGATTACTCCTGCTCCGTAACGCTTAAACCAATTTTCTGCTATGTCTAAATGGTGTTTATTAATAAGCAGATATTTCCCATATTTCTCTACAACTGGACGTCCACCATAGTATCCAAGCCAATATAAAAAGATTTGGGCTAAAGTACCACCGATTGTTCCAGCAATAACTGCACCGACAAAGCTAATTTTACCATCTGCGACTAAAAAGCCAGCATACGAAAGTACAATTTCACTTGGGATAATTTCAATCATTAAAGCTAGCGCTACTCCAAAGTAACCTAAACTTGCAAAAAATTGCAATAACTGATCTATTATGCTTGCTAACATTTTATTTCCTATCTCCTTTTTTCTTCACATACCATCCCATTATTACATAAAGGTTGCATTCTGCCAATATCTTCATGCCGACAATATCACAGGCATACGCATTATTAATCTATTACTATTTCTTTCTGAGGTTCTTTTATGTAGGCAAACATTTGTTTAATTTGCTCTTCTGTATTTCTAGCAATTGATAAATTAGGCAATTCATTTTCACCAAAAAACTCCACATCATCTGTTTCAATACTAATTTTCTTTTCACCACCAATAATTTTACAGCCAATAAAAATTTTATATACATGCGTTGCTGAAGGCGATGGTTGATGTTTTTCTTTATCAAATATAGCGAGTAACTTAAAATGATCTACCTCATAACCTGTCTCTTCGAAAACCTCTTTTGCTGCTACTTCTGTCGGCGTATAACCGATATCAGCCCATCCACCTGGCAATGCCCATTTCCCATCACTTTTTTCTTTCACAAATAATAACTTTTCATTTTGAAAAACGACTGCTCTTATATCGACTTTAGGTGTTTGATAGCCTGTCTCACTTGCAAATAACTTCTCTACAACTTCCCAATCTGTCTTTGTATAATGTGACATCATCGAAATGGAAATATCCCGTAATTGTTGGAAACGCTCTATATCATACACATCCTTAGAATACGTTAAACCCGCTTGAGCTATAGATTGTATTTGTTTTACCCAATCAATCCATTTTACCGTCATGTTTCCACATCTCCATCCTTTATTAAGTATATATTACGCCAATTCTAACAATACTTCTTTATTATACAAAAAAAGAGATTGATAATGTTCCAATCTCTTTCAAAATTAATCCAATTCATGTAAATGATCTTGTATATACTTTCTTCTTTTATTTATATATTCCTCAATCATATCAGCTTCTTGATCAAATATTTCTAATTTTTCTTTCATATATGGATCTTGTAGTAAATAAGGACGAATCGACTCACACAAACTTTCTACTTTCGGCATCATAAATGAAACGGTAAATTGTTCTTCTAATATTTCTTCCAAAATACCTCGGTATTGCTTTCTAAATACAGGTATATCTAACAATCTTGCACTTAACGTGTTATAACCTTGAATACGAATATATTCATGATTAAGTGGTCTCCCTTGTACATCTCGCCCCCAAGTCGCATCATAATCCCACGGTATTACTTCAAATAAATTTGTTTCATCATTATGATATAGTGCATAGTTATGAACGAAACCATCAAAGTTTTGTGTAAAAATAACGCCAGCTAACCATCGTAAATATTTATCAACATGCAAAAACTTCCCAATTTCTTTTTCATAAGATTCCCTCGACAAAGCGTTCGCTTGAAATACAAATTCACTCAGCTGTTCTTCACTATTTTCATTCGAGTATTTAAATTCATAACCCGCAAAGAGCTCGGTCTTAACATCTTTATCTCTCTCACTCATTAAAGAAAAATTCGCATCATCATCTATCGCATAATAAATAGAACCACTCGGTAATCCTCTATTTTTCAAAAAGTTTTCGTCAACTGATTCTAACTGTAAATATACACCTTGAATTTGACCATTAATTTTTATAAACACATGTTGTGATTTCGGTGAAAGTACACCAATATCATGAAAAAAGTCTAAAGATAATTTATTTCGTATGAGAGACGGATCCATAAACTCAGAATTTAAATGAATCTCTTTCGCACCTTGAAATTTTTTAGGCTTATAAAACATAACATGATAAGACTTTTTCTCAAATTCACGAATATGAGCACCACGGTATACGATATCAATATCATACTTCTTTTTTCCATAAGTTAATTTTGCTGGTACTGGACTGTCTGACCAAATGTCTTTTTTCAATTCCACTAAGTACATTGGATGAATAAAAAAATCATATGAAGGTAGCATGTTTTCTCATCCCTTCTCAGTTCTCTTCATTCAATGTATGCAACTCGCCTTGTCCATACATCCGCTATCATCTATTTATATAAAATTACACTCTTGTCCTGTTCAGAAAGACGTCATATCTCATATCATGTTAAGGAAAAAGAATACCTTTTCACCTGAATACATGATAAGGAGGATTTCTATGAAACGTGATATTAGAAAAGCGGTTGAAGAAATCAAAAGTGCTGGGATGGAGGATTTCTTACACCAAGATCCAAGTACTTTTGAATGCGATGATGATTGTACTACAAAAATAGAATGTAACGACGATTGTAAATGTCCAAGAACAAGATGTACTCGCGTGAAACATTGTACTTTCGTTACAAAATGTACGCATGTTAAAAAATGGACATTTGTTACGAAATGTACGCGTGTTCGCGTTCAAAAATGGACGTTCGTTACGAAAGTAACACGTAGAAAAGAATGTGTGTTAGTTACAAAACGTACTCGTAGAAAGCATTGTACGTTCGTTACAAAATGTGTACGCTTTGAAAAGAAATTTTACTGGACAAAACGATGTTACTGTAAAAAATGCGAATTCTTCCCTAATGGACACGGTGGCTCTTGCGACGATTCGTGTGACGATGGAAAGAAATGGAACGATTGCGAAGGCGGCGGACATAAATTCCCATCTTGCAAAAACAAGAAATTCGATCACTTCTGGTACAAAAAACGCAATTGCTAGTTTTTCATACAAAAAAGGCCGTTTTCACGGCCTTTTTTGTATGCTTACTGAAAATGACTTATATCTGCAAATTGCTTCACTTCACCTTTACCATCTTCAAATTCTATTATACTGAGACTAGCACTATGCATAAATGGATCATTCCACACATTTTCTATTTCAATACCCGCAAAATGTCCTACAAGTAATTTTGCTGCTGCCGCATGGGAGACAATTAATATACTTTCTCCTTTATGCTTTTCTAAAAGAATCTGCATCCCCTCAATTACCCTTTTATGAACAGCCTCAAAATTTTCTCCTGATGTTGACTGAAAAAGATGTGGCTCATACCAAAATAACTGTATGTCGTCTGGATATTGCCTTTCTATATCATCAATTGTCTGTCCTTCCCATATACCCATGCTAATTTCATAGAAATGCTCATCCGCGATTATCGGTATATCACGTTCTCCCTTTATTAACTCTGCAGTATGAAGGGTTCTTTCACTCGGACTACTATAGATTGCATGAATAGATAAATCTTTCATTCGCTCTCCTAATTGCTTAGCTTGCAGTATACCATTTTCAGTTAAAGCAGAATTTTTCCGTCCTTGCATTCGCTTCGCTACATTCCATTCCGTTTCACCATGCCTTGTTACATATACCGTTGTCTTCACTTCAATTCCCCCTTACCATGTTGGCCGCAATTCCCACGGTTCTACTCGTCCTACAATCCATTCATTACATTTACGTTCAATTCCTTTTATTACCCCATCCGATATTTCTTCATGAGTAAGCCATCTTGCGTATGTATCTTCTAATATAAAACCTAAAATTATTCTATGATAGCTACATCGCGTACCACCTATTTTTTGTGAGGCTATTCTCGACGCTTTACTGCCTAAAATATGAAAAACTTCGTATGTTTCAGGCGACAAGTCTAATTCTCTACAAATAAGTGATAACGCATCTTTTGCACTTGAGTGTATCCATGCGACAACTAATGTTATTGGGCCATTCCGCTCAATTGTGCTTTTAATAGCTACCTTTACATCGTCATCATTATGATAATCTAACGGAAGGCATGTGATATTTTCTGGTATAGCACTCTCCCGTTTAACATTTTCTAATTTCACTTCATCTCTTCCAATAATAGAAACATTAAACCCTTGCTCACAAAGCCACATAGACACCCTCTTTAGCATTCCTGTTCCACCAATTACTAGCGCATGCAACTTTCTTTGCCCCCCTTAATAAAACGTCATATGAGGTTTATCTTCCCTATAATAATTAAGCCTGTCTTGCAATGTCCCTGAATGAAACTCAAATTTGTGGCCGTCAGGATCAACAAAATATATAGATTCACAGTCCCTTACATCCCGTTCTCTTCCTTGTAAAATATGAACATCGTTTTCTTCTAATCGCTGCAGTAGACGTTCAAAGCCTTTCTGTTCAACAGAAAACGCAATATGCGTATAAGATTGATGAATCTCATTTCTTGGAATATGTATTTCTTCATTAAGCGCTATCCATACTCCACATATATTAAAATATGCAAGTTTTCTTCCTCTAACTAATAATTCTCCTTCCAATACTTTTTCGTAAAATATAATAGAATCTTCTAAATTAGATACTGAAAAACAAAGATGATTGATTCCTTTTAACAACTCTAATTCCTCCTATACAAATAAAAGATGAGCGAAAATTCTCTCATCTTTTATTATACTATTTTTTTGTAATATATGCCCATTTATAACTGAAGTCCCCACCAAACGTATGATTTGCAATACCTTTTACGTATGGTTTCTCTAAGTATGCGGTACTTTGTTGGTACGTAGGAGAAATGGCAGCATCTTGACCAATTAAGATTTTTTCCGCTTCTGCAAGTGCATTCCAGCGTGCTTTATCATCTTTTAATAGTTCTCCTTTTGATTTCGCTACTAACTCATCATACTTCGGATTAGAATAATCCATTTCATTAAATGAGCTTCCAGTAACAAACATATCAATATAAGTCATTGGATCTGGATAATCTGGACTCCATGCAGATAAAGAGAATTCATATTCAAGTTTCTTTTCTAAATCCAACTTCTGCTTATATGGCTGTTGTTTTAAATTCACTTTAATACCAGGTAAGTTTTTCTCTAACTCTTCTTTAATAAAGTCTCCTACTTTTTTACGACTACCGTTATCATCATTTAGTAATTCGACTGTAATTGTATCTTGACCAAGTTCTTTCTTCGCTTCTTCCCATAATTTTTTCGCTTTTGCTGCATTATCTTTACTGTCACGGAAATTTTTATTTACAGTACGGAAATCTTTCCCATCAGGTCCTGTCGTAAATTTTTCAGGTACTAAGAAATACGCTGGCAATGATCCATCATTTAAAATAACATTTGCAATTCCTTTTTTATCATATGCTAGATCAATTGCTTCACGAACTTTTTGGTTTTTAAACGTTGCATTTTTTTGGTTAAAACGTAAGAAATACATACGTGGATCTAACTTCGTTTTAAATTCATCTGGCTTATTCTTTTTATATTTATCAACAAATTCAGAAGTTAAAATAACCCGATCAGCTTGATCACTATCATATAAATTTACTCCTGTGCTTGTTTCCTTCACAATATTCACATTAATTTCTTCTAACTTCACAGTATCTTTATCCCAATAATTAGGATTTTTCTTTAACTGATAACTTCTTTCATGTTTCCATTCACTCATCGTAAACGGTCCATTATATAATAATTTATCTGCTTCTAATCCGTATTTATCTCCTTGTTCTTTCACATATTTTTCATTTAAAGGGAAGAATGTTGGGAATGAAGTAAGCTCAAGAAAATATGGTGCTGGTTGTTCTAATTCTACTACTAACGTTTTATCATCCTTCGCTTTCACTCCTAATTGATCTAACGGTAACTCTCCTTTATTTACTTTCTGTGCATTTTTCACATCAAATAAAATAAATGCATACTCAGCTGCCGTTGCTTTATCTAATGTACGTTGCCATGCATATACAAAATCTTGCGCTCGAACTGGATCACCATTTGACCATTTTGCATCACGTAATTCAAATGTATATGTCTTTTTATCTTCACTAATTTTCACATCTTTTGCCATACCTGGAGTTGGTTTATTATCCTTATCTAAACGATATAATCCTTCCATTGCATTTACAAAGGCACGGAATGATACAGAGTCTGTTGATTTTGACGTATCCATTGAAGGAATTTCTGCTGTTTCTAGTAAGTTTAATACTTGCTTATCTGCTACCTCCTTACCTGCTTCTTTCTTCGTTGTAGATGCCTTCTCCCCATTTCCGCAACCTGCAACTAATATACTAGTCGATAATGCAACTGCAGCAATCGTTGTTACCTTTCTCTTCATTGTTCCTTCCCCCAATCTATATGTATAAATGAAAGCCAGTATAATACATATTATTATACAAAAGATTCAGATTATTTCAAATATTATTTTCGTATATACAAAAAAGAAGCGGATAGAGAGCTCTACTATCCACTTCTTTTTCTATTTCTTTTACTTGTAATCCATCCTCTATGTCAAATGGATTTTGAACTTTAAATATTTCGTCCATTATCTTTAAAAATTCTTCCTCATTTTTAGATTCGCCATTAATCATAAGTGAGTATGGCTCAATCTCACCCAATTTATAATCAACAACAAATTGGATCGTAACCTTTTTCTTCGACATATCCGGACTATCCCCTTGGAACTCTACCAATTCTAATCCTTCCGTGCCACGATAATATGCCCAACCCGGATTTCTAAAATAATTTTCAAACGATTCACCAATTGAAAAGAATGGATATTCATATAGCGAGCTTGTACGAACTTTTTGAATAATATCTCGATCAGTCGGGAAAAAGAAATGGCTGATAAAAATACTAGCAACCGCTAAAATCGTAACAATTGTTGCTCCCATTTTACTCGTTCCACCACTATCACGAATGAGGTACTTTTCAACCGATTCATCTTGAATTTCTCTTGCTTTTATTCGATATATACGCCTTTCTGCAAATTGATAATATAATCCATTCGTAAAAATCGCCATTCCAAATAAAATAAAAACGAGTAATAGAAACGTAAGAGGCACCATATTAATGATCGGCAATGCTACGTTGAAGCCCATATAATAAGAAAACGCATCACACGCTAATAATAACACTACAAATAAAGCTGCAGGTAAATAATACTTACGATATCCGAGCCAACCTACATTGAAAATAGCTGCCCAACCATTCCAGCTCCACCTAGCAATCCGCTTTTCCTCAAGCTCCCATTTCCTTTTGTAATACGGATATTGTCTCCCTACATATACTTCTAATTCCTTGTCTATTAGCGAACTTCCTTCACTCTGTTCAGTATGCAAAGTCCGCTGGCAACTTTCACAATTTAACTGATTTCTCTCGCAAAGTTGCCCACAATTTATACATTTCAAAACAATCCCTCTTCCCATCCATACGTCATTTCAAAATACCTTCGTGTTTTAATAACCACTCTTTCCTCCATAAACCGCCCGCATACCCAACAAGTTTCCCGCTCTTTCCTATTACACGATGACACGGAACGATTATTGAAATCGGATTGCGACTATTTGCTCCTCCTATTGCTCGTACAGCTTTCGTATTTCCGACTTTCTCTGCAATATCTAAATATGAAGCACTTAAGCCATAAGGAATCGTATAGAGCGCATCCCATACATTTTTTTGAAATGCTGTTCCCTCAGGAGACAACGGGACTGTGAACTCTTTTCTATTCCCCTTAAAATATTCATCGAGCTCATTTATACATTGATCTATCATTTCATTTGTATGTTCTTCTTGTCTCTCATCAACAAATATAACAGACGTAATTCCTTTATCGTTCGCTGTAATTTCTAACAAGCCTAATTCACTTTCATAATAAGCTTGGTACATATGCCATCCTCCAATTCAATTCATATTTGTTATTGTAACACGAATAGACAAAATTTTTCGTATAAGCGTTTTATTAGTGAAAACAAAAAAGAGAATGATACAATGTAAGAAAATTCAATCAAGGAGGCTATTGGATGAATTACAAACTTTTTTCACCTTATACAATCAAAGACGTTACACTAAAAAACCGGATTGTCATGTCACCTATGTGCATGTATTCATCAGAAAACGAGGATGGCCAAGTAACGAATTTCCATCTTATTCATTATGGAACAAGAGCTGCTGGTCAAGTTGGTTTAGTTATGATTGAAGCAACAGCCGTGTTACCTGAAGGTCGAATTTCAAATAAAGACTTAGGCATTTGGGATGACAGTTTAATTGAAGGCTTACATAAAGCGACAACTTTTATACACGATAATGGTGCAAAAGCTGCCATTCAACTCGCTCATGCTGGAAGAAAAGCAGAATTAGAAACAAATGCGTTAGCTCCTTCAGCCATTCCATTTAATGAAACAATGAAAATGCCAATAGAAATGAGCAAACACCAAATTAAAGATACTGTATTAGCTTTTCAGCAAGCTGCAGTACGATCCAAACAAGCTGGATTTGACGTTATTGAAATACACGGTGCTCACGGTTATCTTATTAATGAATTTCTTTCTCCACTTACCAATAAGCGGACTGATGAATATGGTGGTTCACCTGAAAATCGATATCGTTTCTTACGCGAAATCATTGAATCGATAAATGAAGTTTGGAACGGACCGTTATTTGTTCGTATTTCAGCAAATGATTATCATCCTGACGGGTTAACAGTTCAAGATTATGTACAATATACAAAATGGATGAAAGAACAAGGAGTAGATTTAATCGATTGTAGCTCTGGGGCTGTTGTACCTGCGCGCATCGATGTTTACCCTGGGTATCAAGTACAATATGCTAAACATATTAAAGAGCATGCTAACATTGCAACTGGTGCAGTTGGATTGATTACGACCGGGGCACAAGCAGAGCAAATTTTAAATAATAACGAAGCAGATTTAATTTTTATCGGACGTGAGTTACTTCGCAATCCTTACTTCCCAAGAATAGCCGCCAATGAGCTTGGCTTTGAATTAGAAGAACCGTATCAATACGAGCGAGCGCCTGGGAAAATCAGTACAAATAAATAAAACCGAGAAGCTTTTCTTCTCGGTTTTATTTATTCTATCGTTGTAATTTCATTCGAATTATAAATGTGGATACCTGATTCTTCTCGCAATGCAGTTATATACATCCCTTTTGCCACATCTTTAGCGGAAATTGGTTTATACTTTTTGAAGGCTCCTTTAAATATAAAAGGAATCATACGAGATAATTTTTCCGCCATTCTTTCACCAAAGCGAAATTCTTGTCGATTTCCTACTAATAAAGATGGCCTAAAAATGTGAATACCACCAATTACTAACTTTTGCAATTCCTCTTCCATTCTTCCTTTCACTTGTGAATAAAAGAAAAACGATTTAGGATTCGCTCCCATTGAGGACACAACAAGGAAATTTTGCACCCCTTGTTTTTCAGCTAAACAAGCCGCTCGTAACGTATATTCATAATCTACCTTTTTGAAATTAGCTTTCGTTTTTGCTTTTTTGATTGTTGTTCCTAGACAACTAAATACGTCATCTACAGCAAAGAACTCTTTATATTCCTCTAATGCCAAATAATCTACTTGCTTTTGCTGTAACTTTTCATGTTGCCATTGCATTGGTTCTCTTACAAAAATAGTAACCGAATCGTAGTAATCTGATTCAAGTAATAGACGCGTTATCTCTTGCCCAACTAAACCACTTGCACCAAGTACTAACGCTGTTCGCTTATTCATATATGCATATACCTCTTATTTTACTTTTCTCTCCTTTAGTAACATACAACTTTTAGGAGTTTCCTTCTCTCATTTTACCACAAGTAAAGCACTATGCGTACGCATAGTGCTTTACTCACTCTTTTTTCTCATCTTTCTCTCGTAATTTTGTTACGGTTGATGCATCTCCTAAATTACTTATTAATCTTCTTAAAAAAATTAATACTACGGCTAATGGTAATACTACCGCTAATATCAATAAAATAGCTTCCATTAAGTAACCCAAACACTCAGCCCCCTCTACACCCTCCTTTCATATATATGAACACAGCGTTGTCACATATGCATGTATTCGCAAAAATAACACACCTATATTTGACAACTTTATAACAAAATCAAATCGGAATGATTATTATTTATTGCAACTTTATAAAAGATGTATTATACTAAGTTCGCAAACTAAAACGTAATTATTCCGTTTTGTATTAAAATGATATTTTTCTTCTATAATTGGGGAAAATATATCCGTAAAAAAAGAAAAGAGGAGAACTTCATGCCTAAAAGATTGACTATATTTTCATTCTTACTTATTTTCACTTTAATTTTTACTGGCTGCTCAAATACAAAAGAAGGTAATGCCAAGAAAGACGGAAAGCTAACTGTTTATACAACTATTTTTCCTCTTGCAGATTTCGCAAAAAAAATTGGTGGCGACTATGTAACTGTTGAAGCAATTTATCCGCCTGGTGCCGATTC
The DNA here is from genome assembly GCF_051915205.1 of Bacillus cereus group sp. MYBKT111-2. Lineage (NCBI taxonomy): Bacteria > Bacillati > Bacillota > Bacilli > Caryophanales > Bacillaceae > Bacillus > Bacillus cereus group sp. MYBKT111-2. Next base: position 153,597 of record NZ_JBQAEG010000004.1, read on the forward strand.
TCATACATTTGAGCCAAGTCAGAAACAAACAGTACAAGTTGCAAAAGCCGATTTATTCGTTTATAACGGTGCTGAATTAGAACCATTTGCTGAAAAAATGGAAAAAACATTACAAAAAGAAAACGTTAAAATTGTAAATGCATCAAAAGGTATTGAACTGCGTACTTCTACTGAAGAAGAGCATCATGATCACGGAGACGGCCATAAAGAGGATGAACATCATCACGATAAAGACCCACACATTTGGTTAGACCCTACTCTAGCAATGAAACAAGCAGAAAAAATTAAAAATGCACTTGTAGCATTACAACCTGACCATAAACAAGAGTTCGAAAAAAACTTTGCAGCACTTCAAACAAAATTTACTGATTTAGATGATCAATTTAAAGCAGCAGTTGCGAATGCAAAAACGAAAGATATTTTAGTTTCTCATGCGGCTTATGGATACTGGGAACAACGCTATGGCCTGAAACAAATTGCTATCGCCGGTATTTCAGCTTCTGATGAACCATCTCAAAAACAACTTGCTGACATTACAAAAACAGTAAAAGAACATAATCTAAAATATATTTTATTTGAAACATTTTCTACTCCAAAAGTAGCATCCGTTATTCAAAAAGAAACAGGTACAAAGATTTTACGCTTAAATCACTTAGCTACTATTTCTGAAGACGATGCGAAAAATAATAAAGATTACTTCACTTTAATGGAAGAAAACGTAAACACATTGAAAGAAGCTACTAACTAACCAACTTTTGATAAGAAGCTGAATACGACATTCAGCTTCTTTTTTTATGTGTTTCTGCTTGACTTGACCAAAATAACAAGTAAAATTATCCATATTAGCTTTTAAGCTATATTAATTTAGAAGGTGAGTTGGAATTATGACTCTTCACATTTGTGAAGTAACAGAAAAAAATTGGCGTTCGGTAGCTGCTTTAAACGTCACAAAAGACCAGCAGCAATTTATTGAAAGCAATGCGTTTTCTTTAGCAGAATCATTATATGAGGGAAACGGAACGTCAGTAGGTTTATATGATGGAGAAACACTTGTAGGATATGCAATGTATGGATGGTATTGTGAAAAACGTAAAAGCGTATGGTTAGACCGCTTTATGATTGACCAACAATATCAAGGAAAAGGATACGCAAAACGTTTCCTTCGCTTGCTTATTCAATTCTTACAAAATAAATTTGAATGTAAAACAATTTATTTAAGTTTACATCCAGACAACAAACTTGCAATGGGATTATATGAGTCATTTGGCTTCCGTTTAAATGGCGATATTGATGATGAAGGTCCTGTTGTAGGTGTTGTAATGGAGTTACTTTTAGATGAACATACAAACCTGTGAAAACAGGTTTTTTTAGTCCTTCGTTTTTGGCAATCTAGTATTTTTCTACAAAACACTTAGTTAAGTCCAAAAAATAAGCCTGCAATAAACGCAGACTTATTTCACACACTCCTCGAAATGTGCTTGGAACCATTCTTTATTAATATCTTTTCCGATAAAAACAACTTCACTTACTCGATCTTCGCCCTCTTGCCACTCTCTATCATACGAAGCAGCAAATAACGTATGTACGCCTTGGAAAACGATACGTTTATCCACTCCATCAATCGATAAAATCCCTTTGTAGCGATATAAGTATTCTCCTAGTTCTTGAACGACAGCTGACATCCACTCATTTAGTTTTTGTAAATCTAACGGACGCTCTTCGCGTAGTACAAACGATTTTACACCTTCTAAATGATTATGCTCTGTATGAGGATAAATTTGTAACGTATCTTTCGTTTTAAACGTTTGAATTTGTAGTAACGATGGAATATCCACATCACAATTAGTCGACTGAATTAACTTTGCAGTCGGGTTTATTCCTTGCAGTTCATGTAGGAGATTTTCTTTTTCACTCTCTTCAATTAAATCTAACTTATTCACTAATACAACATCAGCAAATGCAATTTGTTCTTTTGCTTCTAGCCCTTTTTCAAAATGTTTATGTATATGATAACTATCTACTACTGTTACAACACCATTAATTTGGTATGCAGATTGAATAACAGGATCTAAAAAGAATGTTTGAATAATAGGACCTGGATTTGCAAGACCCGTCGTTTCAATTACTAATCCATCAAAGTCCATTTTCCCTTCTGCTTTTACGTCCAGTAATTGTTTTAACGCAACGAGTAAATCCTCACGTACAGTACAGCATAAACAGCCGTTTGTCATTTCCATAATTTCTTCTTCAACATTCATAATCAACTGATTATCAATACCAATTTGCCCGATTTCATTTACGATCACCGCCAATTTCTGACCGTGATTCTCTGATAAAATACGATTTAATAATGTCGTTTTCCCTGAACCAAGAAAACCAGTTAATATTGTTACTGGAATCATTTTGTACCTCTCCTTCTAGCTATATGTTTTTACATTATATCATATAGAAATAATCGTTTTTGTAGCAAAACATATTTATTGTTTGTACGCCCCTCTAACTATATAATAATATGTAGTAAGAAAGCCTTTTCAAAAAATAATCATTCATCAAGGGGGTACTATAATGGAACGAGTTCAAATGGCCGAAACACTCGAATTTTCTCGTATGATTCAAGGTTTTTGGCGTTTAGCAGAATGGAATATGACGAAACAAGAATTACTTTCTTTCATTGAAGATTGTATGGATATGGGAATTACTACTTTTGATCATGCTGATATTTATGGCGGTTATACGTGTGAAGGACTGTTCGGAGAGGCATTACAACTAAAGCCTTCCTTACGTGAAAACATGCAAATCATCACAAAATGTGGAATCGCTCCCCCATCACCGAAATTTCCAGAGCGTTATGTTGCTCACTACAACACTAGTGCAAAACATATTATTCAAAGTGCAGAAGCTTCACTTAAAAATTTACATACAGATTATATTGACGTATTACTTATCCATCGTCCTGACCCTTTCATGGATCCAAATGAGGTGGCAGAAGCGTTCTCTCGCTTAAGACAGGAAGGAAAAGTTCGTCATTTCGGTGTATCTAACTTTTTACCTTCCCAATTCAATATGTTAAGTTCATACTTAGATTTCCCGCTTATTACGAACCAAATTGAAGTATCAGCTCTGCAACTTGAGCATTTTAAAAAAGGAACAATTGATTTATGTCAGGAAAAACGAATCAATCCAATGATTTGGTCACCTCTTGCTGGCGGAGAAATTTTTACTGGTCAATCAGAACGTGCTGTACGTGTACGTGAAACTGTGCAAAAAGTTGCTACTGAGCTAGGTGTTTCTAGTATCGATACGGTTATGTATGCTTGGTTACTTGCACATCCAGCTAATATGATGCCCATCGTCGGCTCTGGTAAATTAGATCGTGTTAAAACGGCCGCACTTGCTACAAAAGTTAACTTAGACCGTCAACAATGGTTTACAATTTTTGAAAGCTCTAACGGACATCCTGTACCATAATGTACAAAAAGAAGAGCCGTTTCTCTACAGCTCTTCTTTTTCATATGTATTTCTAGTCATCGCAAATACACACATATCCCTTAATCCATTTCCATCTACTGCAACACTCGCACTTTCTAAAACACCCTCTAATTTAAAACCTAATTTCTCAGGGATCGCCCTACTCTTCTTATTTAAAAAATCACAACGAATTTCTACGCGGTTTGCTTTCAGTTCAGAAAAAGCATAATCTGTTATGCCTTTCGCAGCCTCGACCATATAGCCCTTTCCACTAAACCTTGAATCAATCCAATATCCGATTTCAAATTGTGGTATATTCCAATTAACGCGATGTAATCCAGCCGATGCAATAAATTCACCTGTTTCTTTCGAAAAAACTAGTAATCTTAAGTCCTCACGCTGTAAAAATTGAATATGTGATTTTCTAATGCTCACTTCTACTTCTTCCTCTGTTTGCTCTTTTTGTGCAAAAACCATCCATGGTTTTAATTCTTTCATAGAAGCTTGAATGGCATCGTATACAGCTTTACCATCACCTGGTTTCGGCATTCGAATCAATAGCCTTTCAGTATAAAATTCAGAAGGAAAATCGAATAATAATGGATTCACTTTCAACACTCCCTATAATTCTTTTATATATAATAATATCCATCTCAAACTATACAGTAAAGAAATTTCTGAATTTTATACATTTAATTCATTTACATCTACCGCAACACGAACGCCAGATTCAATTGCCCCTTGTATCCATCCGTGATATAACGTTGTATGGTCTCCAGCAAAGAATATTCTTCCCTCTGGTTTGACAATCGCTGGTTGCAACTCTGATTCTTGACCTGCCTGAAATAGAGCAAACCCTCCAAGTGCATATGGATCCAACGTCCAACTTTTTGATATACCAGATAAGAATTCATCATATACTTGACCACCTAATATCGTTGCTAAGTTTTGTAATGTGTAATAAATACGGTCACCCTTTGATAAGCCATCCCATAACAACGCATCATAAGACCATGTATAGCTTCCTAGCATCATAGCTGGTCCCTTCTCTCCAATTCCATAGCTTGGATAATAGGCGTAACGAATTGGCAAATCTGTTATAATTCTGCCACCTAACTGTCCTTGTTCTTCCCAAAATCGACTTTTAAATTGAATTCCTATTTTTGTCGCTGGCATATAATGCAATTCACGAATTGCTTTCCATTTCTCATGAGATATAGAATCAAATGGATCTACTTCTACAAACCGCATTGTCGAAAACGGAATGGTAACAATAACTAAGTCCCCTGTAATACTACTATATTCAAACGTTTCTTCGTTTCGATAGAAAGCTGTCACACCATTATCATGCTGATGTAGCTTCATTAATTTTTGATTATATATAATATCTTCCTCTAATTGTGGTAAAAAAGATTTTGGCAATCTATCATTACCGCCTATTATTTCACAAAATCCGCTCTCCTCTTGCATAATGTATAAAAAACGTAATGTCTCAACGAATGACCTTTCTAAAAAACCTTCTAAATCCAACAAAACACCAATCATCTCAATTGTTACTGGTGAAAAGTAAGTATTATATTGATAAGGGTGATACTTTAAAAATTGTCCTGTAGAGTATCTGCCAAAATCATTTACTACAACATCCCAATTTTTCTCTGGGTTCTTTTTAATAAAATTTATAATAGGCTGTACCGCTAACAATAATAGCTCCTCAGACGTTTTCCCAACTTCATTCATTTCCACAGGATACTTTAATATACTTGGCTCTTTTTCATATTGTTTTAATGTCGTTTTTCGGCCGTTTACGTAAATAATATCAGTCTCATTCCTATTAATAAAAGGGCTTACCTGTAGCCCAAATTTTCTTATATATGCCATCGTTAATGTATGCGAATACGGAATTCTCATCGCCCCTACATCCAAATATAAACTGGTATCTTCCATTCTAACTGTCTCTATGCGGCCACCTACCCGGTTGTTTGCCTCAAAAATCTTCACTTCATGTCCCGCAGCTTTTAATAAAGATGCCGAAACTAATCCAGCCATGCCAGCCCCTACTACAATAATTTGCTTCGGACTCGTCGTCTTCTTTAATCCTTTATTTATAATTTTTAACGTTTCATCCATCTCCGTGTTATACATTATATCTTTCTGCACAATTCCACCCCTTACTTCATCAAATGGGCATTAGTCGTTTAGTGCATTTTATTCATAAATTTCCATAAACATAACAACAGAGCAAGTTGAATATTCACTGAAAATACATAAGAGATCGCTCTCACATCTCTTCACGCTTCGTATAATATAGCAACAGCAAATAAGGAGTGGTTAAAAATGAAACCAACTTACGACTACAATGCTACAAAAAAGTATTTAGAAGAAAAGAAACAACAGCTATGCAACAAACTTAGTAATATGCATCTATCTAAAAAAGAGCGTGAACAAATAAAACTTGAGATTGATAACTACGAATATATTTTAAATGTAGTCGAAATGAATCATTATGAACGAGGATTTTCACATTAAAAGTGGATATATAATTTATCCACTTTTTATTTTGAGCATTTCATTACGCATTTTTCGTAAGTAAATATATAATAGGATGTACATTAAGATTGAGAGGTATATTCTATGATCAAATTAAGTGTATTAGACCAATCCCCTATTTCAGATGGTAGTACGGCAGCCCAAGCTTTTTCACATACAGTTACGCTTGCGCAAGAAGTTGAAAAACTCGGATATACACGCTTTTGGGTATCAGAGCATCACAATTCTGTAAGCCTTGCTGGTTCAAGTCCAGAAATACTTATTTCTCATATTGCAGCAAAAACGGAGCGTATGAGAGTTGGTTCGGGTGGTGTTATGTTACCTCACTATAGCCCGTATAAAGTTGCTGAGAATTTCCGTGTTTTAGAAGCGCTTTATCCAAATCGTATTGACCTTGGTGTCGGCAGAGCACCTGGTGGTATGCCCATTGCAACTCGCGCACTTCAAGAAGGAAAAATGGTCTCACTTGATCAATATCCAGAGCAAATTGCAGATGTTGCAATGTACTTACATGATCAAGTACCAGAAAACCATCATTATGCAAATTTAAAGGCTACTCCTGTAATTCCCACATCTCCTGACATGTGGTTGCTTGGCTCTAGCGGAGAGAGTGCAAAGATTGCCGCACAACAAGGTGCTTCCTTTGCATTCGCACAGTTCATAAACGGATACGGTGGACCCGAGGTAATGGAGGCCTATAAAAAACAATTCCAACCTTCCTATTTAGGAGATAAACCAAAATCAATCGTAGCTATTTTTGTTATTTGCGGAGAAACAAATGAAGAGGCGGAAAAAATTGCTTCTAGTTTAGATTTATCAATCTTATTACTAGAACAAGGAAAGCGTACAACTGGTACTCCTTCTATCGAAACTGCTCAAAATTATTCATATAGCACGTATGATTTATTCCGTATAAAAGAAAATCGTCAACGTATGATAGTAGGCGATCCGTCTTCTGTAAAAGAAAAAATCATAAACTTAAGCAAAGCGTACAATACTGAAGAATTTATGATTGTCACTATTACTCATCGATTTGAAGATAAATTGAATTCTTATCGCTTATTGGCAAATGCTTTTAATTTATAATTTTAAAAAGGAGATACATCACATATGATGCATCTCCTTTTCTTACTACTTATTGTTTTCATTCCCTATATATTCAATAGCTTCTTTCAATACCTCTTCAAAGTGAATAGGATAATCATGATTTAAGTTAGGTATAATTTTATACTTATGTTCTATATTCTTATCTCTTAATAATTGTACAAATTGCTGTGTGCATTCGAAACAATCTTCATCTTGATCACCGCAGACTATATATCCCTTTATATGTTTATCCTGTAGTACTCCCAGCAACTCATTCCATTCTTCAACCTCTGGAAGCCACGGTGCCATAAAAATAAACCCATCCACAGCTATATTTTTTTGTAAAATTGTATATAGAGCTACTCTTGCTCCAGCAGAAAAACCGCCAATTATTACATGTTCTACTGTACGGTTCTCTATAAGCTTATCGTAATGCTCTTTTAATTCTTCTTTCCCTCTATGTAAATCATCCCATACAAACCCATCTGAAAACTGGATTTTCGAAGACTGTGGTAAAGCTAACGTATAATTTTGTGCCAAAACAGATTTCCAATATGGTTCTATTATTCCTATATTTTCTTGATCACCGTGCATTGCAATAAATAGTTTTTCTTTTTTCTTACTTTCTATATATTTCACATCTGCTCGTTCTGTTTTCTTTGCTAACTCTTCTCTTTCTTTACATAATTGAACCATTTGATGAAACTCTTCAAATTTATGTAGTGGTTTTAAATCGTCGTCCGAAATTAAATACTCATTTCCATACCAAAAACCTTTTTCTATAATAGCTTCCTTCATTAAATGCAACGCTTCTTCTTCAAGTCCTGCTGCACTCGCTAATGCATATTTAAAATTATATATTTGAGCCTCATTCCCTACTATACCTTTAGCATGCTCCATTATATAAGTGTACGCTTCTAAACTTCCTTTACTTGCATAGCAATGTAACGTTTCATTTAATAATTGAATGTAAGTCATACCATTTTTCATACATCTACTCCCCCGTAACCTGTTATAATATTTATGTCTCAAACCTTTATATCATTCTGTAATCGTTATATAACTCAAGCTAACAATAACTTTATTCTTAAAATGATACTCAATTATTACTCCTCTTTACCCAATAAATTTAGTATAAAGTTGAATAGACTGAAAAATAAATATTTTTACAACCAAAAAAAAGACAACAATATATTTATTGTTGTTCTCAATACATCTACCCACTCTTTTGTTTTTTTCTATCTGGTTTACTTGAAACTAAATAATGTTTTTCTGAAATATATAAGTCTCTTTTTAATATACGATCTAAGTAAGGTCCTAGTTTCATTCCGCATATGAGGCGATCTTCACTACCTTCTACAATTGGAAACATTTCTTTTTCTGTTACATACTGATCTACTGCCTTTTGTACAATATCAATTTCTTTCACTAGGTTTAAGTTTTCTTCTGTATGTTCAAATACCTCAAGCGTTTCCTTCGTAATAAGAAAATGGTTTGTTGGAAATGCAGGTAAATACGGCTTTAACAAATCATAATTCACTGTATAATCATCATTTACTAATACTGTATAAACGATATTAGCATTCTTTTCTAGAAACTTGGCCATCGCTTGTTCCAATTCATCTTTCGTAATTTCACGCTCTTCTTTTCCAGTTTTGAAAAAGCGAAACATCGCATCGCCTCCTTTTTACTATATTATAGCATAAAAGAAAACTGAAAAATCACAAAAAAGTCATTGAAAGAATTTTTCAATGACTTTTTTCTTTATATTCTTATATTTATCCCGCTTTAATGGGCAGTAAGCCCCCCACTGATTAAAGTTTCACTTTATTTTAAGAACGCACTTAGCATCCATACATGTTGTTCTAATGTTGTATGAATTGCTAACAACATGTCCGCTGATGTTTCATCTCCAGCTTCACCAGCAACTTCCATGCCTTCTTTTAGTTCTTGAATAAGTGCTGAGTAATCATTTACTAATGTTTGCACCATTTCTTCTGCAGATTCCTTGCTTGTCCCTTCATTCACACTAGATGTTGCAAGATATTCTTTCATTGTCGCTAACGGCTTACCTTCCAATGCTAAAATACGTTCTGCTAATTCATCAATATACGTTCCAGCTTCATTGTAAAACTCTTCAAATTTCTCATGTAATGTAAAGAAGTGTGGTCCTGTCACATACCAGTGATAATTATGTAGTTTCACATATAACACATTCCAGTTTGCTACCTGCTTGTTTAATACTTCAACAACATTTGTTTTCGTACTCATACAATCCACTCCTCTTATCATTTTGTAATGATTATCTTTTCATAACCTAGTTACATGTTACCATACATTTCCTATCCTTTCGAACGATTAGCTTATATGTAACAAAGTTTTAACACCTTTAATATTTCCCTAATATGTATTAATTCATGTATGTTTTCAAACACTTCATACGTCTAATTGTCCAAGCTCATACATATGCATAATAGTAAATCAAGCTCATCGTAGTAGAAAGAGGGATAACATGGACAATCAACAATGGCAAGTAGCAAAGAAAGTCGCTGCTACTTATATTGGAACAGTCGTTGGAGCTGGATTTGCTACTGGACGAGAAATTGTTGAATTTTTTACAGTGAATGGCTTTTATGGAACAATTGGCATATGTATAAGTGGATTTTTTTTTATTTGGCTCGGTACAAAAATGATGTTACTCTCCTCACAAATCGGTGCATTTTCAGCGCAAGAATTTAACAAATATTTATTTGGGGATGTATTTGGAAATGTCGTAAACACATTATTATTGCTCGTATTATTTGGTGTAACGAGCGTTATGTTATCAGGAGCTGGGGCGGTATTCGAAGAGCAACTTCGTTTACCAAGACAACTCGGTATTTTCATTACAGTAATCGCCTGTCTCATTATAGGTAGTCGCGGATTACAAGGGGTTTTTGAAGTTAATACACTTGTCGTACCTATTATGATGATTTTCATTATCGGACTTGCTATTACAACGTTTTTTCACGGTACAACTCCTATTAGTAACACTATTCCTGCAGAAAGCTGGAATATGAAGTGGATAACTAGTCCTATTACATATGTCGCCTTAAATCTTTCTCTCGCCCAAAGCGTCCTCGTCCCGTTAGCCAGCGAAGTAAAAGATCGAAAGGCCATTTTATGGGGCGGTATTTTAGGTGGTGCAGGACTTTCTTTAATTTTATTATGTAGCCATTTAGCGATCTTATCAGTCGACCAATTTTATCAATATAATATCCCAATGGCTGAAGTCATAAGAAAATTCAATGCCACTTTTCACTTTTTCTTTGTTCTTATCATTTTCGGTGAAGTATTCACAACTTTAGTTGGCAATGTGTTCGGAATGACAAAACAAATGCAATCCATCACTGGCTGGAAAAATAACAATATTATTTTCTTCATCTTACTAATAAGTTATTGCTTTAGTTACGTTGGTTACAGTGAATTACTCCATATTCTATATCCAGTAATCGGGTGGGTTAGCATCATTTTACTTCCGATTATTGCTTTTAAACAACTTCAAAAAACATAAAAAGCATCCATGTTATTGGATGCTTTTTATATATATTTACTCACAATCATCACATACTTCCCAGTACGGCCCCATTTCGAGTGCCAAATATGGCTTTAATTGCAACCGAATCATTCGACTAGGCATACGTTCTAAAACGAATTGAATCCCTTCTTCCTCTTCGTCTAATTCAACTTTTGAAATCGCAATTCTTTGCATCGTCGAAATAGGCATTCCATCTTTATATAAAGTGATTTTCACCTCATCATATTCATTAAAATACAATTCAACACTCATTTGATTTTTCAACATTTCATTAACAATTTCATATTTATCATTTCGTTCCTGGATTATATATTTCCAAGCGCCTTTACCTTCTTCTTTCGGAGCTGCTTGAAATAATGTCATCAAATCCTCGTATAGCATAAGATAACCCCTCTCTTACTAAAAAACGATGAGTATTTTATATACTCTTTATCTCTATCACTATCCATATGTATTGTACCATATATCAACGTTCTAACCGTATTCATTTGCTTCATAAGTATATAAAACACTTTATTCAGTCTTCATTATTATGTGGCTTACTTTATTACTTAATCCTCCTTAAATTTTAAACCTATTCCCAATCATTATTTGCTCACATCAAAAAAGGAGAGTGATTTACATCACTCTCCTTAAAAGAATTTCCCAGTAGCTGCTAACGCTAATACTAGTATTAGAATTGTAAATAATAATGATACTATAAAACTAAAAATAGGTAATGCTTTCTTTTCATTCTTCTTAAAGAGTAACTTTAAACTAAGAAAGATGTTTACTGGTACAAATATAAAATAAAAATATTTAACAATTTGCACTGAACTATTTGAAAGTGTTTTAAAAATAAACACTTCAATGAGAAAAACAATAAAAAATGAAATACTTAACCAAAATGAGGCATAACTAAGCCAAGAATGTCTTTTTGTCCCCCAATACACTCCCATACGAATCTCCTTTTATTTGTATTCTATATGATTATAATTATACACAAAATTAACAAATACCTTTATTTTTCGACAAATATTATACAAAATATATATTTAAACCTCATAAAAGTATTGTGTATTTCTATTTAATTTTACAAAAAAACAGACTACTCCAATAGCATACTGCTATCTTGGAGTAGTCTGTTCTCTATTAAACTTTAAATCTTTCAATTAATACTTGTAACTCTTCAGCCATTTGAGAAAGCGTACCAGCTGCAGAACCAATTTCCTCCATCGAAGCTAATTGTTCTTCCGCTGATGCTGCAACGTTTTGAGTACTCGTCGCATTATTCTGCGCTGTCATTGCAATTTGTCCTACCGAAATAGACACTTCATTTGCACCTTTTGACATCCCGTTAGCCGTTTCAACCATCGTTTTAATTTGATCGGCAATTTCGTTTGTAGATTGTAAAATCTCAGTAAAGTTTTGCTTCGTTTCATTCGCAATTACAAGTCCAGATTGAACTTCTTCATTTACATGCCCCATTGATTTTACCGTCTTACTCATGTCATCTTGTATTTCACTTATTAATTTACTAATTTCACTAGAAGATACGCTAGACTTCTCCGCCAATTTACGTACTTCATCTGCAACGATTGCAAATCCTCTTCCGTGCTCTCCTGCTCTTGCAGCTTCAATTGCCGCATTCAAAGCTAGAAGATTTGTTTGATCTGCAATATTTTGAATGACTTCCAGTATGTCACCAATTTGTTTTGATTTATTATTTAATAACTGTATAACTTCATCTGACTGTGAAACAGATTCTGCAATAGACTGCATTTGATTTACTGTTTTTCCTACTAGTTTTCCACCATCTTCTGCTTTTTCACGAGTATGCGCAGAAGCCGTACTAATTGATGATGAGCTATTTGCTACATGCTGAATTCCTTCTGTTACATTAAATAGTAACATTGCACCATTTTCTACACTTGCCGTTTGCGTTGTTGCCCCGCTCGATATTTCATCCATTGCCATTGTAATTTGCTCAGTCGCTTCACTCGCTTGTCTTACACTTGCCGTTAGCTCTTCTGATGCTGCTGCAACATGTCCAGCCGAAGTGTTAATTCTTCCGATTAACGTTCGCAATGCATCAGTCATCTCATTAAATCCTTTTGCAAGTTGACCAATTTCATCATTAGAATGAATTTCGATGGTTTGCGTTAGATCTCCCTCACTTATTTCTTTAGAAGTGACAACTAATCTTTTTAATGGCTTCGTTATAGAAAGTGTCACAAAATAAATAAGTGCCCCGCCTATAACTAATGAAATGAACATAACAATTAACATATTATAAAATACAGGCTGCGCAGCTTCAATTACTTCATTTGAGTACATCGTCCCACTGATTTTCCAACCTGTTTTTACATTTGTAGCAAATACCATTTGTTTTTCGCTACCGTCATACGTATATGAAAAAGCGCCATGATTATCTTCATAAATTTTATTTGCCCAAGAATCAGCTGCTTTTTCTCCTGATTTTTCTTGAGGATGCGTAATTATTTTTTGTTTCCCATCTAAAATGAAAGCATATCCTTTTTTACCAATATTGATTAACTTTGTTGTTTTTAATAAATTATCTAAACTTAAATCTACTGCTACAACACCGTTTTTATCTTCTGTTTGTTTTGCGATCGTTACGACAATATGTCCATTGCCTTTCGCCTTATACGGCTCAGTAATTACAATACCACCTTGTTTTGCCACTGCATCTTTATACCAAGAACGTTCTGTTGGATCATAGTCCGCTGCCATTTGTATATTTGGTTCTTGCACAAATTTCTTATCATTTCCAGCAACGTATACTTGTTCAATATCTTTATTTAAATTGATATATTGAGAAAGCATTTTTCTTAATTCATCTTGATTTTCCCCTTGATACATATTCCCTTGAATCACTCGCGCAAAATTATTTATATCATTAAATTTTGCCTCAATCATTTGATTGATTAAATTATCTAATATTTTTATATTGTCGTGAGCACTACTCGTAATTTGTGATTCAAAATTCTTTTTAGCTGTTTGATAAGACATACCTCCGATAATAGAAACAGCCGCAATTAAAATGATGAAAAATGAAATTAGTAGTTTTTTTGCTACTTTCATATCACGAAACCAATTTAATAGTCTACCCATTACAAACCTCCTGCTTTTCAATTTTATAAGGTAAATCTTGTGAATTATAAATATTTCCCATTCCCGAATTATTATTTTCATAACCTATTATGATGAATACTTTGTAAAGTTTAAACAAATAAATTCTATTTGTCTATATATTTAAATAATATTATTATAAAATTTACAAATGTAAAAAACCAAAGGAATATTCCTTTGGTTTTTTACATTTTTTTATGTTGTTTGGAAATCTTCTTCCACTTGTCACGCTCTGCTCTTGCAAGAATAGCATCTTGTTTTCTCATAAAATACGCCAGTTCTCTTTGTAATTTTTTATAGCTTTGCAAACGATTTATCGTAATAATTCCAGTTTCAATTGCATTATGCACTGCACACCCTGGCTCATTTTCATGTTTACAGTCCCTAAAACGGCACGTTTTTGCTAGTTCTTCAATATCAGAAAATGTTGTTTGAATCGCATCGCTTCCTTCCCAAAGCTGTAGCTCCCTCATACCAGGAGTATCAATAACTAAACTACCACTCGGTAATCGGAACAATTCACGATGAGTTGTCGTATGTCTTCCTTTACTATCTTCCTCACGAATATCACCTGTTTTTGCTACTTCAATTCCAATGAGTGCATTTAATAAAGTAGATTTTCCAACCCCGGATGAACCGACTAAAGCAATTGTTTTTCCTGAAGTAACAAATTGTTGCAACGATTCAATACCAGTATGCTCTAAACTATCAACGACGAAGATCGGAACACCAATTGCTACAGCTTCTGTTTCTACAATTTTCTGTTCCACGTCTTCACATAAGCTACTCTTTGTTAAAACAATAACTGGCATTGCACCACTTTCATATGCTAATAGTAAATAACGTTCTATTCTTCTTACGTTAAAATCATGGTTCAGTGCATTCACTAAAAATAGATAATCTACATTTGCTGCTATTACTTGTTCTTCCGTTCGATTACCAGCCTCTTGTCTAGAAAAAGAGCTTCTTCTTGGAAAAATACGATGAATAATTGCTTTCTTTTCATTCTCTATTTTCTTTATATACACCCAATCACCAACTGCTGGATAATCTCCCTTCGTTACTGCTTCATGCCGAAACTTACCAGACAGCTCTGCCATATATTCACCATCATTACAAATAATTCGATATATATGCTTATGCTCGAGTAAAATACGCCCTACTTCAAAGTTCTCTACAGCTTGTTCCTCAAAAAAAGAATCCCAGCCGAACGATTCTAAAATATTTTGATTCAAATTGATATCCTCCCTAGTGTATAAGCGGAAGGATCGTGCGCTCACTTATATAGTATCGCCCTTTCCATCCACCTTTGTATTTGGTTTATGATTCATATAAGTTATTTTCGCCATAATACATCACCCCGTTCTCATTTTAATTACTCTCATTATATGGAATATTTATTTAAAAAGCTACCTCATTTAACGTAATTTTCAAATAATTTATTTTTCATCATTCTAATTTGCCCACGGTGACTAATCTCATCTTCTAGCACGTGAAACCACAAATAGTACTGGTTATACGCTACACCGTTAGGCCACTTTCTTTCTGACATTAGCCATGCATCATCTTGTTTACTCAAATACTTCAGGGATTCTTCTCGAACACTCTGTAAAAGTTGTACATAATACTTCATTTCATGACCACGGATTGTTCTCCCCACTTCGCCTAAATACAGTGCGTCTTCCCATATTTCTAATTCTTCCTTTGTAAAGTCACGCTCTTCAAATGAAATAAGCTGATGTGCTTTTTCAATAGCTGCAATATGCTTTAATAAAGCTCCGATGGAATTCCCTCCACTTGGCATAATTGAATCTAATTGCTCAACTGATAGATTGTTTATTTCCTGTAATGTTACAGCCCTCGTATGCTCCAGCATGCTTACTAATTCCCCTATATTTTTTGTATAACCATCCACACTTCTTATTCGGTAATCTATATTCATATCACGCACCCCTTTCTGTATTCATATTAAGGAATAACAGCTTCATATAATAGACTGAAATATATCAGATTTTTCTGTTATAATTAAATTGAATACGTAATACCCCCAAACAAACTTTCTCAATATGCTTCTATGAAATATTAAAAGGAATCAATATAAAATAATCGAATCTTATTCACTAAAAGGAGTGGATTCGATGGAAATGTATCAATGGCTAACTGCTATACTCGTTGGTGGCATCACCGGTTTCGTTTCCCATCTAATCAATAACCAAGGTAAGTTATTGCTTCCACGCCGTTTGAAGACTTTTTTTCACTTTGGGTTTTTGACTGATATTTTCACTGGTAGTCTAGCTGCACTTCTTGGACTCGTTTTATTTGATGTCACCTTAATAAAAGAAATTATTAAAGTATCCATTGTGACTGCTATTTCCGGTCAGACTTTTTTACTACATCAAGCTCTTGGTGGCGAACAGGCTAAAAATACGCAAATCGGGAAAGCTGATGAGAAGATTCAAGAAATTGACAAATTATTGCGACGTTAGTCTATACTTTTTTTGAAAATTATTGCTATAATAAACAATAAATATTTTCTATTGCGTCGTTTGTCAGAAGAAAGGGTGTTTCGTATGACAAAAAAGAAAATAGAAGATTTCTTAACAGACACTGAAAAAGAGGAACTGCTAGAAAACTATAAATGTTTACGAGAAGCCCGCACAAAAAGCGAAGCTAACTATTTTGGAGAAGCAGTAAACCATCTATTAAATAAAGCTAAACAACGAATTATTAAAGATGCAGGCATACATGATGAAAATGCAGCAACTGTTCAATCAAAGAGAAAAGCACTGTTTTAGTTCATTAGCTAAAACAGTGCTTTTTATTATGTTATTTTTCACATTACTTTCACATCTATTTCACAATTATAAGTAGTCCTATATGTTATACTCAGTATATCCTTTTCCAAGGAGCTATATGCCGATATATTAATCCCTATCTCTATAGGGATTTTTATTTTTGGGCTCTTTTTTATTTGTAAAGACTTTATGACGCAATTCCTGTTTCACGATTCTCAGTTAGTCTTTCACTTTTTCTAAACAGAAATAAAGCTAAAATATATAATAACGCAGTAAAACTACCTACAAATATAAAATTGTGAGATGCTGCAAATAACATTCCTGCCATTGCCGCTCCAATCATTTGACCAATATACATAGAAGCATTAGCTAGAGCCGCTCCTGTTCCTCTTGCTACGATAGATATGTTTTGTAAGTGCCTCATCATTAATACAAACAAAATTCCTGTCACAAAAAACAAAACAAAAAATAATAACTCCACAATTATAATGTTGTTTACATGAGGAAGTAATGCATATAGAACTGCTGTAAATATAATTCCACCATAGAATGAAAGGTTATAACCAATTTTATTTACGATTCTAGGTCCAAAAATATTACCAGTTAAATTTCCTAATCCTAATACGAGCATAGCTGTTCCTATTTCATGAATTTGCAAGCCAAATTGAATAGACAGCCACACACCGAAGAATGAAAATGCAGCAAAATTACCAGTTTGAAAAACAAAATATGCAAAAAAAGAAAGTGAAACCTTAGAATCTGAAAGTAATTGTTTATAACGCCTTAAGATATTTGTTTTATTTCCATTTATATAACCCGGTTGTATTTCTGGTAATACTGCATAAATAAGAATAACAAGTAGTGCTGATAATATACCAATGATGAAGAATGGTGTTGTATAGTGTATCATTGCTAAATATGATCCAACTGGCAGTCCTAAAATTTGAGAGAGTGACAATCCTGCTGTTGCAATCCCAATTGCCTTTACAATTTGTTCCTTCTCTATAAGGAGCGGAATAGATGCCCACACTTGTGGAGATACAAAGGCTGCACTTACACCTGCTAAAAATCTCAATATTAACATCCATAGAAAACTCGGTGCAATTCCACATAAAAACGTACTTAACGCAAAAAAACTCATCCCTATTACCATCACTTTTTTTCTGTTTAAACTATCTGATATAGGACCAGCGATAAGTGCAAATGCAGCATATCCCAAAGCATATGAACTCACCATCCACCCTGACAACTCAGTTGAAATATGATACACCTGTTGTAATGTGGGTAAAAGTGGTGAAATTAAGAAAGTATCTGTACCGATCATAAACATGATTGTAAAGAATACAGCTAGTACTCTTTTCATTTAAATCTTCTCCTTTTATATAAAAAGAGGGAATTATCCCTCCTTTCAACTAATCTTCTAAAATAGATTCAATCTCTTTCATGACATTTTCATTCAATGAAACTTCCACCGCTCTTACACTTTCTCTTATTTGCTCCGCTCGTTTCCCACCAGGAATAACAGTATCAATTCCTTTTTGGTTTAATAACCACGCTAAAGCTAAATGCGATAATTCGAGATCCTTTTCTTTAGCTATGTCTTTTAACTTTTCAACTTTCTTAAAGTTGCTCTTATATGTATTCTCTTCAAATAGATTTACACTTTGACGCCAATCTCCTTTATTCAATTTGAAATCTTCTGTATATTTACCACCTAGTATCCCAAAAGCAAGAGGCCCGTAAGGAATAAATGAAATACCTGATTCTATACAATATGGCAAAAGTTCTTGCCCAGCAGTACGATCTAACATATTATACGGTGATTGTACAACATCTATGTGCCCATGCTGATTCGCTTCTTTTAATTGCTCTACATTTACGTTAGATATGCCAATTGAACGAATTTTTCCTTCTTCTTTTAGGCGAGTAAGTTCTCCAATTGAATCTATGTAACTTGTTTCTGGATTTGTAAAATGTAAATAATATAAATCAATATAATCAGTTTGCAATCTTCTTAAGCTATTTTCCACAGCATTTCTTAAATAGCTTGGTTCATTATTCATATAAACCTCTCCATTTAATAACGGCTGTATTCCACCTTTTGTAGCAAGTATAACTTCGTGGCGTTTTCCCTTCAATACTTCCCCTACCAATTCTTCTGATCTGCCGAAACCGTATGAATCTGCTGTATCAATAAAGGTAATCCCTTGCCCCATAGCTTCTTCTATTAATCGTTTTCCTTCTTCCTCATTCACATCAGCATATAAATTATGTCCCCCTACAGCGTTTGTTCCTAACCCCAATTTTGAAATATTTAGTCCTGCCTTTTGCAATTTTGTATACTTCATTTTTTCTCCCCCTATATTTCTATTGTTCGAATATATTCGAACAATAGAAATATACCACTTTATATGTTATAGTGCAAATATATTACTTATACGAGCAGGTGAAAAAATGCGTACTCTCTATCATCCAAATCGAGAAGAAATTCAATTTTCTTCTATTTTATATGCACTTAGTGATCAAATTCGTTTACAAATTGTAACTATGCTACTAGAGAAAAATGAACAATCTTGTGGTGCGTTAAATATTCCAATTGCGAAATCAACTTTATCTCACCATTTCAAAGTTTTACGTGAATCTGGTGTTATGTATACACGCCTTGAAGGCACACAACGTTTCATTTCAATTCGTGAAGATGACTTAAATGCTAGATTCCCCGGTTTATTAGATGTCATAATACATGCGACAGAACCATACTAAACAACATCTCATAGGAATATGAGATGTTGTTTAGTTTTTCTATTCTTTTAATACTGTGAGGCTTTATTCATTGAGGGTTTTGTTCTTCACTATAACTACCAAGTCCCTTCCTAAATTAAAGTTTGAATAAAACGTTTGAACGCTGATATCCCTTCTTCATCCCGTTTAAAAACACCAGCATCTTCAAGCGCCTGAATAAATTTCCGTCCCAATTCTTCTCTCATAATCTCCTGTATATTTTGTTCATTCATCCTATTTTCATATTTGGTTTTTAATTGTTCTGCCCATTGTATATGAGGTGCTGGAATATTATTTGGAATATTAAGTAAGAATTTCCCCACTTCCTGAAGTTCTGTTTTTAAACGAGCAGGAAGTACAGCTAGCCCCATTACTTCAATCAGACCGATATTTTCCTTTTTAATATGTTGTATTTCCGCATGAGGGTGGAAAATACCCAATGGATGTTCCTCACTTGTATAATTGTTCCGTAAAACTAGATCTAATTCGTACATATTATTCCGGTAACGAGCAATAGGAGTAATCGTATTATGCGGAACATCATTCGTAAATGCAAATAAATTAACAGAAGGATCATTATATCCCTTCCAACTCTCTAATATGTACTCCCCTGCATTTACTATTTGTTCTATGTCGTTACTTCTTAAGCGAATAACTGACATAGGCCATTTAATAATCGAACATTGCATTTTTGGAAAGTTAGTTAGTTCAAAAATTATGTCGTTCGATGCATTTGCCATAGCAAATTCATAGTTTCCACCTTGATAGTGATCATGTGTTAGAATAGATCCTCCTACAATTGGCAAATCTGCATTGGAACCGAGGAAATAATGCGGGAATTTTTCTACAAATTTTAATAAACGTAAAAATGTTTGACGATCAATCTTCATTTCCCGGTGGTCTGAGGACAATACAATACAGTGTTCATTGAAGTAAATATACGGAGAATACTGTAGAAACCAGCTTTCATCTGTAATGTTCATTCGAATCATACGATGATTCGAGCGTGCAGGATGTCCAATTCTGCCCCTATATCCTTCATTCTCTATACAGAGTAAACATTTTGGATAATTTGTATTTTCCAATACTCTTTCTTTAGCAATTTGTTTAGGGTCTTTTTCTGGTTTTGATAAATTAATCGTTATATCAATGGCACCATATTCCGTATTTACTTTATAATTTATATTTTTGGCAATTTGCTTCATTTGGATATAGTTGCTGTTTTTACTTAATTCATAGAAGTAATCTGTCGCAGCCTTCGGATTTTGTTCGTATTTTTCATAAAATAGAGTATTGATAACGGACGGTTTGGACATAAAAACATCCATAATTGCACTTGCTAAAATCTCCTTCTCATCCAGTACTTCCTCAATGACTTTATGCATACAAGCATATTCTATTAACTCTTCCAACAACTCCGAAATTGCTTTCTTTGCAGGCCCAGGAGCTGGTGCTTCCACTACAAAGTCATCTAAACGAAGTAAGGAAAGGATTTTATTCCTTGTATATATTGCATCTTCTTGTTCAATCAATTGAATTTTGATAGCACGATCAATTAACTGCTGGATAGCTTGATATATCATCATCATTTACCTCCTCTAGTCTCATAGCGTTTTAGGTTGTTACGATGCAAGTTCTATGTACCTTTTATCATTTTATGAACGGACGTATGGGATAACCACCATTCGAATATACGTTTTGCTTTCTCCGAAGAAGCTATTAGCATACTAGAATCGCCCGTTTAGCAAGCTATTTTGTTACATTATACGTACGTAAAAGCACTTCTACAATCAACATCTTGTCGTATTTTTTAGACATGTTGCTTTTCACTTTTACTATCTCACTAAAAACATACAAAAGAACATTTTTCAAAAGCAGTTTCCGATGATTTAATGAATACAATGAGACCTATCTCCTTCGAGATAGGCCTCTAATTTACGATATTACACTAGCTATAAAAATACCTTTTCCTTAAAATTCAGATTCTTTATCTCTGTGACGCTCCACCTGAAGTCACTTTTTCAATACGTAAATTATCTAAAATAAACGTACCCGCTCCGGTATCTCCGTTTAAATTCGTTCCATCACTGAAAATTCCAACGTAAGTTTGAGCATTCTCAGAACCTGTCACAGTAAACTCTGCTCTTTTTGTGTCAGTAGATGCAGTAAGAGTGTTATTCACACTTAGTCCCTTTGCACTTGCTATGTCTCGAACATCAATTTCTTGATCCCCTGAAATAAAGCGGAATGCATTTGCTGTTGTTTGGTAGTCAAATGATACTTTATAAGTTACGCCTGGTTCGAAACGATAATTTTGAGGAATAGTACGGTACAGCAAACCTTTATTTCCGGTGTTCACTTTAACGGACCAATTCCCACCTAATACATCATCGACTAATTTTTTACCTGCCCATCCTTTTTGCGTATATGGAGCATGCAATTCAGACAAATGAATTCTGTTGTCTTCTACACCTTCTGTATTACCAATAACAAATGGGTAAATACCTTGTACTACCGATTCAAAATCTTGTTTAAATTCCGTCGGTGAGACATTATTTTTTAAAGACTTTTGAACGATTCGAATGTCATCAAATTTTGTGTTTCCTTTCCCAGAATCACGGCTTAGAGTTAATTTAGCCCTATTAGATACAGCTGTAAAGCTCACTTGCATGATTTGCATTTTGCTATTATATCCATCATTTGTGGCATGTGAATCTGCCTTAACATAGTTCTTTTGCAGGCTGCGAAGTGTGTAATTGCTAGCATCTTCTTTCCCACCTGTTACTGTAATTCCGGCCTTTACATCACTATTGTTTTCAACATATACCTCTGCTACGTAATCTTTACCTGATTCCAAACCAGTAAGGACACGGGAAACAGTTGTATCTTTTGATGGACTATCAATGTTTAAGTAGTAATCTCCACTACTTACATTACGGTTGTTTCCAGTTTGATTCGTTCTGATGACGCTTACTGCTTTATTATCACCCTCAATAGTTGTATATGCGCTTACTTTTCCTGTATTGAATCCCCCATCATATATATGAGCATCCTTGCCCCAATTGTAGTCAAAGATTTCCAAACCCTTATCTCTTTTTGGTACGACAACATAAGGAGTTGCGGCACTTGCTGTCAAAGTTATCTTATTATTTACG
The DNA here is from genome assembly GCF_051915205.1 of Bacillus cereus group sp. MYBKT111-2. Classification (NCBI taxonomy): domain Bacteria; kingdom Bacillati; phylum Bacillota; class Bacilli; order Caryophanales; family Bacillaceae; genus Bacillus; species Bacillus cereus group sp. MYBKT111-2. The sequence continues at coordinate 176,138 of NZ_JBQAEG010000004.1, forward strand.
ACCTTTACTTCTTTCACATCTGTTCTACCTTGATCTGTCAATTTGTATACATAAACAGTAGTGGCATTTTTATATTCATCTGGAAGTGTCCAAGTCGTTGTACCACCTTCCAAATTCCAGTGATATAATTTTTCTGAATCAGCAGTTGGATTTTTAAAGTCTTGTTTCACCCAAGGAATTAAATACGCATGGCCATCAAGTATAACATTTCCATTTAGCTTAATAACACGTTCTCTAGCATTGTCTTTTCTAGTTACATCGACAACATCCCCATTGCTTGGGTCCTTCAATTTTATTTCCTTTTCTAAGTTCGTCTTGCTCTTATCCCCTTCTACATTTGTCCAGTTCGTTATATAATATTTTTGTAGGAATTTAGTAGGTAAATTCGTATCAAATGTCATACGAATAAAGTTATCGAAATTCTTATCAGATTGCCATCCTTCGAAACCAGCTAATTCAAATCCACCAAGTAATGGATGGTCAGCAGTTCCACCTACTTCAGGCCAATTCAACACCCAAGAATCTCTTTGGTGATTACTAATAAAACGCAGTACTTCTGAGTTAATCCCTTTACTTTCCGGTCCACCGTAGTTTTTATCAGTAGCCCAATGTTGCCACGTTGAGTAATTGGCCATAGAACCACCAAATTCCGTTGTTAATCTCCAACCTCTATCTTTAAATTGATCTGCTATTCTATTTGATTCCCATTGATTTTGATACCATACATCTAAATAAATAAAGTCAAGATCAGGAACAGTCGTTTTCAATTCATCTAGTCTCTTCGCACGCGATCCAGAATACAAATCTTTTAATTTATTAATTGTATAAGATTGATCTAACCATCCCCATCCTAATGAACTTGGACGATCAATAAAATCATTATTGAAAGCTTTCGCTTCTGGATAAGTTTCTTGAGCATTTATATGGACACCGAATTGGGTATTATACTTATGTCCCTCTTTAATAAGCGTATTTAAATCTTTAACGCCTCCCATACGTTCGCCCACATCACCATAATCTGGATGACCACTATCATGCCCTTCGTTTGCATATCCTTTTAATATGACCGCTTGCCCCAATTCATCTGTAGCAAGAGCAACCTTTTTCACATTATCGGATGTTTTTAAGAATGGTTGTTGCGCTTGTGAGCCGAAATTCATTGCAATACGCATTCCAACATTATTGTTTACATCTTGGTATCCTTTAATGTCTTGCATAATATCACGGTATGCAATCGCCGCATCTTGCCAGTCTGCCTTATTATCATTATTCAAATCTTTAGCAATAGCTATTTTAATAGTTGGTTTATCTTTTTGTGGTTCTGGCATAAAATCTCTTTGATAATAAAGTGCACTAGAACCGATTCCCATTGCTTTAGCACCATTTTTATTTACATATCGATTTGCAACTAAATTTTTATAGCCGTCCACTTCTGAACTAGACCATACACCTGCGCTCAATTCGTCAGCTGACAAGAATGCTGTATAATTTTTAGTAGATGTACCTATTTCTCCCATAGAAGAATCTACGCTTACATCTACATCACCTGTTTTCCTAACATCTGTACTAATATTCGTTAATTTAGCTTTTGCGCCTTTTTGTTCCGAATTTACCGATATAAAGTTCATATCAGCAAACTCAACCGTCTCGATTTTGGCACTACCATTATTCTTAATTTCATCGAAGCTATAAACAACCTTATTATCATTCACCTTTACAGATACCTTAAATACCGCATCAAGGTTTTTCATTTCATCTACAACTTTTAATGTATATAGTGCTTCACTATCGTTTAACTTTTCAAAGTTTACTTTAGGATAGTATAGTCCACCATTTACTTTCAATCCGTAAACAGGAGCTTCCTGTCCGCTCATTACTTTATCGCCCACTTTGTATTTCACAATCCGCGGGAATACTTGGTCAATTGTGACGTCCATATACTTTGACTTTATTATATTTTCTACTGGTTGAGTATCTGGAGGCTTTGGTGCACTATATTCCTTTATTTTGACATTTGAAATCGTAATATCGGCAGCACCTCGGCTTTTTTCAAATCCTAGTAAGCCAGCTTGATCTACACCACCTGTTAAAGTCCAAGAATCTACCTTTTTACCATCAATGTATAACGTCGCAACATCGTCCATGAATACTAAACGTAAATGGTATGTTTGTTTTGCTTTTAACGGCACGTTTGAAGTCATCGACGTCCAATTGTTTATAGGGCCAAAAGTTTCTCCAAAATACTGATCGTTCGTATCCCCTGTTCCTACATATGTGTATGTAGATGAATTTTGAACACGATAGATAAATCCAAAACGATTCATCTTATCAGTATTAGTAGTAACATCCGCTTCAAAAACACCATTTTTAATCGCCTTCATTTGGTTGTAGACAATTCGATTCTTTTGGGTAGATGTAACACCGAAAGTGGCTGAACCATCTTCATTATAGGTAACTTTTCCGTCACCTGAGATAATTTTCAAATCACCTTCTTCCAATTTATTATCCGTAATGTCGACAAGTTTTTCATTTCCTGGATCTGTGCCTCCATCCCCAGGCGCCTTTCCTAATTCAATGAGTACTTGACTATTTTTATCTCCATAAGCCCCAAGTTTAATCGCTTCCTTACCTGTAAGAAGGTTATTTACATCATTAGATAAGGTAACCGGTCCAAATAAATCTTTTCCATCTAACGTAATATTCAAAGTGGTTTTATTATAATCAATTTTAATAGAGTGCGAAGTTCCAGCCTCTGGAAGTGGAACATTAGGTCTAGTTTTTAGCCATTCACCTTTCCCTTGATATTTGTATTCGTAGAACCATCCAAGTGAGTCGTAGCCTACAAAAACGAAATTATTATTGTCAATATAATGAGGATAGAAACCGAATCTAGTATCTTGTCCCTTTGTTTCTGGAATAAAACTATATTCCATCGTTCCTGATTCTTTAGCGACTTTATTCTGCTCTTGAAAAACTGCAGCTTTAGCCCCATTATCGTTGCCAGCACCTGCTCCAAGCCTTGCATATGACTTACCATTTTGTTCTATTAATGCATTGATTTCGTTTCCAACAGATGAAATTGTAACCCATGGATTAGACGTATTTGCCCCTACATGCCGCGGCACAATCATGTTTACTAAAAGTGTTGGCACAATCAACATACATGCAAGAAGGGTATTAAAAACTCTCTTAAAATGCTTATTTTAAATTCTTCTCCTCCTTTGAATTTAAAATTTTGGTTAAAGACGATACCTGCACATTAATTTTTAAATAAACAAAAACCTGAAAGGCACCGCTTTCACTTATGTTTAGAATAGTTTTTTTAAAGTGCCTACACAATAAAGATATTGTTTCTTTTTTTAGGTATATTGTCTTTTTAAAAACGCTTACAATACAAAGATATTGTTAGCTTTTTCAAGTGTATTTTTTGGCGAAACCCCACTAAAATTCAATTAGTTTGATTGTACATGGCTATTAGTACTTACCATTTTCTTTATATATAAAGGGTCCCCATATACCTTTACCTGAAGCTATAGTTACTACTGCCCTTGCTGTTCTCGATTTTCATTCTAGGGTTTTCACCATGTTGGACACACTAAAAAAAGAGCAGACGAATGTCTGCTCTTAATTTGTCATTCCGTTTAAAAATTGATTCTGATGCAATTATCACTTAAAGCTAGAAAGAAATAAAGGACATATAGAAGGAAAGATATCGTACTAACTTTGAAGATCCGCTGTTTGTTTTACTTTAGCAAACCATGAGTTGGCTGTCTCTTTCAACACGAGATTTAGTTCTTCAGCGTTCCTTTTACCAGTATCTTTTAACCAATCACGACCTGCTTGTTCGCCGCTTATAGCAAAAGGTGCCACACCGTCCTTCCAGGTTGCCCGACCACATAACACTCCGTTAAAGGTAGAACCGGATTCTTTAGCAAATTTCAATGTTTCTTGGAATAATTTAGCACTTACACCTGCACTTAAGAAGATAAACGGCAGCTCAGTTACTTCACTTTGTTCTTTGAAAAAAGAAGCAGCTTCTTCTTTTCTGTAAACGAATTCACCTGTCGTATACCCTTCCACAAAATTCATATCCACCGGAACCTCTACTTTTAAAACATCTACTTGGTATTGAGATTTCGAGAACTCCTTCATAGCCTCAATCACTTTATGTGGTTTTATTTTTGCGTACTCTTTACTTTTCGCATCATCATTTTCAGCATCATAAGTAACAATCTCCAAGAAAAATGGAATATCTTCAGCAGCACACTCAGATCCGATACGTTCCATATAGACATGTTTATAGTTATTAATTTTTTCATCTTCATCGAAATCATAGTAGAGTAAGAATTTAATAGCATCGGCACCTGCTGCCTTTAATCGTTTCACTGACCATTCCGATAATAAATCTGGTAACCGTCCTACTTCTGACGCATCGTATCCGGTTTTTTCATACGCTACTATTAAGCCTGATTCTTTATGTCGGACCTTTGCCGCTGGCAGTCCGTATTCCGGGTCCAAAAGAATTGCTGTTGCAAATGGTGTTAATTCCTCAGAAACCAATTCTTTGAAACGGATAATGCCCTCATCTCCAACATGACTTGCACCGCCAGACGCAATCATTTTTTTCAATGAACCGCGTTGATCAATAGCCAATGCTCCAATTATGCCATTTTCAGCAGATAAACGTTTTAGAGCTTCCAATTTATTCTTGGTTAGTTCTAACATCAACATTCTCCTCTACTAATCTATTTTTTCAATTTTAATGAGATCAAAGTATTGTTTAAACTTATTTATATTAATATAACCAGTACCAACTTCCATCGTATTTAATATTCCTGTAGTCATCGCCGTTTTAAGAACAGTCTCAACTGTTTGATTTTGATATAATGCCACAGCTAGCCCTGCAACTGTCGCATCACCAGATCCAACCGGATTGACCACTTCTATTTTTGGAACCGTAACTTGGTAATAGTCCTCACCATTCCTGACAAAGGCACCTTCACTACCCAATGACACGATAATCCACTCAATTCCAGTAAATAGTTCATGGTTTAATGCTTGCTTCAAATCTATGATTCCCATTTCCATGTTAATACCCAACAACTGAGATAATTCTGCTTTATTTGGTTTGATGGCAAATGGTTTTTCTTTATGCATCAAGGCGTTTTTCAAAGATTTCCCTGATGAATCTATAATCACTGGAATTCCATTGTTATTACAGATTTCTAACATTTGATAATAAAAGTTAGTCGGTAACCCTTTCGGCAAACTACCTGAAATTGTCACAAGTGAAGCTGTTGTAAGTAAACATTCAAATTTTTCTAAAAAAGTTACCCCTTCTTCATTGGATAATGTCGGCCCTGATTCTAAAATCTCTGTTTGCATCCCTTCATGAAGAATGGCAATACAATTTCTTGATTCTTTTTTAATTTTTAAAAAGTCATTTGGAATATTGTTTTTATTTAATTCTTGAATAATGTATTCGCCAATCGTACCACCAATCACACCTGTCGCTAGAACAGCTTCTTCCATTTGAGCGATCACTCGCGCCACATTCAATCCTTTTCCACCAGCAGTTTTATGAACTGTTTCCACACGGTTAACAACATCTAACTTTAATTCATGAGTCGAATAGGAAATATCGACAGATGGATTCATGGTGACAGATAAAATCATTTAAAATCCCTCTTTCAGAAAAATATTTAAGCTTGAAAATGGCACACACCATCAAGATAGGTAGCTGCTAAATCCATCGCTGGCGTCAGTACTATAAAGTCAGCAGCATATCCTTCAGCGATTTTCCCACATTCGCCATCTAGTTGAATACTTTTAGCTGGTGCAGTACTCGCCATGTAAATTGCTTGCTCGGGCGCGGCAATTCCCCAATCGACGACATTTTTGACAGCATCTTTTAATTGCAAAATGCTACCTGCTAAACTTCCGCTTTCCAAACGAGCCATCCCACCTTTTACTTTCACAGGAAATTCTCCTAATTGATACGTTCCTTCAGGCATACCTCCGGCCATCATACAATCGGATACCATTACAACATCTTCTCTGCCACGGACATTCATTAAAATATTTAAAGCAACAGGATGAACATGATGTCCATCACATATGATTTCGGTAAAAACATCTTTTAAATTCATGGCTGCTCCAACCATCCCTGGCTCACGATGGTGCAGCGGACTCATACCATTGAAAGTATGAACAAAAACGGATGCGCCTTTTTCACTAGCTTGCTTGGCTTCTTCATAAGTTGCATCACTATGGGCCAATGCTACTATAATCTCTTCTCCTACAGCATATTCAATGAATTCCGCTGCTCCTTTTCTTTCAGGTGCAATCGCAATTTTTTTAATAGAATCATTTGATAATTTCTGCCAACCTTTCAACATATCAACTGATGGGTCACAAAAATATTTCGTGTTTTGTGCTCCTTTATGCTTTTCAGTAAAAAACGGCCCTTCTAAAAAGATACCTTTAATTTTTGCGCCCTGTACTTTTTTGTAATTGGCACCAATCATTTCAACGACATTATTCAACGATTCTATTGAGGATGTTAAAGTTGTCGGTAAAAAGGATGTAACGCCGCAAGAAAGGAGTCCTACCGATATTTGATTTAGTCCTTCAAAATTATTGTCCATAACGTCGTGATTTCTAAAACCATGAATATGTGTATCCACTAGACCAGGAGCAATCCAATATCCTGCATAATCGATGATTTCTTCCGCTTCTTCTGGCCTGTTCTCTAAAAAGATACCGAATTTTCCATCTTTTATCTCCAAAAAACCAGGACCTACGACCTTCCCCTCAAGAAAAAACTTATCTGCAAAGATAAAAATAGACATGTATGTTTCCCCTAACCTAGTTACTCATATTCGTAGATAGTAACACCTTTAACGACACGGTTCACCGTTCCTGTCGGTGAAGGTGTATCTGGTGTATTACCTACTTTCACGGAGGCTAACAGTGATATTGTTTGCCCAATCATAACAAAAGGTAATGCTAAGTAAGCATCTGGTACAGACTGTGCCTCGCTACCAAATACAAACCTATTCCCAGCGTAATTCGTTTCTCCATTAACCTCGATGGCACATATATAGCTGGCAATGTTGTCTTGTTGCATTTCGTTTAACATATCTAAATCATATTGACGTGTATATGGATTGTTAGAAACAAACACAAAAACTAATGATTTTTCGTTTACAAATGATTTTGGACCGTGCCGGAATCCTAGTGGTGAATCAAAAGCGGTGACAATTTTTCCAGCTGTCAGTTCTAATATTTTTAATTGTGATTCTTTCGCTAAACCTTCTAAACTACCAGAACCTAAGTAAATAATTCGGTCAAAATGCAAATCTACTATCTTTTGGATAGCGTCTTCTCTTTGAATGACACTTTCACCCATTTGATAAATTTCTTTCACTATCTTTGATTTTTCTTCAGTCGATATAGAATCAAAAACAAGTAATGCCGTTAACGCCATGCAAGTATAACTTCCTGTCATTGCAAAACCATGATCATTTGATTTTTCAGGCATCAATAGCAATAGGTTTTTGTCATTATTCACGGCCTGTTTAGCTAATTTTCCATCTTTCGCACAAGTAATCGTGATTTGATACAAATCGCTTACTATTTGCTCAGCTAATTGTACGGCAGCGACACTTTCTGGGCTGTTCCCGCTTCTAGCAAATGAAACGAGTAAGGTTGGAAAATCCTTTTTGAAAAATTGGTAAGGGTTTGAAACTAACGTAGTTGTCGGGATACTTAGTACTTCCCACTGTTGTTCATCTACTTTTTCTATTACATAAGGGGTGACTGTATCACCGACATAAGCAGACGTTCCAGCGCCTGTAAAAATAACTCGAACCCGATTATGTTTCGTTACTATTTTTTGCAAAAACTCATCAATTCTCTCGCTCTTCTCCATATACAAAGCAAAGGTTTCAATCCATAAATCAGGCTGCCGTCTTATTTCCGCCGTTGTTATCGATGCGCCTAACGAAACTAATTTTTCTTGACTTAATGTAAACATATTCGTTCACTCCTCTACCTATTTGCCATCATTCTCTCCATAAAAGAAAAGAAGACCAGCACCGCATCATTACATACCTTCAAATACTCGTAATCCCGCACCAACAACTCCATTATTTTGTGCCAATGTACTGATGCTCATCTGCTCCAAAAGATGTTGTTGCTCAGGAAGCTGAAAATTCTTTAGCTTCACTTTGATCAACTCCAGTAGAAATGGATTTTTCACAATGACACTGCCACCAAAAACCATTCTATGTGGATCTAATAAACAGGAAATCTTATAAAGACCTTGAGCTAAATAATCAGTTACCTCATTGATAATGGACTGATATTCTGGTACCCCATTTATATAACTAGCAAAAACATCTTTTGTTGAAATCGTACCTACCTGTAAGTCTCTTTCGGCTATTCTCTGGATCCCTGGCCCAGCAGCGATTTTTTCTAATCGTTCATTGATCCCCTTCGATAGAACAGGGATCAAACCTAGTTCTCCAGCAAATCCTGCTCCCCTAAAAAATGAGCCTTTATGAATGATAGAACAAGATATTCCCGTACTTATAGTCACGTAGACAAAGGTTTCATTTCCTTTTACATGTGCTGCTTTCCATTCGGCAAAGGCCGCCATATAGACATCATTGTCAATCGTAATCCGCTGGATTCCAAATTGCTCCTGCAAACGGACTGAAATAGGAAACTGGCTCCACGGTAAATTGTTTTGAAAAACGGCAATTCCATTCTCACAATCCACTTTTCCCGGTACTCCAACGCCAATACCCTCAATATCAGAGATGGAAACTGATAATTTTCTGAGAACTTGTTCCACAGCTTCTACAACTCTACCAAACATTTTTTCCCGGTCTAAAGGATCACTTTTTACTTCCGTACGTTCGAGCAGTTCGCCTGTATCTGAAACAACTCCCGCTGCAATCTTCGTTCCTCCAATATCAATACCGACTGCCTTTTTCATTTGTCTGCACCCCTAAGTTTGTATTTGATGCACTGAGTAGTTTTCTATGTTCATTATCGTTGAACATAGACCTGCGATTTCGTAATCAATCCACTTGCCCTAATTGATTTATACGTATTTCCGATTGTAATTATAAAGCAGCCCTAAGAGACCAGCTAATCCAATTAACATCATACCCAGTTCAAATTTACCAGCTGTCTTTTGGTAGACGATAATGAAAGATAGGCATACGAGAAACACAACAATTTTAATAACGAATACGATATTAGCCTTCATTTGAAAAATCCTCCCACCTGATTTCACTAGGTGCCAACGTCACTTCTATTCTGTTTCCTTGTCCATCGTAGACAAACGTCATTTGTTCGACCATCGAATTGTTAACAATCGCCATTTTTCGGATGGATGGATATGCATGAACTTCACAATAAATGTTGCTCGCATGATACTTTTGAAATTCTTCTTCTTTATGGGCAGCATAGTATAACGCACGCATCAGCAGACGTGTATTTTCTTCGCTGTATGGAAGCCCTGCTATATAGACAGCTCTGCCTTCTCCAAACGGATGAGCAGAAAGATGAACTTCTCCATTTGAATATTCTATTATTTCGGTTTCTTCTGATAACGCATAAATATTTTTCATTCCTTCACCAAAATTAAATTGGGTGCTGTCAGCAGAAATAAAATGATTTTCAACAGGATTAATAAAATATTTATCTGTTGATAAGCTGAATCCGAGTTCCTTGTCAACGCCTAAGACATTTGCCAATTGAAAATAATGTCCTTCATGCTGATAAGCTGTAGGTTCCCCAATACCTATGAATCCTCCGCCATTATACATCCAAGCTCTGATTGTAGTGACTAACTTTTCATTAATCCAATTAGCCCCCCCTGAAAAAGCTGTGCCCACATCTCCGGCATTAATGATTACATCAATATCCTCTGGTATCCCATCATTCATGACATCATCAAAACTAATGAACGAAACCTCCACGGCAGCCCCACTCAAGGACTCTAAAACGCCTAAATAAGAATAAATTTGTTTATACCATAGTGCATGAGCAACCATATGTGTTTGCCAAGTTCTCAACTTGCCCCAAGAATTCAAAATCGCAACTTTAAGACCGCTATATGGTTTCACACCTTTGATTGTGTCATGAATTTCACGAAATTCCTCAGTAACTTTTTCAATATAGGAGATGAATTCTGGAAATTGATACGCTAGACTTAAATACCCCCCATATCCGATACGATCAACAGGATTACGCAGTATAGCTCTACGCGCCGTTAGCCAATTTTCATTCGCTTCAATCGTCGGGTTGTTACCTTCGTAAAAAGTATCTGGAAAGAAATAAGGTAAGAACCGCCCTTCCGTATATCGAACATGTGGTATATCTGCAATCATACGCAATGTGGCTCCACCGCCCACACTGCCTACAACTGCATCCAATCCGATATTTTCAAAGTATTTTCCATATGGTTCTGTACCAATCCAGTTATCACCAAGGAACATCATTGCTTCTTTTCCACTTTCATGGACAATATCCACAAGTTTCTTTGCTTCTTCAGCAACGAACTTATGAACAAAATCTATATAATCTAAAAAAGCTGGGGTTGGAATTCGAAACGAAGTATTATAATAACCTTGATCAACAATGTCCTCTGGTCTTAAGCGATAGCCTTTTTCTTTTTGAAAAGCATCCAAAGCAGCAACTGAAACACTAGCACCATATCCGAACCAATCGACAAACTTCTCTTTGCCAAGATTATTGAATACAAGGGTAAAATGATAGAAAAACGTTGTAAACCTGACCACATCTGTATCCGGATTTTCTGTCAGCCATTGTTTTAAATAGGTTTTCATAAATTCATTAGAATGTGGCTGCCTGACATCAAAAGGAATATCATGTGGCTTATCTCCCCAATTATTAGTAATATGATTGTACATTTGGGTTGGATCCCAAATCGCATAGACTAGGAATGAAACCGTATATTCATGCCAAGGAATCGCCTTCGTAATCAAAACACGATTTTGATCTTCGTTTACTTCCCAATCATTAACGTCAACAACTTCTCCTGTTGTCCGATCAATAACCTCCCAGTATTTTTTTGGACTGTGAACGTAATCCGGTTTTAATTGTTCCTCAAAGTAGCCTTTCATAAAATCAATTTCGAGGGTGTCAGTAATCGCAGTATTGAACAAGCTCATTAAATAAAGTTGCTGGCATTCATCCATATGCTTCTCTGCGAACTCATTGTGAGCTCGAGCAACAAAATAGGTCGTATAAATTTTCGCATCCAATTGTTTAATATCATTATCTAGTTTTGTTCCATCACTATCGCGAATCGCATCTGCACCCCATCGTTCCATTAATTCTTTCGTTTCCTTAAGAAAATTTTCTTCACTCGGTAAAGTAACTCGGCCTGTTTTCCTTTTCATGTAAATCCTCCTCTAATCCTTTAAACCACCAAGGGTCATTCCTTGTGTTAATTTTTTTTGAACAATGATATATAAAATCAAAGTTGGCAGCATGACAAGAACCATTCCTGCATACATTTGACCATAGTTTGCAGCAGATTTTTGAGCTGCCATCAAGTTCATTAACCCAACAGGTAACGTCTTATTCGGCCCTGGAATTAATGTTAAAGCTATAATGTATTCGTTCCAAAAGGCAAGAAAATTAAATAAAATGACGGCAATAATACTTGGACGAGCTATCGGAATCATAACTGAAATCATTGTTTTGAAATATCCGGCACCATCGACCAACGCCGCTTCCTCATACGTAGATGGAAGCGATTGAAAAAAACTAGACAGCAAGTAAATCGTGAATGGTAACGCCGTCGCCGCATATACCACAGCTAAAATAAATAAATTGTCTAATAGCAATCCATCACCTAGTTGGCCTCGTAAAAAGTTATCTCCGTCCAATAACATCAAGAAAATTGGCACAACAATGTAGTTCACATTGATGAATAATCCAGCTTTAAAAAAAGTATTTATTAATTTACTTCCTCTAAAGGTATATCTTGCCAACACATAAGCTGCTGGTAAAGCCACAATCAATAAAATAAGAAGGGCCAACGCAGTTACCATGACTGAATTCAACATATAGGTACCCATGTTTGCCTTTTGGAAAGCATCGATAAAGTTTTGAAAATAGAAACTTTTCGGCATGGCCCAAGGGCTTCCATAAAACTCCGAATTTTGCTTCACTGAGGCTAAGAAAACCCATGCAACAGGAATAACAATTGAAATTGCTAACGTAATAAGTGCTACGTAGATAAAGCAGCGATACATTGCTTCTGTAGTCATTCCTTTTTGTGTTTTCATTGTTTTCGGGGCTGGATAAGCTGATTCTACAGTCACTTCTTTTTGTGTTTCTATCGTTTTTGGATCTCGATAAGCTGTTTCTGTAGTCATTCTTTTTTGTGTTTCCATCGTTTTTGGACCTCCTTAATACTCCAACACTTCCCTTTTAGTAACACCACTGATAATTGCAGATAATGCGAATGAGAATAAGAAAATGACCACCCCAATAGCCATACCGTAACCGTAAGAAGAATTCGTGTAAGCCTGCTTATACATGTAGCTTAAAAACACTTCCGTCGATCCATCAGGTCCGCCGCCAGTCATTGCTTGAACGAGAAGAAAACTTAAATTAATCGTACTAATAACGAAGAAAGTTAACGTCGTCCGAATGTTGTTCCAAATTAACGGTAAAGTAATACTAAAAAATTGTCTGAACCGTCCAGCACCTTCCAAAGCAGATGCTTCATAAAAACTTTCCGGGATACTTGCCATTGCCGCCATATACATGACCATATAGTAGCCAATCGCTTGCCAAATGAGCGCCCCGCCAATGCTGTAAATGGCAATTTTCTGATTTCCGAGCCACATCTTTTGTAGGTGTTCCAGGTTAAATAAAGCAAGTAAATTATTTAACAACCCTGTAGTTGGGTCATAAACTGCAGAGAATATTCCCGCGATAACTACAACCGATAAAATATTAGGGATATAAAAAATAATTCGAAAGAAGCTTTTTCCTTTTATTTTTTCTCTTGTTAACAAAGTGGCAAACAAGATCGCCATCACCATCGTGATGAGTGTGACGATAACAATCAAAACTATACTGTTTTGGAGAGACCGAAAGAAGTTCATATCATTCCATAAAATCTTGAAGTTTTCGAGCCCAACAAATACCTTATTATTAGAAAATCCTCCCCACTTATATAAGGACATCCTGAATACCTCAATTGTAGGAACAATCATAAAAATGGCTAACAGGATTAGTGCTGGTGCAGTACAAACAAAAATAAAAATTCTTTTTTCTGTCGTCTTATTCATGCCATCACCTCAATTAATAAGTACAACGGTGAGACTAGGTGACTCACCATTGTACATAGTGAAAACGAATTTATTTTAATGCAGACCGTAATTGGTCACTCACTTTTTCAACAGAGCTTTGCCAATCTTTCACCTTTTTATCACCAGAAACAACACTGTCAATCGTTCTAAATAATGTATCTGGCATACTTACACCTTCAACAGCTTTCGTTGCAGCAAATCCACCTATTCCCACTTTCACTCCATTATCATAGATACTATAGAATGATTTATTTTCACCTGTCAGTTTATTAGAAAGGCCTTTAATAGGCTGGATCGCACTCGACTCAGCAAAAATTTCAGCTGCCTTATCCGAATAAACAAACGTCATGAAGTCTTTAGCAAGTTGTTTATTTTTAGCTGCCGATGGAATCCACATTTGTTCAAAGAAAGTAAATACATAACGGTCGCTATTAACATCAAGTGTTGGTAAAGCCATCATGCCCCATTCAAACCCTTTAGATCGAGGAGCTTCTTTCATTTCACCAACTACCCACGTACCATTTGGCATAAACAAAGCTTTGTTATCGAGAATCAACTGTTGATTTTTCTTGTAGTCTTTATCATTTGCATTCGCAACAGTAGTTGGCTCTGTATACTTTCCTAATTTTCCGATAATTTCAAAAGATTTTGTTGCTTCAGAAGTTTCCCAAACACCATCTGTATATTTCATAGCTTTATTAAATAACTCAGGCCCGCCCACCCCTAGTAGTAAAGAATAGAAGAATGTATCAAAGTAGCCTGTAGTAGGATAAGTAAATAATGAAATCCCTTCTGCTTTCGCTTTATCTCCTAAAGCCCACATTTCGTCCCAAGTCTTCGGCACTTCCCAACCTTTTTCTTTTAATAAACTAGCATTATAAAATAATCCAGTTGGACTATAGAACATCGGTGCCATATAAATTTTACCGTCATTATAAGGATTAGTTGCAGGTGTACCAGTAAGCCCTGGCACTAACTTATCTTTGACTTTAACATCTTCACCATAAACATTTTTATCAAAAACATCAGTAATGTCTTCTAATGCTTTATCTTTAATCAAAGTTTCTGTTAGCGCCTGTTTTCTCCCAGTTGCCAACAACACAACATCCGGATACTTTCCTGCTTTCATATTTGAGCCTATGACATCCTCAAGATTTTTGTCCACTGTCAATTTAACATCAACTTTAGGATTAGCAGCTTCATATGCGTCAATCACTTTGTTCCACATCTCTTTACCATAAGCCGATTCAAGTGTTGCCACATGAAGGGTTTGTTTTTCACTGGAGCCTTTACCATCCTTAGCGTTATCAACTTTTGTAGTATTACTTTGGCAAGCTATTAAACTAAAAGATAACAAAGCTGTCATTCCAGACAACAATAACTTTTTTTTCATCTTTATCTTACCCCCATCTCCTAATCTTCCTTTCATAATTAAAGAATACAAAATAGATAACGCTTTCACAATAAACATCTTGTTCTGTTTTTTAGATATCTTGCTTTTTACTGAATATCCCACTAAAATCTTTATAAAATAGATAAAAATTCTAAGAAGGAGGGATTCATTTGTCCAATGAAGTATATGAGATTCCACAATTTCAACGAAACCATCTTCCAGTAAAACTTCTTTATATAACAAAATCAAAATACGATAAAGATTGGCATAGTACCATTCATGCTCATCACTTTACAGAGCTATTGTATATTACTAAGGGCAAAGGCACTTTTATCTTTTACAAAGAAGAAATCCCTGTTCAAGAACACAATTTGATTATCGTCAATCCAAATATCGAGCACACGGAAAAGTCTGATACAAATCATCCACTCGAATATATTGCACTTGGTATTCAAGGCCTGTCCTTTTCATCCATAGAAAATCCTAGTCCTGTCACTATTCATAACTATAAACAGGATCAAAAAAACTTCCTCTTCTACCTTCAGCAATTGGTCGAAGAAGTGGAAAACCATCAAGAAGATTATGATTTGATTATACAAAATATTCTGGAAATTTTATTACTTAAGATGATGCGAAAAAAATCTTTTAATGTAGAGAAAACATCTACTCAAAAAATTAATAAAGATATTGAATTTATTAAAAACTATATTAAGCAGCATTTTCACGAAAATATCAGCCTAGATACATTAGCAAGCATTAGTCATATTAATAAATATTATCTATCCCATTCCTTTAGAAAATTCGTCGGTGTGTCGCCTATTGAATATTTAATTCAAACTCGTATTAGAGAAAGTAAAATTTTGTTAGAAACTACTAACTATTCGATTTCTAATATTTCAACCATTACCGGTTTTTCTTCACAATCATTCTTTGCACAATCATTTAAACGAGAAACGAATCTATCTCCTTCACAATACAGAAACGCTATAAATTCTAGCAAAAACAAACTAGATTCTAGTGCGAAAATTTAAAGATAAATGCAATGAATCTATACTTCTTTAATATATTGTTACTACTATTTTGGAAAGAGAGTGTTCCTATGATTCAACAATTAAAAACATATTATGGTGAGGATATAAAAATCAATGAAGCTGTGTTGTCAGAAGATTATAGCTGGTTTTTAGTTGAAGGAAATAAAGTCGGGATTCGAAAAATTCGATTACATCAAAAGGAACATCAATTGCTTTCATCCATCTTAACACCCATTCATGCTGATACATTTTATAAAACGGAAAAAGAAAAATCATGGTACGAAGCATTATACAGAAATAACAATATCCCTATACAATCAGTTCGTTTTTTACACTTCTTCACAACACAATCTATTGTAGAAAGAGAAGAATTTCAAGATGCTTTACAGTCTATGTTTTCTTTTACTACTACAATGTTATGGGAAACTTCGCAAGCCGGTGTCCTCATCTTAGAAGAAAACATAACGGAATCTGTATTGCAAACAGCCTTAGATACACTAGAAACAGATTTTTTTATATCCCTATCCTTCTTTGTTGGAAGACGTTATTCGCAAACAACTGAATTTACTTACCTGTATCAATGGGAACGAACATTATTTTTTGTTCTTTCTCCCTATTTATCAAAAAAAATTACATACATTGAACAACTTCTCCCTTATCAATTAATGATTTCATTACCAAAAGAAGAAAGAAAAAAATACACGAATCAATTATTAGAAAATATTTCAAACGATAAAGAACTAATAGATAGCGTTAAAGTATTCTTCCAGTGTAACTTAAATGTCTCTCTTGCAGCTAAACAATTATATTTACATCGTAATACTTTGCAGTATCGAATTGATAAATTCATTGAAAAAACAGGGATTAATATAAAAACCTTTGAAGGTGCAGTAGCAGTTTATATGGCGTTTCTTTCTTTAGATATCTCGTGAAAGACGATACAATATTCATTTCTCTTATATCATCATCGTTTTATAGTCTCTTGTGTGACTGGGAAACTCTATAAACTTATTTTTCTACGAGAAAAGAATACTTTCTTCCCATATCTATAGATGAACTTAAGTTCTACAGGAGCTTTCTCGTATCTTAAATCTGTAAACTTGCTTAAAAGCTCCTCATTCTTTTGTGCACAATGCCAATTTACTTACGCCTTTAATAATCTTATAATTCTATCAATTACCAAAAAAGGAGTGGATATTTATGGCCGAACTTGTATTAGATCATATTTTTAAAGTTTATGATAATAAAATCACTGCCGTTTCTGACTTTAATTTACATATTAAAGATAAAGAGTTTATTGTATTTGTCGGTCCTTCTGGGTGCGGAAAATCAACAACTCTACGTATGATTGCAGGGCTAGAAGACATTTCTGATGGTTCGTTTTATATTGATGGGGATCGTATGAATGATGTCGCTCCAAAAGATCGCAACATTGCGATGGTATTTCAAAATTACGCACTCTATCCGCACATGACTGTGTATGATAATATGGCGTTTGGCTTAAAGTTACGCAAACTTCCAAAAGATGAAATTAATCGCCGGGTAACGGAGGCAGCAAAAATCTTAGGGCTAGAAGATTACTTACAACGAAAACCAAAGGCATTATCAGGTGGACAACGCCAACGGGTTGCACTAGGAAGAGCTATAGTCCGGGATGCAAAAGTATTTTTAATGGACGAGCCTCTATCGAATTTAGACGCAAAATTACGCGTAAGTATGCGTTCAGAAATTTCTAAACTTCACCGCCGTTTAAATACGACCACTATATATGTGACACATGATCAAACAGAGGCAATGACAATGGCATCACGCCTTGTTGTTATGAAGGATGGGCTCATCCAGCAAGTTGGAACTCCAAAAGAAGTATATGATACTCCTGAGAACATATTTGTTGGCGGATTCATTGGTTCTCCAGCTATGAATTTCTTTACTGGGACATTACAAGATAGCTATTTTCACATGGAAAATATACGCTTCAAAGTACCAGATGGTCAACTAAAGACATTAAAGCAAAAAGGGTATAATGGAAAAAAAATCATACTCGGTATTCGTCCTGAAGACATTCATGATGAACCTATCGTTCTTCAATCTTCTCCTGAATCCACAGTCGAAATTACAGTAGAAGTTGCTGAATTATTAGGTGCTGAAACGATGATTCATGGAAAACTTTCAAACCAAAACTTTATTGCGCGAATTAACGCTCGTTCCGAGATTAAAACTAATGATACACTTCCATTAGCTTTTAGTTTAGCGAAAGCACACTTTTTTGATATCACTACCGAGCAAAGAATACGAAATAATTAACGAATGTCTAAAAAAATCCCGATAGAATTGTCCCGTAAGTAACTCAATCTTTCCATTTTATTGTATGCATAACTTCTACTTGGAAAAAATAGATGTAGCTACGACAAACATTTCTTGAAAAAGAATTCAAGACTAGATTCCACTATATATGCGACAGAACCATACTAAAAAACATCTCATATGAATATGAAATGTTTTTTAGTATTTTCTATTCTTTTAATAAATCTAATAAACCATTCCCTTCAGATGTACGTTCATATCCTAAAGGTACAGTTCTTTTAATAAGTTGTGCATATATTTCTGGTTCTGATAACTTTCTACCATATTCCCTTTCACACTGCTTTATGAGCAATGCCAGTGCTCCAGCGACATGCGGTGTGGCCATAGAAGTACCACTTAATACCGCATATTTCCCTTCAGGATACGTAGATAATATTTCATCGCCTGGCGCAACTAAATCAATTTCTTGATTTGAATTACTAAAACATGCGATTTTCCGCTCTAAATTGACGGCACCCACTTCAATTACTTCTGAGTATGCACCTGGGAAATCTAGTTCCTCCGTATTATCATTACAATCTCCATTATTCCCAGCAGCACATACGACGAGAACATCTTGCTTTACCGCATTTTGAATTGCTTCATGTAATTCTGGAACATCTTGCGGGCCACCAAGTGACATGGAAATGACTCTAACTCTTTCTTTATTAGGCCCTCTCCAATTTACAGCATAATGTATCGCCTCAATAATTTGCTCATAACTTCCAGAACCATCTCCTGCTAAAACCTTTAACACTAACATTTTAGCAAGTGGTGCCACTCCTAAAACACCAACTCCATTTTCAGTCGCTGCAATTGTCCCAGTTACATGAGTACCATGTCCGTTATTATCAAGATAAATATTTGGATCTCCTTCGTAATCTTTCGTGAAATTTCTTCCGCCGATAATACGATCCTTTAAATCTATATGATTCATATCACACCCTGTATCTAATACGGCAACAACAATATCTTTACCTTTTGCACTCTTCTCCCATACTTGTGGAGCATGAATGAGTTGTACACCTGGTGGAATTTCATTTACTTGTTCAACTACCTTATCTACTGTAAAAGGAATCAATTGTATACCTTTTTGTTTATTCGCTGTACTACTGTTCATCGTAATCCCTCCTGAAAATATATTATTTTCATTTCAGACCACTTTTGAAAATGCTTACATGTAACATTCGTTTTATGTGTTTCGTTTTCCTTCCTTAAAAATATTTCTCAATAAGGCTTACGAAATTTATACTACTCTTTTATTTATCTCGTAATTTGTAGACATCAAAAATCCGATTGGTACAACCAATAACAAAAATAAAAGGACCACTAAATTGGTCCTTTTATTGTCTTTCAAGAATGATATGAAATTTTTAAAATAATATAAATTAAGACTAAGCCTCACTCTTGTTTAAAAACTTCTCTATTTCTTTTATTAAATATTTCGCTCCATCTATACTAACAGTAATGTTTCCATTTGCTAATGATATGTTTTGATTTGAAACATCACCTGTTATTTGACAAGCATTGTAAGGTTGATATTTTTGTAAAATGACTTTGTCTTCTTCTACGAAAATTTCAAGCGGTGATTTAATTTGTATTCCCAATACATCACGTAATTCTTTAGGAATTACAATTCGTCCTAATTCGTCTACTTTTCGAATAACTCCTGTTGCTTTCATATTACTTCCTCCCTTACTTTTTATTAATTTTTTCACCTCGCTTTTTCCATTTTATCACTTTTTGGTAATACCTGCCTCTTTTTAGAAAATTTTGTACTCAAGTTAAAAAAACACATTTAACGAATATATAATCTCTCTTTCAATTGTTTTAAATAACGAGATCGAATCAGTAAGAAATATACAACTTGAATTCCTACGAAAATACTTAATACAATCGTATTTTCTTTAAATAGTGGGTACTCAAACATCTGCCCGAGTGCAGTTAACGCTACTGCCCCGTGTAATGTTGCAACACCTATTGGAACAAAGAATAAAAGCGCCAATCGAATTGTAACTACTTTCGATAATTCTCTACTCGTTAAACCTACTTTTCGAATCATTTCAAACAAACGAGTATCATCCTCCAAATCAGAAAACAAACGGAAATAAAGGAAGCTTCCTGCACATACGAAAAATACAATACCGATAAAGAAACCTACAAATAGAATTGGTCCTGCAATTTGTAAACTTTGGTTTTGTGCGTACTCTTCTGCACTAAACGTTGCATGTTCTTCATAAGGTTTCATCTGATGCGTTAGTTCTTTCCCAACCTCAATTTCATCTTTCGTTCCCTCTGTTTTGTATACATAATTTTTTTCCTCTTTAAATCCATCTTGTAATGCATCATACTGCTTGTTAGAGATTACATAAACGTTACCTCTTATTATTTTACTTAATGAAGACGTATTAATTTTTTTCACTTTTAAAGGTTCATTCAAATGTGGCAACGTAATTTCTTTTCTTTCTTTCATCGGTGGTCCTGGTATATCAACTGCCAAAAATAAAACTTCTTTTTTGGATCCCTCATGAAAGGGTTCTCCTGTTAACTTCGCATATTCCTTATAGTCTGATTCCTTTATAAACGTGGCGCTTCTTAACGACTGCTCCTCCGTTTTCTTCGTTGAAATATTAGTTTTTGAAGCTGCTATACTATGTTTCTTTAACCCTTCGTCAATCATCTTCAAATGCTGTGATTCATTACTATTTCCTTGCTTAGAATGATAGTGAAACGCAATTGGTCTCTCCATAATCGCCTTTGTCATTGATGTAAAGCCAACTAATGTACCTATTGCTGAAAATGCTACAGTTGAAATTATCGTTACAATAAAGAACATTCTTGCGTTATCTCTCATACGGTAAGCTAAATCTGACAACGTAATAATATTTGTCTGTGTCCAATAAAAACGTTTACTTTTTTTACATAGTCTAATAATAAAAACACTCAACTGCTTGTACAGCAAATACGTACCAATAATGACTACCGTTGTAACAGGAATCATCATGATAAATACCATTGCACCGTGTGACATAAGCGCTCCTGCATATCCGGCACTAAGCAATATAACTGCTAATATAGAAGAAATAATGGATGCTTTCGGTTCCGGCTTCGCTTCTGCCGATCCTCTAAACAATTTCATAATTTTATTTTTTCGAATCATTCCTGCACTAAACAATGAAATGATCATAAATAATACGAAAAACATAATACTCGTTACAACAATGGCTTTCATTGGAATGTAATAAGGTAAGGAAATATCTAACTTTAATATCATTGGAGCTATAAATATTAATATTCCGGAAAATAGCATTCCAGCAAGTATCCCAAAAATAATTGCCCCTATTCCAATCATAATATTTTCAAAAAAGATAAGACGCTTTAATTGATATTTCGTCATACCTAACATCATTAAAATTCCTAGTTCACGCTTTCTCGTTTTTAAAAACATTCCCATCGAATATAAAATAAAGAAAAATGTAAATAAGTAAATAATGGACTGTGCAAAAGACATACTTACGAACACATATCGTCCCAATTCTCCAGCACTTAATGCCGGATGAAACGCAAAAAACGAATAAACAAAAAAGGCCATAATAGCAAATGCACTACTTAAAAAATATGCTGAATATGTTCGTCTATTTCGCGTCACATTCCGATATGCGAGTTCTCTAATATTCATATTACTTCTCCGCCCTTCTACTAACTATGTTCTTATATTAGTAAAGTACGGAAATCCCTTCCATCGATTCAAATGACAAAAACCTTACATTATTGAAAGGTTTCAAAAAAATTGCTTAAACGATGCAGTTTCATTATAATGACTACATTCATATTCATACACACATCCTATTGTATATTCGTTAATTTTGCGAAATAATAAAGGATAGAAGTATGTACCAATATACATATAAACTTATTTACCGCTTTAATATGAATAGGAGGAAAACATAATGACATTGCAAGAACAGATTATGAAAGCATTACACGTTCAACCTGTAATTGATCCGAAAGCAGAAATCCGTAAACGTGTTGATTTCTTAAAAGATTATGTAAAAAAAACAGGTGCGAAAGGATTTGTACTTGGAATTAGTGGCGGACAAGACTCTACATTAGCTGGACGTTTAGCTCAGCTTGCAGTGGAGGAAATTCGTAATGAAGGTGGTAATGCAACGTTTATCGCCGTGCGCCTTCCTTATAAAGTGCAAAAAGATGAAGATGATGCGCAATTAGCATTACAATTTATTCAAGCTGATCAATCTGTTGCATTTGATATCGCTTCAACTGTTGATGCTTTCTCAAATCAATACGAAAACTTATTAGATGAATCGTTAACAGATTTCAATAAAGGTAACGTAAAAGCACGTATCCGCATGGTTACACAATATGCAATCGGTGGACAAAAAGGCCTCCTTGTTATCGGAACAGATCACGCTGCAGAAGCTGTAACAGGATTCTTTACAAAATTCGGAGATGGTGGTGCAGACCTATTACCATTAACGGGATTAACGAAACGCCAAGGACGCGCTCTATTACAAGAATTAGGTGCGGACGAGCGACTTTACTTAAAAATGCCAACAGCTGATTTATTAGATGAAAAGCCAGGTCAAGCTGATGAAACAGAGTTAGGTATTACGTATGATCAACTTGATGACTATTTAGAAGGTAAAACAGTTCCAGCTGACGTTGCAGAAAAGATTGAAAAACGTTACACAGTGAGTGAGCATAAAAGACAAGTACCAGCATCAATGTTTGATGATTGGTGGAAATAAATAAAACATAAAAAAGAAGCTAATCTCATTTAGCTTCTTTTTTATATGTTAACGATATACCCCTACCCTTTTCTCCAATAAATCTTGCAGGCAATCTTCATGCTGTTTACAAAATAACGGTGGCATGTCGTCTAACGGGAAAAACTTCAAATCCAACGTTTCATCACCATCTACTTTTTTGTCGCCTCCAACTATTGAGCATGAAAAACACATCACAATTGACTGCGCCTTGTCTCCATTTGGATATGATTGAAAATATTTTGTATACACTCCAATAAGTTCATTTATTTCTACATCATACCCGGTTTCTTCTTTTATTTCTCGAATTGCAGTTTCCGCAGCCGATTCTCCTATCTCCATTGCCCCCCCTGGAAAGCCCCAAGCGTTAAAGTCACCTCTTTTTTGCAGTAATACTTCTCCTTCTTTATTAAATACAAAACCACCGGCAAAGTTTAAGAAAACATAATCATGCCCTACTTTTTCGCGTAATTCTTTTATATAATTGGCCATTCTCTTTCCCCTTTTCATACTTCTTTTATCGCTATTCCTTATCTTTTTCAAGCAATTCAATAATTCGATCTAGCTTCTGATTCATATGCATCACTTGTTGTTTTTTTGCACAATACTCTTTTAATGAACAAAGTAAATGATAGGAAAAACAAAACGATAAGTCCGATTACTAAACAAGTATATATCAATGTAAAAATATCACTCTCGAACAAATTCATTTAGATTCCACATCCTTCCTCCTTTCATTTTATCATATAATTCTGATTTTTGTAGTAATACATAAGGAAAAGAGCATCCTTTACAGATGCTCTCTTTCACCGATTAATACGTAAATGTAATTGTCGCTAATGAATAATCTGCCATCGCACTATAAGGTGCTACTTGATAAGACACACGCTTTGCACCTTTTGGCCAATTTATTTCATTTAATACTTTCTTTATATCTTGCATCGTCCCATCCATAGACTGCTTATATCGTACTTCTACCTTTTCTGGCTTAGAAGCAAATTGTTGCTGTAATTTCTTCTTAAAATCACTATAATTCTCTGCTCCGTATTGTGTAGACATATATTTTAAATTTGTTTCTTTTAACATTTGTTCATACGCCGCAGTCTTTGAACTACCCGCTTTTATTTTGTTTGTTAATTCATTAAAGTAACTTGTAGTTGCTGCTGGATATTTGCTACGATCCCATTCGTGATCTTTACTTAACTGCTCGTCAGACATATTAAAATATGAATATGTTACACGTCCAGCTTTATCTGGCACTGGGTCATCGAATGTAGTATCAAGGTGGTACCATTTGTTTTCAATGTTCACTAAATTCCATGCGTGAGCTTGTCCATTCCCTGTACCTGTTACAATATGGTTTTGGATACCCGCTTCTTTTAGCAATTCATATGTTAATAACGTATATCCTTGGCAAACAGCAGAGCGATTCGCTAACGCTTCATATGCTGTATATGCTTGATACGACGTGTCATACGATACATGTTGTACAACGTAATCATGAATAGCTTTTACTTTCTCATGATCATCCATCCCTGGTTTTACAATCGAGCCAATAATCGCTTTTGCCTGAGATTTTACATATTGTGTTTGCTCTTTTGATTCACGGTACTTCACTTGCAGTGTAAACGTATAGTTTCCTGGTAACCCTTTAATGGAATATCTAGTAGACGCTACATTATATTTTACATACTCATCTGCATCTACAATCTTATTAAACTCGCCATACAATTCATCCATAATATTTCTAGCATTTCTATCTTTTGTTTTATATGTGATTGTAATATTTTCTTCTCGATTATCAATCTGTTTTTTTAATTCTTTTTTGAAATCATTTAACAACTTTGTATCTGATTGCGATGTCGCTACAGTTTGATTTGTAGCTGCATAAGATACAGATGACGCGTGTAAGCCCCCCATTACTATAGTTGAACAAAGTGCGGCAGCTGTCACATACTTACTTGTCTTTCCCATCTCGTCACTCCTTACATTCTATAACTATACGAAAAAGTATCGTATAGTTTCAGAGTATACAATACTTTTTCGTATAGGTCATATGAGATTATGCATATTTAACATTGTAAAAGGGTTGTTCTTTTTACAAGAACAACCCTTTTCATTAACAAGTTTGTAATACACAACATGTATTTTCAAAACGTCGATTTTTCAAGTCTTCATTTCCTATACAGAAATAAAGCATCCCTAAATCTCCCCACATCATATTACAATTTTTAGTATCTGAATCAATTTGGAATAAAAGCGTCATTTGCTGCGGGTCTATGTCCATATATTGTCCAGTTTCGTATAATACCTCATCTTGTACAGAAAATGGCTCACCAAATATTTGATGGTTATCATAGTTGTCTGGGATTAGCTCTTCAAGTAATTGCAAGAAACGGTCCGAATCAACCTCATCTTCAATGAAAAGCTCTGGCAATTTATACGTTAATTCAAAAGTAATTGCACACTGGTTATAATTCGTTTGCAATTCATCTCCTCTTCGTAATTGCTCTACAGGAACATCATAATAAAGTACACGCCCCGCTTCAGTTGGATTCACGTCTTCTTCAAAATAATTTTCAATAGTAAAGAAATATAACATCCCCGTCTTAGGAAGATCGTGATCCATACCAATACTTTGTAAATCCTTTAAATTAAATTGTGCAATAAACTGTAACGGATTTCCTTTATGCATTGGGTATTCAAATGCACATGGCAAATCAGGAATTCCTCCCATTTTCGAACTACCTATCGCAACAGTTTCCTCCTGCTTTGACACAACTTTCACACAAGGAAATACAGTGTTAATAAGTTCCTCTTTTAAATGCGTCAGCCCATATTTATCAATTAAAACTTCAATTTGTTTATTCATACATTCTCCTTATATTTACATACTTATTTGTATCATCGCACAAAAATTATACTCCATTCTTTGCAAAAACAACAAGCCTTCAAAAAAACGGGCTCATCCTCCATACGCGAACAAGTTAAAAAAAGCATAGTATACATTGTTCCTACAAACACGATAGTTCATTATTTCTTCCAGTACATTTTCCCCTCATTCATTTTTATTTTTAATTTAAGGAGGAATTCCACATGGGTTACGGATATAGTTGCGGCGGTTACGGTTACGGCGGTTACGGCGGTTACGGCGGTAGTTGTGGTGGATGTGGTTATGGAGGCTTCGCTTTATTAATCGTTTTATTTATCCTTCTAATCATCATCGGAGCTAGCTGTTGGGGCGGCTTTGTAGGCTGCTAGTAAATTTAAAAACTATTGTAAAAAAGCACGTACAATACGTGCTTTTTTGCCATTTTCAAATATTTCATGCGAAAGGAAGTATGATGGATGAAGATTGATGGTGTTTTTGAAGGAGGCGGTGTACGCGGAATTGCGCATGTAGGGGCAATTTGCGCGTTAGCTGAAAAAGGCTATGAATGGGAACGTGTAGCTGGAACATCAGCTGGTTCGATTATCGCTGCGCTCCTAGCAGCAGGATACTCTTGCTCAGAGCTAAAAACGATTATAACAAATATTGATTATAATAAATTTACGAAGAAAACCTTTATTGACAGAATCCCGTTTATTGGGAAAGGATTAAGCGCATGGACTACTCTTGGTATTTACTCTAATATTTTTATAGAAGAATGGATTGAAGAATTACTTCGAAAAAAAGGAGTTCATTTATTTACAGATTTACCTGATTTAAATAAGCTTAAAATCATCGCCTCTGATATAAGTAATGGTAAAATGGTTATCTTTCCTGATGACTTACCGAACTACGGATTTTTAAATTATCGCTTCTCTATTGCTAAAGCTGTACGAATGAGTAGTACAATCCCCTTCTTTTTTGAACCGGTAAAATGGAGAACCCCAAAATGGAAGCAGCCTTGTTATATGGTTGATGGAGGAATTTTAAGCAATTATCCAATTTGGATTTTCGACTCCCCTACCTCTCCCCGCTGGCCGACTTTTGGGTTTCATTTCGTAAAAGATGAGATTCAAGCTGACCCAGCCCACTACAACGAGCCTATCTCCATGTTCAAAGGACTTTTTAAAACAATGATGCAAGCCCATGATTTACGTCATTTAGACAAGGAATCAAAAGCAAGAACAATTACAATCCCAACAGGATCCATTACTAGTACAAACTTTGAGTTAACAATGGAAGAAAAAGAGTGGCTATATAATTCTGGTTATAACGCCGCAAATAAGTTTTTACAATCGTGGAATTTCAGACAATATATTGATAACTATAGAAACGGAAATCAGGATCGAAAATCAAATCGTTATTTCCGTCAACTTGACTCATAATATTATTATCTTTTATACGAGAACACGTAACGCTTTCAAAAAATAAGCCTAGTAATATAATATATTACTAGGCTTATTTACTTTCTGCATCATTATTATACGTTGTTTAAGGATAAGTTAACCCTTCTGCTTCCTCTGCAGTAATAACGGTGTATCGATTTCCCGTTCGTAATCCTAACAATTCTGCTTTTTCAATTGCTTCCTGCTTCGTCTCCGCATAAGCAGCTAAATATTTTTCTCCATTGATAATTTGGCAAATTACATATTGTTTCATTACTTTCTCCTCTTACTTTTTCATTAGTTGTGCAAGTTTTTTTATACCTATTTCAATTTCTTCTAACGTTGCTTATGAATATGGATACAAATTTTCATTTCTTCTATACAATATACACTATCATAATAAATTTAAATAGGAGGAAATATGATGAGTGAAGCAATTATTCATGGGATCATTCTTGCATTTGGTCTTATCATTCCATTAGGTGTTCAAAATGTTTTCGTCTTTAACCAAGGTGCGAGCCAACCAAATATTTGGAGGGCAGCCCCTGTCGTATTAACTGCCTCTATATGTGATACGTTACTCATATTGATAGCGGTACAAGGTGTCTCCCTTGTACTCCTTACTTTTTCCTGGCTAACTAACTCGTTATATATAATTGGATTTTTCTTTCTCCTATACATGGGCTTTGTTATTTGGAGAAGTAACCCTTCCAACGATGTAAAACAAGAAAAAAGTATGCCAGTAAAAAAACAAATACTTTTCGCTGCATCGGTTTCATTATTAAATCCACATGCAATTTTAGATACGATCGGTGTAATTGGAACAAATTCGATTCAATACATAGGAAGTGAAAAATGGGCTTTCACACTTGCAACTATTATCGTTTCTTGGATTTGGTTTATAAGCTTAGCTTTAGCGGGAAAATTTCTAAAAAGGCTAGACTCAACCGGAAAGACAATCGTATTATTAAATAAATTTTCTGGTCTCATCATATGGAGTGTCGCACTTTATATGTTAAAACAAGTTATTTATTCCTAATGAACGAAAGAGAATTGCATGTTACTGAAAACATCATGCAATTCTCTTACAAATTATGAAGTAGGTTCTGGTTTCTTTTTTACGTTCTTTGCATCTTTTGCTGGTTTAATCCAAATGATTGCTATAGCAGCACCAATCCCAGCGAGAATACTTGTTACATAAAACACTTCATGGTCAGCACCTTTCATGAAAAAAGAGTATAGAGGTGGTCCAGCTGCTACACCGATAAATCGCATAGAACTATAAAATGACGTAACCGTCCCCCTTTGCTCCTTTTCAATTCCTTGTGTAATGAGAGCATCTAAACATGGGAGTGCCATACCAATTCCTACCCCCATAATAACGAGACAAAGGATTAGTAAATAAATTCCTTTTATAAATAAAGGAATGATGACTGATGCAGCAGCCATTAAAAAACCAATGTAAATACACTTCTTCATCACATTTTGGTTATCTCCAATTTTTTTGCCAGCCATATATGAACTAAGTGACAGTACAAGTAACGGGATTGCAAGTACACACCCTTTCCAAATACCATGAATGTCATACTTTGATTCCAGTATAGTTGACAAATAAAAGAGAATTCCGAATAAAACAAGCATAATAATTGCACCTAATGCAAAAATGGCAATTAACCATCTTCCTTTTTCTCGAAACGTAGCAAGAATTGATTTTATAAACTCTTTAAGCGGTGGTACTTCTCCTTCTTGTTTCTTTGCCTTTACTAGAACAAGTAATAAAACAATTGATACTACGCATAAAACTGGAATCGCCCAAAACGGCAAGAACCATACAATGGCAGCCAGAGCAGACCCTAAAATAGGGCTCAACACTTTCCCAAATGTATTGGATGTTTCGATGATTCCTAAACCTGTACTAACTTGTTTTTCATCTTTGTATAAATCACCAACACACGGTATAACAACTGGCATTGCACCAGCAGCACCAATACCTTGAATCGCTCTACCGATCAATATCCAAGTGTAGGGATTATCAACTTTCCAAGATACCCAACCAGTTATCGCTCCTCCTATAGCCGCAATCAGCAAACTCGGAACCATTACCATCTTTCGTCCCCATCTATCTGATAAATAACCAGCAATCGGTATAAGTAGAATGGCTACGATAGAATAAATGGTAATAATCATGGATACTTGAAACGATGAAATATGTAATTTCTTTTCAATAGTCGGCAGAATTGGAATGAGCATTGAATTCCCTAATGTCATAACAAGTGGAACTGATGCGAGCGCAATCAAACAACAGTTTTCTTTTTTTAACATGTTGGCTTCGAAACCTTTCATCATATATTTCTTACCATATAATAGCCCTGCTGGAACGTAACTTTCATTCCACCAGGGCTATTACATTTTTACTACTTCCCATTCACAACAAAAGAAATTGGGGAAAATATAGTATTATTCCTATTCTTTGAATCCAGTTCACAATATATCCATACCAATTAATTGAAAAAAAAAGAAAGGAAGAATCCTTCCTTTCTCCTATAACCTTCTACAATTAGCGAGTATATCCGCCACCAAGTTGTTGTTCTGCCATCGCTACAAGGCGTTTTGTAATTTCACCGCCTACAGAACCGTTTGCACGTGAAGAAGTATCAGCGCCAAGTTGTACACCAAACTCTTGTGCAATTTCATATTTCATTTGATCTAAAGCCGCTTGTGCTCCATGTGATGCTAATTGATTAGAATTACGATTTCTAGCCATTACCAATCACCTCCTTATTTATATATAAATTGTGTTAAATTTCACTTTAAATACATGGTAATTTTTGGTTATTATTGTTTTTTAAAAAAGAGTCTCTACAATGAGAGACTCTTACATCATTTTATATTAAGAAGTTACTACTTCTAATTTTCTATTTGTTAATACTTTCATTTCTTCTTTTAATATATCTTTCGCATGATGCCCAAACCATTCGAGTGAAGCGAAATGGTCAGTATCTCTCACTTCCTGAATAATCTCTTCATAATTTACGATCCCTTCAAATAGTGGGACCATACCAATACGACTTCCCGCTGCTGCATATACATTATTAGGCTCAAACACATGTAAATAATCTGCTGACGATATATTCTTAAAATGGTAATGTTGTACCCAAGGCTTTAGTTGATGGAAACTGTCTATTGGATTTGCCCCTGACTCCCATATATGAAGAAAATCCAGGTTTATTTTCAAATTCGGATGATCTACTTCTCCTAATAATTCCAAAGTAGAAGGCAACGTATCCGTTAACGTATTTGGATGTGTTTCTAAAAGTACATACATATTATGCTGAGCAAATACTTCACAAATGATGCGAATACGGTTCACATACTCTTTTCTCTCCTGTTCCGAGAAATCTTCGCTACCTTTTTGTCCAGCAAACGTACGAATTTTGTTCGTTTTAAACCAATTAGCTAGTATTGCAAGTTGTTCACATTTCTCTATCGTTTTTTGAAAATCTGACGATAATGATATGTCTAAGTAATCACTTATCATCGTAACTTCCAAGTTTTTATTCTTTAAACAATTCAATTCTCGTTCTGTCGTTTCATACTCTTGCATATACAAATTTTGTGCATGTGTCCCCCACAATTCAATTCCTTCAAAACCGTTCTCATATGCAAATTGAACAATATCAGTAAATGAAATTAATTGATGACGAAAAGAAATAGTACATAATGAATATTTCATAGGTTCGAACTCCCTTATCTTAAATTCAGTTAGGTTTTTTTAGTGCTAGGACAGACTCGTTTGTTTTCATTTCTTTCCATAATAAAAACTGTTTCTCTAATTCAGCCTTTATTTGCAGTTCAATTGCATTCATTTCATCCAGCTTTTCAACAATTGATAATAACATACCTTTATTATTCGTCATTGCCATTTTAATTGCACGATACTGTACATTTGTAAATCCTTGTACAATATCTTCTACCCGATCACACCAATAATCAAATTCTTGCTCCGAATATTGCAACGTTTCACGGAAGTATGCAAAGGCATGTTCATAACTATATTTACGAATTGCAAGTACTGGTATTTGTTTTACTGCCGCTACAAGCCCAGAAAGCAAATACCCATCTTCTTCATTTGCCATTTTTATAATTAAATTTTTCAGCTCCATAGTCAGTTCATTGTCATTTCTTTTGAAAGTTTCTATGAAATAACTCTCTACCATTTCTGCTGTTGGCTCCTGAATTTCTTCTACATCAATGAAATACCCTCCGCCAAATGGGTTATCTTGAACAGAGTGAAGCACTTTTTCTCTTTCCATATTCCCTTCCCAGCGAAAATCAGGATCTAGCATGAACCATTCTTCTTCTTTCTCTGTCTCTGATATCATTAAATAATGCGGAAACGGTTTTTGATGGAATTTATTTTCCCTCTCAGGTAATAGAGACATATCAACCATTACAATGACATAACGATTTTCTGGCTTGTTTTCTACTAATTGTAAAAACGTTTCTACATTGCTATTTTTATCTTTTGCATGATCATACCATTCGTTCACTTTTATGCCATACAATTTTTCATACCATAATAAATAATTATCATGGTTAATATTTTCGGAGTGATACGAAATAATGCCACCTTCAGTTATATCAAAATCTCCGTCCCATAGTCCAAAATAAAAAGGACGAAAATCTATATCGCTACGCCTTTTTATAATTTCACAAAAACAACTCACTAAACAGTGAACTTTAATTGAAGTCATGTTCTCATCCACTTTCCTAAAGGTTAGTTATTTACATTCACTTCCTGTAACGGTTGTAATTCCTCCATAAAATCAAGCAAAGATCCTACAGTTAGAAATGCTTTTGGATCTACTTCATCCTCTGGAACACATAGCTTTACATCCATTTCTATGTAAACTATGAGCTGTAACATCATTACTGAATCTATATATAAATCTTGGTTTAAACGCATCGTTTCTTCTAAATGTGTTACGTTTTTTAATTCCATTTTTTCTTTCATAATTTTCAAAACTTCATTCTTTAATATTTCACGTCTCATGTTGTAACCTCTCCCATCTCTAGTAACTTTCTACTTACTTTTCCAGTTTTATTTTTCGGAATTTCAGTTACACTTTCAATCTCATGTGGAACTTTGTAGGCTGGTAAATGCTGTATACACCATTCTCTTATTCGAACTGGATCAATATGAGAGATTACTTTCGCTTTAACTATTTCACCCATCACAGGATGTTTCCCTCGATATACAATTGCCTCTTGAACGCCTTCTAGTCGAAGCATCGTTTCTTCTACTTCTATAGGAAAGACTTTTAATCCTGAAACGTTAATCACATCATCCATGCGCCCCATAAAATGAAGGCCTCGCTCAGACTTATACCCTAAATCTTTCGTGAAAATTTCTTTCCCGCTCATTTTCACTACAATTTCTTCAGGCATATTTTCATCGGAACCTATATCTATACTCGCATGAGGTAGTGGATTTCCTAAATCTAAATGGCTCTCCATATCATGACATATACTAATACAACCTGCTTCAGAACAACCGTATTGTTGCATCATATATGTTGTCGTTTCTTTTAGTTTATAAAACAATGCTTCTGGCAAAGGAGCACCTGATGTCATAATTTTATGAAACTGAAACGTTCCTTGCGGGAAACTTCCCATAATATGTAGCATAAGTGGTACTGCATATATAATATGTTTTTCTGTATTGCGAACTATATTTAAGGCGAATTTTGGGTTTTTATTCGTAATGATAATCGGTTTACTTCCCCTCGTAATTGCAGATAATGTTCCACATATTAATCCGTATGAATGTGAAACAGGAGCCATAACTATCGGGACTTCATCTACTTCACAGTTTAAAGCTACATTATATGCAGTAATTTCTGTATCCACTTCCGTCCATGCTCTACGAATCAATTTCGGTTCTCCAGTAGTTCCAGAACTATATTGCAATAAAGAAGGCTCTTCTGCTAAAAAATTCACTACTTCTAATTTCGTAAAATCGCTATTTTCTCCATATAAAATTCCGGTACAATTTGCACGCTTTGCCATTTCAATAGCCGTTTCTTTTGGCGTATCTTCATGTATAAGTAATACGGATGATTTCTTTTCTTTTAAGAAAAACACAAGCGTAATAATATCGAATGGATCTTTCAGACAAAGCGCAAATCTATTTCCTTCTGCTTCTTGAAATTGTTCCATTTCATCATAAGCTTGTAATCTCAAATCAAAATCACTTTTGCTATACTCTTCTTTATTAACGATTAGCATAATTTCCCCCTGTAACAACTGATTTTTGTTTGTTAAGTTGTCTTGCTCTATACAGTGGATTTGGAACTTCATGAACTAGCGATTCCACATCCATATATAATCGACGCTTCGTTAATTGCTCAGCATAAAATGTAGGAGTGTATAGCTGAATACTTTCAAATCTATCTTTCAAATGTGGATATTTGCTAAAATGGTTTTCAATTTCTTCAAACACTATCATCCAAAAACTTTCTTCTTTCCATTCATATTCATCCGCAAGTACGAAAGCTAATTCTCCTACATTAAATAAGAACAGTGCATCTAATACCATCTCTTGTAAACATTCGATACGATCCATTTCAAAGAAATCATTCATTTTTCCATTCATATACGCTTTATGCATTTTAGTAAATTCGGGACAATTATTGATTTCTTTTAAGAATGGACGATAAAACTCAAGTCCTTCATGGAAATCCTTTAATGCAATACGGACAGGTAGCCCTTCTTTATGAACTAAAATCATATTTTGTCCGTGTGATTCTAACGCGATCCCATGTTCTACAACAAGATGTATAACTGGAATAATTGCTTTTTGAATAAGTAATCGCAGCCAACTTTCTATCCCATATTTGTTTAACCATGTATCAATAACCGGTGTCCCATTCTTCTCTTTTGCATATAATCCGTTAAAAGGTACCGCATCTTCTTGCTCATCTAAATAATTATGAATACTTTCACGCCAAATGCACCCTAATGAACCATATGTGGCTTTCTTATTCGCATCATACGTTACACTCGAAAATTCCTTTAACAAAATTACACGCGATTCATCCCTTAAATAAGAATCCCGATTTACGATATCACTTAGCCAATTCGATATAGCTGGTGCACTCGCAACTGAATATGGTTTCAGTGTACGGAGTGTCGAAGTATTAAGTATGTTCAGCGATAACTTTACATATGGTCTCTTTGGATTCGTAATATTTCTTAACGTCCTCATAGATTGTTGTGCACAATAATCGTCCGCTGATTTTCCTACATAAATAATATTTTTATCTTGTATATGATCGGCGTAATTGGGAATGATAAAATTTTCCCACTGCCAAGGATGAACAGGTATAAACACGTACTGCTTTGGATCACATCCCGCACTGTGAATTCGTTCTATATACACTTCTAATGTACGCTCGCCTACCTCACCTTTTAAAATATTGTCATAAATCACTTCATTTTCATAACCTACAGTCGCATATTTCTTATGGGCTGCAATCCATATAAGTTTTATTGGCCGCATAAACTCATATCCATATTGAAAATTGTCACGATATTGAAATCCAATGCGTGCTTTATAGCTAGGATGATATGGGTGACCATCTACTAAATGACTTTCAAAGTCATCGTATGATTTTTGAGTATATTTTAACTCATTACATCTATCATATTGCGCAATCGTATCTTTAAATATCGTTTGTTCTAATTCATGAATAAACGAATGTAATTTCGTTTGTTCTAATTCATGAATAAACGAATGTAATTTCGTTTGTTCTAATTCATGAATAAACGAATGTAATTTCGTTTGTTCTAATTCATGAATAAACGAATGTAATTTTGTTTGTTCTACGTTAACAACTCGAAAAACTTCTTCCAAAAATTGCGAAACTGATTGTATTTCTTGTTTTTCCTCTTGCACTCTTACTATTAATGAATCTATAGAAATACGTCCAAATGTCATTCGTTCTCTTCCGTAACATTCGTACGTTACACTTTTGTTGTCTTCATTAAATCCTTGTATAAGAAAAAGAATTTGTTCTTTGCTTTCTATACGAACTGGCGTAATGATTCCCTCATAAATTAACGATTCTACTAATTGACGTAATACTCTTCTTCGCACTAAAATGTAATCTTCTGATTCGAGCGCTTTCAATGTTTTCATATGACACATGTCCACTCTCATAACCCCCTCCACCTTGTGAAAATACCATTATTTGTATTACGTGAAATTTTAACGTGCTTTATGAACGGACAGCCACTTCTCTAACAAGCGGATTCTGTACCTGTACGTAAATTGCTTGTTCTAAAGGATTACTTAACTCGTCGACATCGAAAAATCTCGTTAATAAATTTGCTTTACATGCCAACTTATCCTCTTCTAACAATTCTCTTAAAAAAGTCGAAGGTTCACGGTTATAAGGAAGGAATGATTCAAGTACAGATCTTAATTCCGAGAGAAGAATTTCCTCCTTAATTAATCCAGCTGTACCAAATCCGTTAATCAGTCCAAACATATGATTGAAAATTAAGTAGTAACGAAATCTTTCATCTACAATATAATCGTCATATAAATTTCCAGTACGTTCTCCAATACCAGCTAACTCATTATTAAGCATCTCTTTCATTGAATTACAGAAATAAAATCCTTGATTATCACGGAAATAATATTTTACTGGGTAACCGTCTTTTAGCTGAACAACACTATTTTGCTGATGAGCTTCTAACGCAACACCATGACGTAAGTACATCCATACCATCGGCTTTAAAGAAATATTCATATATCGTCTAAACCAATCTAAACTTACTTCTTCACAGCTTCTATTTTCTAAATCCGCTAGTCGATGAATAATATTCGATAAACGAGTACGTTCTCCAGGTATAGCATCTTGCACTAGTCCAGCAATTAAAGTAGCGTCATTTGCATGTTCACTATAAAAAGGGTTCTCTCGTATAATTACTTCAAATCCAGATTCTTTTGCCCCGTAATTTAATGTAATAAATGCTGGGTCACAAATAAAATCAAAACCTGGAAACTGTTCTAACACTTCACCAATTGCTGTATTTAGCATTTCTTTTCCTTCAAGACCACTCTCTAATTCCTTCAATTTATTAATACGCATTGAATTTGTTACTTTTACTGGAAATGAAAACTTAAGCATATATTTTGATTGAGGATGATATAACGTCCTAAGTGATGATGTTGCCATATAATACTTACCGACAGGACCGATATATTCAAGTACTCCTTGATCTATCCAATCCTGTACGTAAGATTGGTGTAGTAGCCATTCTGCCTGAAGCGGATGAATTGGAAGTAACGAATATTCATCTTCATTACAATACTTTGATATAAATTCTTTACTAACCATCTCATCATTACGTAACTCTTCTTTTAGAATTACTGTTGTAGAATCAATTAATAATGATTTTTCATTTACTATACTTTTATGTGCCCTAAAATAATGAAGCTGACATTCTCCTTTTAATTCTGGAGAATACATTACGCTTTTCCAATCCAGAATACCTTGTCTACTCTTTGGCGTTGGATGCGTTAAATGTCCAAATAATAAAGATTGCTCCGCTTCTATAAAGGACGTATGGAAACCATATAATGCAGATGTATCTTCTATTCTCGCTTTTGTAAATTCCTCAATATTTTGACAACTACGTATAACTCGAAGCATAAGTTCGGCAGGGTTCGTCCCTTCTCCGTAGTTGATAGACATCTCTTTTATTAAAAATGTAATAACTGTAACGTAATCAGCTTTCATAACAGGACTATTTTCTCCCATTTGATAATAAAATTGTTCTCCAAACAAATGGCGATCTGTTGCTGATTTATATGTAACTTCTCCATACAAAGTAATATTTTGTGCCGATAACCGACAGCATAAATAAGTAGAGCAAGTATCTCTTTGAAATGAATGGTAGAAAATATCCTCTATCCTTTTATCCTCTGTAATCCATTCTCCACTTCCTGTTTCTCTTAAATAACAATTTAAAAAACTTTGTATTGTTGCATGTTCCGCGATTTGTTTCGCATGCTTCATACTTGCCCTCCTCTTTCTATAAACACTATCGGAATTTCATATTACAATCGATAATTGAATATCGTTATCAATTATGATTCTAATTGATAACGATATTCAATTCAATAGTATATTTCAGAATTTTTTTATCTGATTTAATTTTTCTTGTTTTCCCTCTTTTCTTTAATCTAGTTAAAAGTACACGAAAAAAATACTCAGTTTCAAACTACATACTTACTATTTTTCATTAGTAATCTATCCAAAATAGTTAAACAAAAGAGGTATACCTTAATTGGTATACCTCTTTCAAACATGTAGTTTACATAATAATATTATTTATATTCTTCCAACAATACGCTGTCTCTTCCACCTGTACTCGCTCTAAAAATTTCGTATCCATTTTTTCTGGATTAAATTTTTCATAAAACTTTTTAGAAGGATTATTCGTAACAACCCAAACTAATAGCGATTGTATATCATTGTTTTTACAATCCGATAAGAAAGCTTGAAATAACTTTTGTCCTATTTTCATTCCTTGATACTCTTGTAAAAGGTAAATCGCATATAATTCTCCCTCACAATTGTATGTACCAGTTCTTTCTACTCCTCCATCGATGAATCCAACTATTTCTCCATTTAACGTCTCTGCTACAAATCTAAATTGATGGTTACTTTCTCTTTGAAAAATGTTTTCCCACTGTTTTTCTCGTTGCTCATATGTTATATTTTCTAAAATCTCGTTAGGGAATATGTCTTTATATGTCGTTTTCCAACTATCAGCGTGGACCTTTGCTATACATGGTATATCATCTTTTATCGCTCTTCTAATACGTACCTCCATCATTCTCTCCCCCCTTGTTTACTCATCATATCAATTTTCCCCTTAAAAAACCAAATAAAAAAGAGTGAATTTACTTCACCCTTTTTTATTACAATTATCTACTTTCCACTTCAACTGAAACAACACGATCTATCTCTTTTAGTGAGCTATATAACTCAGTTGTATATAAATCTTCTGGAGCTAAAATAACCATTTCCAATTGCTGAAATGCTCCACTATCTATATCTTTAATCTTCACTCGTTTCACATGCATTCCTAAATTTTTAATCTGCTTAAATATACCATCTAACTCATGATGCTCTTTTACAGTAATTTTAATAGACAAGTCCTTTTGTCTTAATGAATACGGTCCTGCAATTTTCACAAGTTGCGGAAGTACATTAATTGCTAAAATAATTAAAATCATAGCAACCGTCGCTTGTAAATAAAATCCTGCTCCAATCGCAATACCTAAAGCTGAAGCAGCCCACACCATAGAGGCGGTCGTTAATCCAGAAATAACGTCATTACTTCTTCGTAAAATAACACCTGCTCCAAGAAAACCAATTCCACTCACAATTTGAGCAGCTAAACGCATGGGATCCATATTTGTATGCCCTGGAACAGAATATACATGTACAGATTCAATTGAAACCATCGTAATTAAACAACTTGCTACAGAAATAACCATACTTGTTTTCACACCAAGTGGTTTATTCTTTAGCTGCCTATCTATCCCGATGAATAATCCTAAAAAGAGTGCTAAACCTAATTTGAGTAAAAATTCATATGACATATTTCCAGTCTCCTTACTTTACAATGTTTCCCTTGGAATAATTCACTATAACTCTTTTATGATATCAATTCCAGTCTTTTCTATTCATTTAACGTAAAAAACCGAAAAAACATTTGTGACGATGTTTCTCCGGCTTTTTATTACTCTTAAAACTCTTCTTTATTTCTTATCTTTAATCTTAATCTCTGCATCTTTGTAGAATGCTAATTTACTGTCATTATACTCTTTTGTAAAATTGTTAAATTGCTCTTTTGATTTTTGTGCTTCCATAGTTAATTCATTAACAGCCTTAACTTTTTCACCAATCTCTTTTAATTTCGTTTCTTTTACTTTTAATTTTTCATACAATTCTTTTTCGGTCGCTAACGCCTTCGTATAATTTTCATTCATCTTTTGGAATGCATCATAACGATTTTTATACGACTCTTCTACTGCTTTCGCTTGTTTTTGTAACTTTTTATCTTCAAGCTTCTCTATATTTCCTTGAACAGATTTCGTTTCTTTCTGAGCTTTTTCTAGCATTTCTTTCTCATTTTTCAAAGCTTTTTCACGATTATCTACATTGGCAGTAGCCTGCTCTATTTTCTTCATAACAGCGTCATTATGATCTTTACCTTCTTGTAAAATTTGAGAATATAGTTCTTGGCCTTCCTTCTCTAACTTCTCTAATTTTTTCGCTTCATCAACTAATGATTTCTCTTGTGTCGCCGCTGTTTCAAAAGCTGTATATAGGTTTTCTTCTGGTTTTTCACCGAAACAACCTGTTAATAGTCCTACTGATAGTGCTCCAACTACTGCTACTTTTCCATACTTCAACGTTCATTCCTCCATTACATACGGTTATCATGCCAGAAATTCACTGGGAAGTGACTCTCTTCATGATAAGCTTCAAACTCATAACCCTTTTCTTTTAACCCTTTTAAAATTGCTGGCACAGCAGCAACTGATTGCGGATGAATATCATGCATTAAAATGACTTCTTGTGGTTTTGTTGCATTTGTTAATACATTTTGAGCAATTTGTGCTGCAGCTGCATCAACTTGCATTTTATTATATTTCCAATCTAATGAATCAATTGTCCAATCCCACACTTTAAAGCCGCCCTCTACCACTTTATTTCGAAGACTTTCATTTAATCCAGGCATTGAACCGTATGGTGGACGTGTTAATTTAGGTGATTTCCCAATAATATTGGCGATTAAGCTTTGATCTTCTTTCATCTCATTTACATACTCGCCATTTTTATATAACTTTGCAAAATTATGCGTCATACTATGCATTCCTACATAATGACCTTCTGCATTTTCTCGTTTCACTAAATCTGGAAACTCTTTTACATTCGCTCCAATTAAAAAGAATGTCGCCTTCGCATCATGTTGTTTTAACGTATTTAATAATTCAGCCGTATATTTCCCCGGGCCATCATCAAATGTAAGATAAGCAACTTTTCTTTCCTTGCCATTAAAACGACTTGGTGCCGTTTTATTCATTTCTACTTTCGGTTGTTCACTTGCAAGCTGTACTACGTTTTCTTGTTTTGCAACAGCCTTTGCTGGTGAAGTAATGGATTGAAACATGAAATACCCAATAGCTACTGCTGCAATCGCTATTAAAACGACTACTACTCGTTTAATGTTAAAAGCTTTTTCCATTCTATCGAATTCCTCTCCCTATTAATCTTATATATAAATCACCCAATATAATTATACATCTATTTATTTTATTACACTATATAAACAGACCTATATATGTATTATAATGGGAGTTTTATCAAAATAGTTGTTCCTATTCCTTCTTTACTTATAAAACTAAGTGTACCTCCATGAAGCTCTACCATTTTTTAACGATAGCTAAACCAAGACCCGCACCTGTAGCATGGTTATTAATCTGGTAAAATGACTGTTCTATATACGGTAAATGCTCTTTAGCAATTCCAATCCCTTCGTCTTTCACCTTTATCACTGCTTGTCCTTTATTTTTAGTCGCTTCAATATATACTTTACCATTTTTATGTGAATATTTAATGGCATTTTGAACAATATTCAAGAAAATTTGCTTTAGTCTATTTCGATCTCCTACCAATTCGATTCGTTCTATAGTTTTGATGAATTGCATTTGCTTCTCTTCAGCATTAGGAGTTAATTGCCAAATCTTCTCCTCTAGTATATCGTATAATTGCACCTTTTGTTTATATAAATTGAAATGATTTAAGTATAAAAAATCGTTACAGAAAAGTTACAAATCCATCTCGATAAAAAAAGATTGGCAAAGGCCAATCTTTTTTTATTATTCATTTCGAACTGGCTTTGGTGTTACACCTAAATGTTCATTTAATTTTTTCGAAATATCTTTCACATTTTTTTCATTTGGAATGTAATAATAAATGCCTCCGATACGTTTATCCGTACCTTCCACTTGCATTTTTTCCATTTCCAAATTAGATCCTGCCATATTTTTCGTAATAGCAAGCATATCATCGAAAGTTAAGTTCGTTTTCATATTTTTATCAACCGCATCAAGTAAAGAGCCCATTTTGCTAATAGATTGAACAGACATCGCTTTTTTAGCAATTGCTTCAATTACAAGTTGTTGTCTTTGACCACGCATTGCATCACTGTCAATTTTACGCGTTCTTGCAAGCGCAAGTGCTTGTTCTCCATTTAAATGTTGGTAGCCTTTCTCTAAATGAATCATACCTGCTTGGTCTTTACTATCTTGTTCAGTGAAAGTAACTGGTACATCAATATCAATACCACCAAGTGAATCGACAATTTGTACGAATGATTCAAAGTTAAACTTCACATAATAATCAACAGGAACATTTAAAAATCTTTCCACTGTATCGCGTGTACTTTCAACACCACCAAATACGTGTGCATGTGTAATTTTATCTAATTTCTTTCTAGATGGAATATATACACGTGAATCACGCGGAATACTTACTAATTTAACTGATTTATCATCTTTATTAATTGTTGCTAATAAAAGTGCATCTGTTCGAACAGCTTCTCCGTATTGACTTTTTCTCATTTCACTACCATCAACACCCATGATTAGAATTGAAATGTTATCCTTTAAAGGTTCAACTTCTTTATCACGCTTCGATGATTTATCAATTTGTGCATATGCATCACTTACTACTGCTTTTGCTTTATTATATATTAACGATCCATATCCTACTCCACCAAAAATAAGTAAGAATAATGGAATTATAATGAACCATTTTATTGATTTTCTTTTAGAACGTTTTTTACTGCTTCTCGTATTCTGTTCTAATTCAGAGCTCATATCCATTCGCCTCTCTTTCTCTTTCCCAATTATAATGCAAGTCTATTAACCTTCATATTGAATTTCCTTTCAATTACCTTACAATTTTGTAAGGTTACTGCGCAAATCCAATATGTACTCCATTTCACATTATACTCTCGTGCTTATTTTTGGCAAGTCACTATTTATATAAAATTCTTTTTAAATTCATATATTATAATTTTATTAGTTTGGTGTATACATAGTTTGCTTTCCATTATTAATAATGAAAGCTGATTTTGCTTTTATTTTCGTCTTTTGTATTTCTATCTCTTCATTTGAGAAATTCACAATAATTTCAATATTTTTTCCATACGAAGCTGATTGTACTAACTTATCTTCTGACAAATATGCAAAGTTCGTCATTTCTTCTTTTACTGCCTTTTCATGAACTTCATTCCAAACTTTCAGGTGCTGCGTAATTTCTTGTTTATGCTTATTCCACTCTACTTCATCTAAATGGTACAACGGAGGAACGTTATTCAATAATTCGTATAGCATACGGTTTCCGACCTCATCTTTTACTTTCAAGCTTCCCCATTCCCAGTGATGCGTTGTAATTATAGAATCATTGTATACTAATTTATATAACGGTACTGAATATACAGGATTTAAATACACTTGTTTATACTCTTCTTTTAACGGTACTTGTTTTGCATATTTTTCTGGAACATTTTGATTCGGTGACCAATATCCACCTACATAATACGGACTTGTTTTGTTTTTCCTCATATCTTCATCGTCCCATTTAATTACAGGCGTTTCAATACCATGAGCAAATGCAA
Source organism: Bacillus cereus group sp. MYBKT111-2 (assembly GCF_051915205.1). NCBI lineage: Bacteria > Bacillati > Bacillota > Bacilli > Caryophanales > Bacillaceae > Bacillus > Bacillus cereus group sp. MYBKT111-2. The sequence continues at coordinate 219,150 of NZ_JBQAEG010000004.1, forward strand.
TCGTACTACTAGCAAAATCATTTCCGCCTTCAGAACCAACGACCATACCCTTTTCTTGCGCAATGTAGTCCATTCGTTTTAAACGTGCTTTTAAATCTTGCTCTTGTGTCGTTATATGTTTCGCTGAATAGTCATCGTAAATTTCACCTGTCGCATCACAATCAATAAACCATGAATTATATTTAGGTCCATTTTGTAATATATCGTTCATTCGTTCTTTTACACTAGGAAGAGATAAAGTTGGATTTAATTTTCGCCCTCTACCTAAAAACCCTTGCACCTTTTCTCCATCTTTCTTCGTTACAGTAGCCTCTTCGTATAATGATGGGTCATTAAAGGATGCTGTGTTCCAATTTTTATCACTTTTTTCGTGAATGGAATGATATGAGTCATACGGACCAACTAAATACCCCATTTCCTTAGCTTCTGTCACGAAATTAGGTTGCATAAATCCTTGTTCCCAGTTTGGCAGACCAATCCACGCTTTTTCTATTCCTGCCTCTTTCATTTCCTTTAGTATGTCCGTTCCATCTGCATTACCCCATTTACTTACCTCTTCAACCGCATCACCAAGTAGCGACTTTAATAAATGCTTATTTAAGCTATACAATTCTGTATTCGTTAAGTGACCTACACCTTTCTTTAATAGCACACTAGCTTCCTGATTAACGTTTTGAAAAATATCATCTTTATAAAATTCTTTCATTGATAACACTTCGTTTATATAACGTAAAATAACATTTTTTTGATACTTATCAATGAAATCTTGTTTACTTACTTGATCTAATACATTCAATTCCCCAGGCTCTGAACTATATTTTTGAATAAGCTCTTTTATATGGCTAAACAAAGGGCTATTTATTTTCTCTCTTAGCTTTGGCCAATTTACATTACTTTCTGATAAGCCATTTTGATTCCAAAAATAAAAATGAGCTGCACCGTAAAGCTTTTCTATCTCTTTATTTTTTCTAGCCTTTTCTTTTAATGTTTTAAATTCACCTTTTCGAGCGATATTGTCTTTATACAGTTTAGCAATACTTACTACATCATTATTTGTCACATATACTTGAAATCCATATGTTTTATTTTTATTTATACGCGGAAATTCATGTGTAAAATCAAACCCGATTTTCGGATCCGAATGAAATTTCACCTCATTATTAAACATATTGTTCGCGATATATACAATTGAATATTTCAAACCATTTAATGCGAAAAACTTCATAGAAAATGATTCAGCAAATGAATATGCATCATCCTTTAAAAACTTCTTCCAATTTTCATCATTACTCGAAATTTGCTTCCCTTCCCATAACGGAAGTGTATAATTTTCAGCTTGTACTTTCGGCCAAGTAAAGCTTTCTGCACCAGTCGATTCTACTTCAATATTTAAGTGATCTTTTTTCTTCTCTAGACTCACTTTTACTTTTTGATCTGGATATTCCCAAGATGTACGATCCTTTTCTTTTTTTACATTCAACACCTTCATTTTCGGCAAGGGCTGTGATGCTAGTTCCTTTACGCCATCATGTTCTACAATTAACGTGAAAGTCTCTGGATTGACATCATAAGTAAATTCTTTATACGTTGCTTTCTTTATTTTAGACTCTTGAACAGTATTGCTACCTTTTACATCACACCCGACTAAAGTCGAAAATGACATCGTTGTAAGAAGACATATTGCTATCATTTTTTTCATCTTCTGCACCTCCACCACTGAATATACAGAGGCTTTGTTACAGGAATGTGGCAAAAAAATAGAACCAGCATAATGCTAGCTCTATTTTTGGGATTAAAAATAAATATATATGGGCAACTATAATCTGCTTAATATATATAGTACAATAACCGTGTTTTTTCATCCTCACTAATTATAAAAGCAAATCATTCAAAGCTTTAACATGCATTTCTTAACTAAAAAAATAAGTGTATATAATATACGCTAAAACTAGCACTAAAATTACTAGCGCTGTACCTTTCCAATTCATACCACCCGCCATATCAACTGGACTACCCGTTTCAGCTCTGTTGAGCCCATCATGTAAAGAACCGGTAGAATTGTTTTTCAATTCACTTTGCCTTATACGTTCTCTTTTTTCTTCCGGTAACTCTTTCTTCATATGATCCGTTCACCTCCAAGTTAATATACTCTTTACTAAATTATACATTCATATTTTTCTTTTATATGCAAACATATTTACAACATAAAGAAAGCTAGCGATACTAGCTTTCTTTATAATCCAATATGTTCTTCTTTATTTACAGTAATTCCTCTATGATCAATTTCTAGCTCACACACTTTCATAGACGTAAATACTCTCGCTAATTGCTCAGCAATTTCTTGACGTTTCTCATAAGGCGTTAATATAAAAATAGATGGTCCTGCACCACTAAGCGCTGTACCGTATGCACCGAATTCTTTTGCACATTTACGAATAGATGGTAATAACGGTACAAGTTCTAAACGATACGGCTCGTGAAAATGATCTCTTTCCATCATTTCCCCTACAACTTCCCACTTCTTTTGACATAAAGCAGCTACTAATACATTACTTATTGCACTAGCTTTAACAGCTTCATGAAACGGAAATACATCTGGTAATACAGATCGGCTTTCATCTGTATTTAGCTCTTCATTTGGAATAAGTGAAATTACGCCTAATTCCTTACTTTCAATTCTTACAACCGAAACATTCTTCCCATCAAGTGCTCCGATTACAGTTCCTCCTAATATAGAAGCAGCAACATTATCAGGATGACCTTCAAAATTTGTAGCAATTTGAACTTTTTGATCAGTCGTTAAGTTCAATTTGCCTAGTTGATTCGCAAGCTCTATCCCAGCTACAATTGCTGATGCACTACTTCCTAGACCTCTTGTTAGCGGGATGTTACTAGTAACTTTTATTATATGGGGTGATATAGAAGGACATACTTTACATGCCGTGCTAACAATTAAATTTTTATCGTCTGTCGGAATTGAATCTTCAAAGGAATGGATTACTTGCCATTTATCAGCTTTTTCTTTAACTACTACATGTAAATATAATGACAAAGCTATTCCTACTGAATCGAATCCAGGTCCAACATTCGCTGTACTAGCAGGAACACGAATACTTAATGGTATCACGACATAATCACCCCTTTAATATGCTCTTTAATTTGTTCTATATTATTTGAAACACTTGCAATGTCTAATGTATTAGAAGAAATTGCGATATCAGGATCTTTCAAGCCGTTTCCAGTTAAAACTGCAACAACTGTTTCTCCTTTTTTGATTTTTCCAGATTGAACATGTTTCATTACGCCCGCTAATGAAGCATTTGATCCTGGCTCAGCGAAAACCCCTTCCGATTTTGCTAATAATCTATACGCATGTAAAATTTCTTCATCTGATACCATATCTATTTCACCGTGAGACTGCTCAGCAGCCTCTACCGCATATGACCAACTTGCTGGGTTACCGATGCGAATCGCTGTTGCAATTGTTTCTGGCTCATCAATTACATGCCCTTTTACAATAGCAGCTGCTCCTTCCGCTTCAAATCCATGAATTCTTGGCTTCTTATATCCTTTTTCTTTCTCATATTCACAGAAACCCTTCCAGTACGCTGTAATATTCCCAGCATTCCCAACAGGAATCGCTAAAACATCTGGTGCACTTTGCAATTGGTCACAAATTTCAAATGCTGCTGTTTTTTGCCCTTCAATTCGATAAGGATTTACCGAATTAACTAATGTGATTGGCTCTTCTGCAGCAATATTTCTTACAGCCTTTAGTGCATCATCAAAATTTCCTTCTATTGAAATAATTTCAGCACCATAGGCAACTGCTTGCGCTAATTTTCCATGTGCAATTTTCCCTTCTGGGATTACGATAATACATTTCATTCCAAGACGTGCCGCGTATGCTGCGGCCGATGCTGATGTATTGCCTGTCGATGCGCAAATAATGGCCTCCGAACCTTCTTCTTTTGCCTTTGCGACTGCCATTACCATACCACGATCTTTAAAGGAACCTGTCGGATTCGCTCCTTCGTACTTACCATATAACTGAATCCCTAATTGTTTTGATATATTTAATAACGGAATAAGGGGTGTATTTCCTTCCATTAAGCTCACATCAGGTGTGTTTTCATTTACCGGTAAATAAGAAGCATATTGGTTTAATAGTCCTTTATACATATTGTTTTTCCTCCTCAATAATGTAGTAACTGTTTATTTCACTTGCGACATCTTCTATCGCTCCTAAAACTCGTTCGAATTGATACTTTGAAGTTTGATGTGTCACAACAACGACTTCTGCAAGTTCACGATTTAAAGGTAATTGAATCACTTCTTTTAAACTTACAGAATAATTAACGAAACATTCTGTTATTTTTTGTAACATCCCAGGTTCATCTCGTAATGAGATACGTAAGAAATATTTCGAAACGACTTCTTCATCCCCTTGTAATTCATACGGTTCCGGTTCTTTTAACGCACTTTTATTTTTCTGAACTTGATTCATATTTTTAACGATTGAAATAATATCACTTACTACAGCAGAACCAGTCGGTAACTTCCCAGCTCCAGGTCCGTAAAACATTACTTCTCCTACCGCTTGCCCGTGAACATATACTGCATTAAATTCATTATTTACATTCGATAATGGATGATGACTAGGTAAAAGAGTCGGTTCTACACTTAAATGAATGGCTGATCCTTGTTTCTCTGCTTTACCAATTAATTTCATTGTAAACCCTAACTTTTCAGCCATTTGTAAATCTTCTTTTTCGACCTTTCGAATCCCTCTTACTTGCACATCATCTAAAGAAACATTCATCGAAAAACCTAAGTTTGCAAGAATCGCTACCTTTCTCGCCGCATCTAGCCCATCTACATCCGCTGTCGGATCTGATTCTGCGAAACCTAATTTTTGTGCTTCCTGTAAAGCCTCTTCATACGACCATCCATTTTGACTCATCTTTGTTAACATGTAATTTGTTGTACCATTTACAATCCCCATTATTTTTTCAATTTGATCTGATGCTAATCCGTCTGTTAACCCTCTTAACACCGGAATACCGCCCGCTACACTTGCCTCATAACATAAATCACAATCATTATCGTTCGCCAGTTGGAGAAGTTCTGCACCGTATACAGCCATTAAATCTTTATTTGCTGTTACGACATGTTTCTTATTTCGTAAAGCCTTAACAATATGCTGCTTCGCTTCTTCAATTCCGCCCATTACCTCTACTACAATATCAATATTTGAATCATTTAGAACTTCATCAACATGACTTGTTACTACGATTCCATCAATACAAACATCACGTTCTTTTTCTAAATCACGTACAGCGACTGTCTTCACTTTCACTTCATAGCCTGTATCAAGTGCAATTTTTTTATAATGTTCTTTCAAAATATGGACAACACCACTTCCGACCGTACCTAATCCTAACACCCCTACATTAACAACATTATTCATCTTCTAATCTCCTCCTACAATTTTATTTTTTATCTTTATCAATCACCTTACTCTGCTTTTCAATCATGCAGGTGGTGGTTATTTCCGTACGTACAAATCGTTTCATGTTACAGCACCTCCTTTCAAAGTAATAAAAAAACACACTCATCCCTAGGAAAGGGACGAATGTGTTTTCGTGGTTCCACCCTTGTTCCAACCTAGACGTATTTCTCTCTAGATTGCTCAAGTTCAGATAACGGCTGATTCCGTCAATAATTACTAGATTACTCGTTCACTATTGAAGTTCAAAGGTGGTAAAATCATTTCTCGTGTTAGGAAGCTCACACCCTTGACTTCCCTCTCTGTAAACCGTAAAAATGATTTCATGTCCTTATCGTTACTTTTCGTTCATGTTTATTTGTTAACTCATTATACTCGCATAAAAAACAAAATCAATACTATTTTTTAATTATTTTAAATTTTCAATCTGTAATCCATAAAAAAAACACACTCATCCCTAGGAAAGGGACGAATGTGTTTTCGTGGTTCCACCCTTGTTCCAACCTAGACGTATTTCTCTCTAGATTGCTCAAGTTCAGATAACGGCTGATTCCGTCAATAATTACTAGATTACTCGTTCACTATTGAAGTTCAAAGGTGGTAAAATCATTTCTCGTGTTAGGAAGCTCACACCCTTGACTTCCCTCTCTGTAAACCGTAAAAATGATTTCGTGTCCTTATCGTTACTTTTTCGTTCATGTCTATTTGTTAATTTATTATAGTTATCAACTTTTTAAAAAGCAAGCCTATTTTTACTAACTATTTCCAAAAACTCCCTTTATTATATTTTACAATAGCGTTATTCATCTACAGATTGATTTACCTATTTGTAATTTTCTCTACTTATAAATTAACAGTTTATATATAAATATCCCATTTCAAAACACATATATACTCACTAAAAAATATATTAATATAATTTTGTTAATACAATCTTTTTGTATAACTTTCTTCTAAAGAACGTGCAACATCTTCTTCTGAAGCATTCACTTTCGCATGCTCCAGCAACATTTTTGCTGCTGAAGGTAACTCTTTTTTATGTAACCAAGATTCTGGATCCCACATTTTTGAACGAATAAAAGCTTTTGCACAATGGATATAGCATTCCTCTACCTCAACCACAATTCCAAGTAACGGATTGCGTCCATTTGCCTGCATTTCTTGCAAAATTTCTTCGTCGTTTGTTATATACGCTCGGCCATTTATTCTGAGTGTCTCCCCAAGGCCTGGGATAAAAAAGATTAATCCTACACGTGGATTTGAAATAATATTCAAAATGGAGTCTATACGGCGGTTGCCTGGTCTTTCTGGAATGATAATTTTATTATTATTAAATACGAATACAAATCCAGGTGCATCTCCTCTCGGTGAAGCATCACACTCTCCTAATTTATTTGCAGTAGATAATACTAAAAAAGGAGATTTAGACAGAAAATCTACGCAATGGTGATCTAATGATGAAATAACTTTTTTTAAAGCTCGTTCACTTGGTTGCCCCAATATTCCCCGTAATTCTTCCTCTGTTGAAATAATCAATTTTATTTCCGTCCTCTCTATACCCACTTATACCCTCTCCTTTTTTCTTTATTTTCCCAAAATTCATTACGAATATTGTATAATAAAATTTGCAGAAAGGGGAATTAAAATGACAGAGTGGTTAACGATATTTGATTCTGAAAGAAATACACTTGGGAAGAAATTACGTGATGAAGTGCATCGTGACGGTGATTGGCACGAAACATTTCATTGTTGGTTTGTAGAGAAAGATGATGAAGATATGTTTTTATATTTCCAATTACGCTCTAAAAATAAAAAAGAAGCTCCGAACATTTGGGATATTACTTCAGCTGGACATATTATGCATGATGAAGATGTACAAAGTGGTGGTCTTCGTGAAATTGAAGAAGAATTGGGGCTTTCTTTTCAAACGACTGATTTAGCATATAAGGGCATCTTTAAAATAGATTATGAAATTTCAAATCTTACAGATCGCGAGTTTTGTCATATGTATTTCCACAATGTCATCAATCCACTTCCATTCGCACCAGGTGAAGAAGTAGACGATGTGATGAAAATACATGCAACTTCTTTTCTACAGCTATTAAAAAGAGAGATTCCATCTTTTACAGCTACTTCTGTTTTGAGCAATAAACCGCTAACGATAACTTTTGATGATATCTATCCATATGATCTTGCATACTATGAATTTGTTGTTGAACAAGGAAAAGACTTACTAGAAAATAATAGTTTATAAATAAAATAGGACTCCTAGCATTATATTGCATGAAGTCCTATTTTTTCATTATTGTTCAAGCATTTTTAATCTACTCTCTACTCGTATAAATAAACGAATGATTAATAACAGCATAATCACCATAATCGCTATCATTGTATGTGGATATCTAAACAGTATACTAACAACACTTCCAATTAACATCATAATGAATCCGTTTTGCTTCATCACTTCTGCACTATACCTATTACCTACATCCCATAATTCTTTATTTTTCATAGATCGTTTCGTACGATAACCATATGCCGCATTAATATCGGTCGGTGGATTTTTTTGAAGGACAATCGCCGCAAGTATAAATATAATACCTATTAAAATACTCATTCCTATGTTTATTAGTGCATACATCAATTATATTCCCTCCTAACACCCTACAGCTTCATTATACGACAAAATCCTGTTTTTCCCAATTTAACAACACATTCACTTCCGCTCTTTCGATGTTTGGAACATACTTGGCAGCGTTACAAAGCGCGCCCCTTTCGTTTTTAACTGCGGAATCATTTTGTCTAGCGCCTCTACAGATCCTTGCAAATGTCCACCTGGAGTTGAATGTTGAAGTATGATACTACCAGGGAATGAGTTCCCTAACACATTATTTGTAATCGTATCAGCACTTACACCTTTCCAATCAACTGTATCCACACTCCACTGTACAATCATAAAGTTTTGCTCAGTTGCCCAATGCAATTGATTTTCAAGTATTTCACCATACGGCGGGCGTATAAATTTAGGAGCATAGCCGGCTATACGTTTTAATATTTCTTCCGTTTTTATAATTTGATTACGGTACTCATCCTCATTTACTTTCGCTAAATTAGGATGACTATACGTATGATTACCAATTACATGCCCTTCATTCGCAATACGCTTTACTACATTTGGAAACTTTTCTGCATTTTCACCAAGCAGGAAAAAAGTCGCTTTTACATTATGTTGTTTTAACTTATCTAATATTTTTGGCGTGAATTCTAAATCCGGTCCATCATCAAATGTAAGTGCGACTTCCGCTTTATTGTACGGTCCTGAAAATGCGTACGCATATTTTTCGACCCAAGAAAATGGTGTCCACGATCCACGTTCATCTGCTTTCATTTGTACTTCATAGCTTTGAGGGATATATGTGTATGGCAATGTTCTTATATAATCTCCGTAATAAAATAAGTTATATGGCATATAGGCATACGAAACATCTCGTTCTAGCCCCCATTGATATGGAGCAAACCCTTCTGGTGAATAAAAATAATACATAATAAAAACCTCCCTAAAGTTTCATATGTGATTCCTCTGCACTTTGTTAGAGAAATTGTTATTCATAAACAAAAATAAGACTGTCCGTCATTTGGACAGTCTTACTGCTGACTATTATTAATAAATTGATGTACTACCTTTCGGCAAAGCTTTCACGTGTTTTAAATAGTTCGTCACTTTATCATCATCATCTTGCGGATATCGATACCCATATGTGTTAGCAATTTCATTCGCCACTTCCCTAAATAAATTACCCATGACAAAGAATGACTCCCATATGTTTTCATATTCCACATTAGAAAATGTCCTTTTAAATTGCTCCCACATATCTTTTTCAATATATTTCTCGAAATGCTTTCCAAACTTCCCTGCATTAACTATAAAGTCTGTTTTCATATCAATATGCCATTCTAGCATTACAATTAACATATCTCGCACTGGGCCATCAAGCATCCCTTTCACATAAGAAAGTTCCTCTCGCCATAACCCTTTTGCCACATTCGTACTACACCACCAAAATTCATTACAGCAATCTAAAAACTCTTTTTCTGTAGGCTTTTTTATTAAGTAATCTTTATCGCTTGCTGGCGGGAATTCTTCTATACAATTATCTTTATCGAGAAGTAATTTACTTAAACTATCTTGTCCAACGAAATTATTCATTAATTCAACTGGCACTAGTGTTAAATCAATCCGATTCCCATCCATGAACTGCATTAAATACGGAAACTTTCCGTCTCCATCTGGTGGAACTAATGACATTTCTTCCGGCATTTGTACAATCATTATTTCTCCAAATCTATGAATCCAATTATGATTAGATGTAAAAGATTGTATATCTTTTACAACATACATAATATCATAGTCTTGAAAACAATCTCTTTTCACATGTGGATTTACACGCGATCCATTCATAATGACAGCTCGAATTCTTTCATCCTCTTTTGCTGTATTAATAATTAAGTCTAACATTTCTTTTTCAGTTCTCATCTATTCCTAACCTCCAATTTTTATATAAACTTATATTTTTAAGTATGTTGGAGGTCCACGGGCTAACTGTGTTGTATACGATACATGTTATAATTTTTCAAACATCTTTTTCATTCTATTTATCTCCTTTCGTTATTCTTTTACGAAAATGTAGAATCTTTCGGTATTCATACATCACTCATATATTGATCAACAGCCTTCCACTTCTTAATCATACTCATGGAAATACCATCCCCTTCAATTTCTCAATGCTTTTCTACCATTCACTTTTGATTATACCGAAAATTCCGTTTTATACACAAATATAAAGAAGGGATATCTACTCCTTACAGAATAGATATCCCTTCTTTTAAATATAAATTTAATTCCTATGGATTAGTAGACCAAAGTCCAGCTGATTTAATAAATGTACGTTTATTTAATTTCAGCTGCGCTACGATAAACTCTGCAATATCTTCCGCTTGCATAACTTTATCAGGATTTCCATCAGTTAATCCTAAATCTACAGCCATATCAGTTGCTACTGTACTTGGTGTTAAAGCTGTTACACGAATATTATGCTTACGAACTTCCATCGCTAACGATTCTGTTAAGCCAAGAACACCAAATTTAGAAGCACTATATGCACTTGTTACAGGTGCACCTTTTTGTCCTGCTGTAGATGAAATATTAATAATATCACCAGATTGTTGTTCAATCATGCTCGGTAAAGCTGCACGAGTTGCATAGTATACACCCATTAAGTTTACTTGAATGATTTTTTCCCAATCAGCAACGTCTAATTCTAAAAACTTACCGAACTTAGAAATACCAGCGTTATTAATTAAAATATCGATAGATCCTAAACCGTTTTTTAATGTCTCAATCGCAGTAGTCACTTCTTCATATGAAGAAACATCAGCAGTCGCAATAACAGCTTTTACGCCTTCTGCTTCTACTTCTTTCGCTACAGCTTTTAAGTTTTCTTCTGAGCGAGCTAAAAGACCTACATTTACGCCCTCTTTCGCTAATGCGATCGCTACAGCGCGACCAATCCCTCTACCTGCTCCTGTAATTAAAGCATTTTTGCCTTGTAATAATTCTGCCAAGTATAACACTCCTTAATCATCTCTGTTATGTATTATATTAAAATTGTATCTATGTTTATGTAAAAAGGCAATGATGCACTTTCATGTGCGTAGGTTACTTATAGGTAACTATAAAAAGTTTTTATTTATAATCCTCATGCTTTTTCCATAATTAATTTAAAATAGAAATAAATCCCACACAGGAGAGTATTTATGTATGAAAAGAAAAAAAATGATACTTGCTACTAACTGCAGTCGGACTATGTATCATATTTTTGGCTATGTACTTTATATTTGGTAATCCACTAAACTATAAATTTATAGAAAAAGATACCAGTGATTACCTTCATACTATAAAAGGTTATAAACAAGAAGATATACAAAGTATCACCGGAAAATATACTCCCCTTTATAATATCGGCTATTATGCAACAGTAGTATATAAAGACGAACCTTATTTTACATACTCTTATACATACGATAATAATAAAAAAATAATACAAGACAATGGCATTTTAGGAAGACATACTGAATCATTTTCTTAATTTAAATTGGTCACTGTTCGATCAACTAATACAAGGGATTCATACGAACTTACAAGAAAGAGGTTTAAGTGAAAAAAAGATTATTCTATACGACACGTTCATTTCATTGATATAGATGATGATAAAAACGGTGCAGAAGCATACGTTGACTTTAAGAAAGATAAAGAATCTGTTTACTCTTACCGTATGAACAGTGAAGGAAAAGCTTATCAATATAGCTGCAGCAATGGTAAATGTATGTATAAAGAAAAATAGTGTTAGAAGATAGTCTCCTAACACTATTTCTCTTCATACTTAGGAATACACACAGTAAATTCCGTCCCATTCCCTTCCTCACTCTCAACTTTTATTTCCCCCTGATGAAGATCGAGTACTTTTTTCACAATCGCTAAACCTAAGCCACTTCCTCCATAAGCACGATTTCGTGAAGAGTCCGCTTTATAAAAACGCTCAAAAATATGTTGCTTCTGTTCTTCGGATATACCAATTCCCGAATCGCGAATACGCACTTCCACTAATGTCCCATATTCTTTTAACTGGATTGTAATTGTGCCACCACTTGGAGTAAATTTAATACTATTATGAATTAAATTAATCCAAACTTGACTCATACTTTCTTGGTCAGCAGTTATATGCACTTTTTCTAAATCAAGGTCTAATTCAATTTCTTTTTCAGCCCAAAGCGGTTCACTATTTAACACAATTTGCTTTAACTGTTGATCTAATCGATAAGTAACTCTTTCTGGTGTATATTCTTCCGACTCTAATAGGGTGAGTTTCAGTAAGTTTTGACTTAGTTTAGATAATCTCGTCGTTTCTGTTTCAATAATGGTAAGATAATGCTCTCTTTTTTCCTCAGGAAGATTATTATCTTGTAGTGCTCTAGCAAACCCTTTTATAGAAGTTAATGGTGACTGTATTTCATGAGAAACATTCGAAACAAATTCCTGGCGCATTTTCTCCATCGCATTCAGTTCATCTGTCATATCGTTTATACTTTTTACGAGCACACCAATTTCTCCATCATATTTCTCTTCATTTCGTATTTTTACCGAGAAGTCCCCTTTTGCAATTTTTTGTATCGGTTCAATAATAGTCCAAATCATCGCCTCTCGCTTCGGTCTCATTAATACTGCAATTAATATCCAAAGAAGAATCATAAATATAAAACTGAGTATGTCACTAATGAGGTAGGTAAAAAAAGGAGATAAATGTATTGCAAGGGCATCCAATATACTAGATGATACATAAAATGCTGTAGACCAAATAATAGTAAGAAAAGAAAAGAGGGCTATTATCGCTCCTGTTACTTTCAGCATCTTGAATTTACTCATTCGTTTTCTTTTTCTCATTTACTTACCTCTAAGCGATATCCTAAACCCCTTATTGTTTTAATACTAAAATTCGACTTCTCTTCTTGAAACTTCTCACGTAACCGATTTATATGAACATCTAATGTACGTTCATTTCCTTCAAAATCATATCCCCATACATCTTCAATTAATTGCTCTCTCGAACACGTTCTTCCTACTTTAGAACTTAAAGTAAAGAGCAATTCGAATTCTTTTAGCGGTAACGTAACCGTTTGTTCTCCAATTATAACTTCAAATGTTTTGCGATTTAACAGTACATTTCCAACTTGAATCGATTGCGACACTGTAATTTGGTAACGTTTCAATAAAGCCTTAACTCTCACTACTAATTCCATTGGATCAAACGGTTTTACAAGATAATCATCCGTGCCAAGGTGGAATCCTTTTACTTTTTGAGACGTTTCTCCTTTAGCCGTTAACATCAAAATCGGAATATCATAGTACTTCCTTAATTCAAAGCATAAATCGAATCCATCCATATTTGGCATCATAATATCAAGAATAACCATATCGACTTTCACTTCATCTATTTTCCGAAGTGCATCTAGTCCATCAATTGCCTCATATGTTTGAAAACCTTCTCGCTCTAAAAATACAGACACAAGTTCTCTAATATGTGGATCATCGTCTACTATTAAAATGTTAGGTATCAAAGAAACCAGTTCCTTTCTAATTAGCATTCTTAATAAAACTTGTAAAAATGAATCATCAGCGGAGTATAAACCCCACTGATGATTCATTTTATAATACGCCCTCTTTAATTTTCAATTGTTGCGTTGCAAATTCACGATACATGTCATGTGTACGTAATAATTCATCGTGCGTACCACTTCCTGTAAGATTCCCTTTTTCTATAAAGATAATTTTATCTGCATCTACAACTGTAGAAAGTCTATGTGCAATAACTAACGTTGTTCTGCCCTTCATTAAGTTATTTAATGCCTTTTGAACGACAGACTCTGATTTACTATCTAAACTTGAAGTTGCCTCATCTAACATAAGAATTTGTGGATTTCGAAGTAATGCTCGGGCAATGGCAATTCGCTGTCTTTGTCCTCCAGAAAGCTTCACACCACGTTCTCCAACTTCTGTTGCATATCCGTTCGGTAAATCATGAATAAATGCATCAACATATGCCATCGCCGCTACTTTTTCAATTTCTTCATCTGTCACTTCGCCCTCAACACCGTAACAAATGTTATCACGAATTGTTCCATCAATTAACGGACTATCTTGTGAAACGTAACCAATTTGACGTCGCCATGACTGTAATGAATAATTCGTAATTGAGTCTTTTCCTAATTTAATAGCACCACTAGTTGGCTCATAAAAACGTTCTAATAATGAGAATAACGTCGTTTTCCCGCTACCACTTGGTCCTACGATTGCTGTTACTTTTCCTGATTCAATTGTGAAATCAATATTCTTTAACACTTGCTCTTCTTCGTTATACTCGAAATGTACATTTTCAAGAACAATTGGTTGCTTAGCATTTGTGACTTTCACACCAGTTTCATGGTCTTCTACTTCATATTCTAAAATAGTATTAATTCTTTCCGTTGCACCAATTGCCTTTTGGAATTGTGTAAAGAACATAGATAATTGACTCATCGGCATTATAATTTGAACTAAATATAAAATAAACGCTACAAGTTCACCTGTAGTTAATGCACCGCTAGAAACACGCATTCCCCCATACCCTACGATAATAACAAGCAATGCCATTAAAACAAACGACATAACTGGTGAAATTAACGCTTGCACTTTTCCTTCTTTCAAACCAAATTGCAATAACTTTTCGATACCTTTATTTCCAGTTTCATATTCTCTTTTTTCTGTGTTCGAAGATTTCACTAAACGAATTTCTGATAACACTTGTGTTAATACACTAGTAAAAGAAGCCGTTTCATCTTGAAGTGCTTTTGAAATCTTATACATTTTTCGTCCAAGTGGAACTAAAATAAGTACTGATAATGGAATAACCGTTAAAAGTAAAAGTGTCATTTTCCAATCTAAAACAAATAGTACAATTAAAGATCCGACAATTGAAATACCACCTGTTAATAAGTTTGATAAATGCTCAGAAATTAACGTTTTCACAACTCCTGTATCATTTGTCATACGACTAATTGTATCGCCTGTTCTATTTTGATCATAATAAGTTACCGGTAAAATAAGTACCTTTTTCCACAAACGTTCTCTCAGTCCAGCTACAATCTTCTGTCCTATATAATTTAATAAATATATAGATAATCCTGCAGCTATAGTTTGCATAATAAAGAAGGCAACTAGCCCAACAATTTGTCCTGTACTAATTGACGAAAGTGAAAAATTATCTACTAATCCTTTTGTTAACATCGGAATAAATAAACTCGCTCCTGTAGAAAGTAAACTCATGAATAACGCAAAAATTAATATCCCTTTCGGAGGATTTGTATCTTGAATAAGGCGTAAAAACTGCCTCCAGCTCCCTTTTTTCTTCATTTCATTTTTAACTTCCATTCCTGTTCATCTCCTCGTGTTAAACCAAACTGTTCTTTCTAAAAGTAGAATACAATACGAATGTAAACTGAATGTAAACACACTTTTTCTATTTTTACAAAATATACATAAAAACTCATCTTTACAACAGATATAAACATCTGATATTATTACCTAGTACTAAATATTATTCTATGCGAATGATAAATAATCAATTTACAATACTATATAAATCTCCCGTTATTGAAAGGAGTATCCTTTTTGCAAACAAATATACATTCCGAAAAGGAAACAATTATTTTTATTCATGGATTAGTCGGCAATCGTCGTGCCTTCAAAAAAGAGCATAAACGATTTTCCGCCTCTTACAACGTTATTACTTATGACTTATTAGGTCACGGCGATGATAAAGGAGAAGCTATCGAATTTTCATTACAGCGTCTCGTAGATCAATTATTGAATTTATACGAAAAAGAAGGCATTCAAAAAGCTCATATTTGTGCTTTAAGCTACGGCTGTTATATTTCTACTATTTTTGCACAAATGCATCCAGAAAAAGTTTTGAGCATTTGTCATATTGGCGGACATTATAATAACCCTTCCATTTTATATAACGTATTTCAAAAGTTTTGGGAGAAGCGAGGAGACGATTACTCTAAATGGCTCTCTCAATACGCAAATACCATTTTTCCAAGTGGCATACTAAAAGCAAATCCGTTCGCAGTCATTTCAAGAAATATTTATTACCGTTTCGGATTGCAATTACATTCATCAATTATTGCCCAATCATTACGACACCGATTAGAATTCGATTTGAAATCTAAATTAAAATCACTTCCCCACCCTATTCTATGGGTAATGGGTGAACATGATCATCTCTATAAATCTTGCCTTTTTGATTTAAAGTCTATTCTTCCAAACGTTTTATATAAAGAAATACCGTTAGCAGGACATGCAGCAAACTTATTCCGCCCCAACTACTTTCATGATCTATACGCTCGATTTTTAAACGGGAAGTTACAGTAAAAACTACTACACTCCCAATTTATTCAACTATAAAAAGGCTTCCCAAGTTTCCCTGGAAAGCCTTTTCTCTATACAAAAAGTATATAAACTACTTTTTCTTAGTATGCTTTTGTGTAACCTAATAGGTGCTTGCTCCAGTAAGAGTTACTTACAGAACTAATACGTACACCAGTTGCATCAGTTTCTGCACTAATGAACTGACCGTTTCCTAAGTAAACGCCCATGTGAGAAGGACCTGATTTATAAGTATTTTGGAAGTATACTAAATCACCTGGTTGTGGATTGCTAGTTTTTGTTTTAGAGCTCCAGTATCCAGCAACTGTTTGACGAGCGCCTTTATGACCAGTTTGATTTAATACGTAGTGAATGAATCCACTGCAATCAAAACCAGCAGGTGTTGTACCAGCTGTTCTGTATGGTGAACCATTTAATGATCTAGCGAATCCAGCGATTGAAGATGTATCTCCACCTGTTGTTGGTTTTTGTACGTCTTTACCTGGTTGTTGAACGTTATTTGTAACGTTATTGTTATTTGTAACGTTGTTTACTCCGCCTTTTACAAACTTAACGAAGTCTGCACTTACGTAACCTGTACGGCCGTTATGGTTAATTTTGTACCAACCATTTTCAGCGCCAGTAACGTTTAATACTGTACCGTTTGTTACACCACCGATTACAGCGTTGTATGTAGCTGGGCCTGTACGTACTTTTAAAGCACCAGTGTTAACAACATAAGAACCACCAGTTTGAACTGTAGTAGTATTGTTGTTTGTAGTTGGTTGTTGTGTTTGGTTAGATACAGCAGAACCACCTTTTGTTACGAAGTCTTTGCTTACGTATCCAGTTCCACCATTGAAGTTGATTTTAAACCAATCTTGTACTTCACCAACAACTTGTACTGTTTTACCTTTATTTACAGAGCCTAATACTGTATGAGATGTACTTGGGCCTGTACGTACGTTAAGTGAAGAAACGTTTACTGTGTAAGTACCAGTTCCTTGTTGAAC
The DNA here is from genome assembly GCF_051915205.1 of Bacillus cereus group sp. MYBKT111-2. Classification (NCBI taxonomy): domain Bacteria; kingdom Bacillati; phylum Bacillota; class Bacilli; order Caryophanales; family Bacillaceae; genus Bacillus; species Bacillus cereus group sp. MYBKT111-2. Next base: position 236,692 of record NZ_JBQAEG010000004.1, read on the forward strand.
AGTAGTTCCTGTTTTACCACCAGTCGTTACGAAGTCACCACTTACATAACCAGTTTGACCGTTTACAGTTACTTTGAACCAACCGTTTTCTTGTCCAATTACTTGTAGTACTTGACCTTGTTTTACTTTAGAAATAACGCTATGTCCTGTACCAGCACCTGAACGAACATTTAATACATCAGCAGTTACTGTGTATTTTAAGTCGGATTTTGTTTCTACAGTTTTTGTTTCAGTTACAGTCGTTTGTGTTTGAGTTTGTCCATTAATTTCTTTTAGCGCTTCGTTTGAAACTTGTGCATGAGCAGAATCCATACCTGGAACTGCAACACCTGCTACTGAAGCTACTGCTAAACCTGCAATTACTTTTTTCATAAGTTGTCTTTACTTCCTTTCCCTACTATCCTCTTAAAAAAAACTTATAAACTTAATACTTTACAATATTATCAAAGTAAAATATTCATTAAGTTCCATTTTTTAACAAGAGTTTTATTTTTCACACAGAGTTCATTTTAAACGAGCGAAGTGAAATCCGTGTGAACTTCATGTGAACTTTACCATTAAACTTACTCTTTTTGCAATGCTTTTTTTATATTTTTTATGTACTTTATTGAAAATTCGACATACCATTCATTATCTTAGTATATATTTTCTATCCACTTAAAAAAATTCTATTCATCTAACACAATGCAAAGAATGTATTTCCTAGTATAGTTCCTCCTATGAAGTATACTCTTATCATGACAAAAAACACTTTTTTTATCAATAGTATAATATTTTTAGAAAACTATTTTTGATACTATCTATCACTTTTAAAAGATTTGACGATTTGTAAGATTTAACTTCAAAAATTCTGTTCTAATTTGACGAAAGTACACATTCCGCTACCCATTTTTAACTGTCTATGGAATTTATAGGGTATTTATATTATCATATATATAGTAGCGTCTTAATCTATACACATTTTATTTACCCTACACGGAAAGCAATTGAATTTTAAGATGAGCGTTTTATTGCTTGCAAATAGTGGAATCAAAAGGGAGGTATATTTATGAATAACATAATAGATGATCCTATAAATAAAAATATAGAACTGTACTATGCTTTTTTTCAATTCGTTTCAATTATTACCTTACAAAAAATATCAACTATTGAAACACGTAAAAACGAATTAAAAAATCAGATGAAAAATTCCTATCAAAAAAATCCTTACTACTTATAAAAAGGTGAACAGGTTGTATCCCTGTTCACCTTTTTATAAGTAGCAAAACCCCGATTGGTTCAAATAATAATTAGTGGGGGATAAACAATTCCCCCACTCGTTCCTACATTATTTATAAATTTTTACACGGTTTTCTAAAGGCTGGTATTCTTTTTCACCTGCAGGTACAACCGGTTTACCAAACGGCATTTGCGCAATAAGCTTCCAATTTTCTGGAACTCCCCATTCTTTTCTCACTTCTTCATCAATTAATGGATTGTAATGTTGCAATGTAGCACCAAACCCTTCAATTTCCAAAGCTGTCCAAATTGCAAATTGTAACATTCCAGAGGATTGCTGAGACCAAATTGGAAAGTTCTCTTTGTATAATGCAAATTTTTCTTGCAGTTCTTCCACCACTTCACTATCTTCGAAGTATAGAACTGTTCCATAACCACTTTTAAATGCATTCATTTTTTCTTCCGTAGAAGCGAAGTTATTTTCAGGTACAATTTTTCGTAACGTTTCTTTCGTAATATCCCATAACTTATCGTGTTGTTCTCCAAGCAAGACGACAACGCGAGCACTCTGAGAGTTAAAAGCTGAAGGTGTATGTTTTACAGCATGATAAATCACTTCTTGAATTTTTTCATCAGAAACTACTTGTTCTTTACTAATTGCGTAAATAGATCTTCTGTCTTCAATTGCTGAGTAAAAATCTTTTGCCATCATAATTCCCTCCAATTTTCATTTGAGGCTTTTTCCTATGTACACATCATATGCCCCTCAAAACTTATCATTAATAAGTTTCTAACTTTATAATATAAACAAACAATAATAAACTCAAATAATAACACTCACATTTTTTACCTTTTTACTTTATTAGTGCTAAAAAATAAAAGGCAATTTGTTGTTACCGATAGTACGTAACAACAAATTGCCTTTCTTATATGATGATCCAACTCAGTATTTCACTTAATTAACTAAGCCAAATGCATAAGACATTAGCTTATTCGTCTCTGTAAAACGCTTTGTTTTACTTTTTGTTCCCATAACAACTGTAATAATACGAGTATCACCTTGTTTTGCTGTACCCGTAAAACAATACCCTGCGCTATCTGTAAATCCTGTTTTTAATCCGTCTATTCCTTCTATATATAAAGCTTTATTATTTTTGTTTAACATATCATTTGTACTTATAACATTAATATTATTAAATGCTAACTGACTTTGACGTAAGTGAGTCACTTCTAATATTTCTGGGTAATCTTTTATAAGATGATACGCCAAGTTTGCTACATCACCAGCCGTCATTTTTGTTTCACTTCCATCGGGCTCTTGTAATCCAGAAGCATTTGCAAATTTAGCATGTTCCGACATTTTGAACTGTTTCGCTTTTGCATCCATAAGCTGAACGAAATCTTTCTCCGATTTTGCCATATGTTCTGCTAAAGCCACAGCTGAATTATTAGCTGACTCAATCATTAATGCATGATATAAATCTTTAACAGTTAATGTGTCATTAACTTGTACTGGGATTCTCGCTCCCTCTGTTTGTGCCGCTTTCGCACTCATTTTCACCGGATCTTCCCAGCGAACTTTCCCATTATGTACATTTTCTAATAGAAGATATGCTGTCATCATCTTAGACATACTTGCTGGCGCAAAAGCCTCATTTTCATTATGTTGATAAATAACATCTCCATTACTCGCATCAATAATCATAGCTGCTTTTGCATCAATTTCCGGTGGTATGTACTTTGGTGGGACTACTTTTTCAACTAATCCTGTTTTAGGTAGTTCTGCCACTTGTAAAGGTTGTCCCTCTATACTTGTTGCACTCTTTTGAGTTCCTTGGAATAAGAACCAACATATCCCTAAAACAATGACTAATAGGACTGTCAGCCTTCCCCATTTTAACCGCTTCATTTCAAAACTCCTTTAACAAACCTTTTATACACTCACATTTAACCATAACAACTTTCCCTTTATATCGTCAAGGTGAAAAGCATATTTATTCATCTACAGCAATTATTATTTCAATACATGTATGTTACAATAACAATACCGAAATATAAGAATATTCAATGATAAATCCTTATGAATAAAACTATTAATAGAAGGGATTCATACAAATGCCACTTTCAAAATCATTAAAATACGGAGACACAATTGGGATTTACTCACCTTCTTCTCCAGTAACCTACACTTCTCCTAAAAGATTTGAACGAGCGAAATCTTACTTACAACAGAAAGGATTTCATATATTAGAAGGTTCACTAACAGGTCGATATGATTTCTATCGTTCGGGTAGTATACAAGAGCGTGCTGAGGAACTGAATGCTTTAATAAGAAATCCTAATGTTTCTTGTATCATATCAACAATTGGTGGCATGAATTCAAATTCCTTATTGCCTTACATTGATTATGATGCTTTTCTAAATAACCCTAAAATAATGATTGGGTATTCAGATGCAACAGCTTTATTACTAGGGATTTATGCAAAAACAGGACTCCCTACATTTTACGGCCCGGCACTCGTTCCCTCCTTTGGAGAATTTGAGCCTTTTGTAGATGATACATACAAATATTTTGTAGAAACATTACTGCATAATCAAGCGCTTCCATACAACATAAAACAACCTTTATTTTGGTCAGACGAATTTATTAATTGGGAAGAGAAAACGAAAGAAAAAGAACTTAGACCAAATAATTGGATTTCTGTAACAAATGGACAAGCTACCGGACGGATAATTGGCGGCAACTTAAATACAATACAAGGAATTTGGGGCAGCTCTTTTATGCCATGTATTCAAGAAGGCGATATTCTCTTTATTGAGGACAGTTCAAAAGATGCAGCTACTATTGAAAGAAGCTTTTCATTCCTTAAAATTAACGGTGTATTCGATAAAATTTCAGGTATCATTCTTGGAAAGCATGAGCAATTTGATGATTGTGGTACAAATCGAAAACCTTTTGAAATACTATTAGAAGTACTTCAAAATCAAAGAATTCCTTTTCTAGCCGACTTCGATTGTTGTCATACACATCCAATGATTACCATGCCTATCGGTGTTCAAGTAGAATTGGATGCAACAAATAAAACGATACATATTGTAGAACCTTGGAAAAAATGAATACATGGCTTTTATTGTTTTACAATAAAAGCCATGATACTATATAATTTGGAATGTGAAAGATTAAACTAAATACGTTCCAATATCTATCATTAGAAAAATTAGGTATAAATATATATTTATATGCAAAAGAGAGTGAATAAATGAAACCAACTATTAAAAATTACTTATTTTTACATGTAGCTTTTTTGATATATTCTATCATTATGGTTTACATGAAATGGGCGGCTAAATTCCCCATTGCTTCCATCTCATTTTTTATTGCTTATTTCGGACTAGTTATACTTTTATTTGGATATGCAATTTTATGGCAACAAGTAATTAAACATTTCGAAATATCAAAAGCATATTCACATCGCGGGATTATTATACTATGGTCAATGCTTTGGTCAGTATTTCTATTTGGAGATACGATTCAGTGGAATCATTTACTTGGTGCAGCTATTATTATCGTCGGAATTGTGGTGGTGACAAAAGATGAATAGTTATATGTTATTATTTATTTTCGGGATAATTTTAGCTAATTACTCACAAATATTATTAAAAAAAGCTACTTTGCAACAATACGATTCTAGAATAAAAGAATATGTGAATCCTTATGTTATTATCGGCTACTCTTTATTTGTAATTAACGCTGGATTAAATGTTATCGCCATGAAGGGCATGGCATTAAAACAAGCATCAGCATTAGAATCCTTAAGTTATATCATCATATTAATTTTCGGTTGGTATTTCCTAGGAGAAAAAATAACGAAACGTAAACTCATCGGCAACATGATTATTATCGTTGGTGTAATCGTTTATTGTATCCAATAGTAAAAGGCTCCGTTTATCACAAACGGAGCCTTTTACTATTGACCTAAATTTTGCACCTTCTCTTTCAAATCTCGAACTTGATCTACCGTCTGCATAAGCTCCGAGTTTTTAAACTCTTCTACATTCACTTTCCCTTCTTCTATCTTTGTCATCGCCGTATCAATTAACGTATTTAACTTTTCGTTATATCCGACGATTTGCTGATGAAGATCCTTTGCTACATCAGGCGGTGTTAATTCATTAAAAGCGGGTATATCTTGTTTAATTTCACTAAGCTTCGCTTCCAATTCTTTTCGAGCTTCACTATCATTAACAGCCTTTTCAGCTAATGCTGGTGCATCATTTGCAAACGCACTTATTTCATTTACATAGTCTGTCGCTTTTTGAGCATAATCTATGGAGTTCTTTCCTTGTTCTACTAGTGAACATCCCATTAAGCCAATTGTAACTATAAATACTACTAAAGTTGATTTTATTTTCATTTTAGGCTCCCTTCGTCTTTATAATTGTCTGTAAGTTTCTCTATCCTAACTTCTAGCTACATTACTTATAACCTGTTTTCAAATAGCTATTTACCCTCTTACATGCCCGATTACTGTTACAACATCTACTTCTATATGTACGCTAATAATATCTTCAATTATATCCGTATACCCTTGTCCTATAGCTGTTCCATAGTGTAATGTAAGCTCCTTCTTTTCATACACTGACTTTGGTACTGAAAAAATAAATCTCCTCAAATTTCTTTCATCAGCCGGTTCCATAATTAAAACAATCCCATCCTCATCAAACATATACGCTCGCCCTCCAACTTTACATTCACTATGGCTCAGTATTGCCTTGGTCAGCAAAATTTAAAACATAATACGTTTATATACACACTCTGCTGCACCATAAAAATAAAAAACATTCCTTCTTTTTGTTAAGAATGAATGTTTTTTAAAAAATCAATTTCTAACTCTAGCATCTTTCTTTGACGAGGTTTTACTTTTCTTACGGGAACTCCCGCATAAATATACCAATCATCTAAACTCTCTTTTACCATACTCATCGCACCGACTGCCGTACCTTCTCCTATAGTTACATTTGGAAAAAGAATAGAATTAGCACCAATAATCGCATGTTTTTTTAAAATAACTTTTTCTGTTTTCACATTCCTATATTGACTCGGAACAGTTGGTCCCATTAATGTATTCCCACTGAAATCATCTAGTACTGCATATACGATTGTTTTAGCTGAGATATTTGCAAAGTCATGCATTTCAATTCCAACTTCTCCTCCATATAACGCTGTATACGCTGATATATGCGAATAACTTCCAATTGTGATTTTGCCACTTAAAATGCAAAAATCATCAATCCTTACATGATTACCTACTGATATAACACCTGGATTATATATACTTGCTTTTTTACTAATCAATACATTCTTCCCAATTGATAAAAATCCAATTTTCTTTAGCTCTTCTTGACTATAAAAACTATTCATCTGCCAACACCGCCCTCTGACCTAAACATCTTACAATTTGTTCTACTATTTCTTTCGTCATGCCTTCCCATAAAGGCAAACTTACTATTCGTTTTGCTATTTTATTCGTTCTTGTTAAATCTGTAGACTTATAGTTTCTAAAAAGAACTTGTTGGTGGCAAGAGGGCGAAAAGTATAATCTAGCTTCTATTTTCTGTTTTTTCAGGTCTTCTATTACTTGTTTGTTGCGAACTTCTTCCGGACAAAGAATAGGCATAAATTGCTGAATAACTGCTTCTGTCTTTTGGAGTTGCCACCCTTTTTTTATGAATCCATTACTTTGTAACAATTGTTTATACCATTCAGAAATACGGGTGCGTTCTTTTAATTTGTCATCCCATTTTTTCATAGTTGCAATCCCAATAGCGGCTGCATATTCAGACATTTTACAATTAAACCCCATCATCGTACATTCACGATTTGTATCAAATCCGAAATTCCCCATTCTTTTAATACGTTGTATATCTTCTTCATTTTTACTATATATAAGCCCTCCTTCACCAATCCCGAAAGGCTTTGTTGCATGAAAACTATATACGATCATTCCACTAAAATCCTGTCCATAATGCACACTTCCATTCATCAATCCGAATCCCGGTGCCGCATCTACGACAACCGGAACACCCCTCTTCTCTAATTCTTCATATTCTTCTAAGTTCATCCATGATCCAAAAGTTGCGTACGGGACAACAATCGCAACCTCTTCTTTTAATTCTTCAATCTTATCCAAAAGTACTGTTTTATCCATATACCAATCATCTATTGAAATATCAATAAAATAAGGTTCCAATCCACACCAAATAGCTGCTAATGGAGTCGCTGGGAATGTAAAACTAGGCATGAGAGCATATTTTCCTTTTTTTCTTTTCTTAAGTTGAATGGCTGCCATTAACCCTAACGTTGCGTTTGCTACTGTTGTAACAGCTCCCCTGTTCTGAAAAAATCCCGACATAATTGTTTGTTCAAAACGTTGATTTATAGGTCCGTAATTCGTATATATGTGAGATGTATCAATTTCCTTCAATTCATCCAAATACTCAATTACAGGTACAGTTGAAGCACGTAAAAAAGGAATATTCTCCATATCTATCTATTCCTTCCTATCATTTTCGGACAATATAGAGCATATCTGTTTCAGATAATCCAAGTTTCCTCGTACTTTTCATCCCTTGTCTTTCAGCTATGTTATATAATTCCACCTTAAATCCTGCATTCCTTAATCGTTGAATGAATCCCGATTGATTATAAATTCTCACATGATCTTCTTGACCAAAAGCTAATTTTCTCAATTGTGGTGTTACAATTAATTTATTCTCTATAATAGAATCTACATTCATTACGATTGGTACCTGAATAATTCCCCATCCATTTGGTTTTAAAACCCTATATAACTCTCGCATTGCTTTATCATCGTCAAGAACATGTTCTAATACATGGCTACATAAAATTACATCAAACGTATTACTATCATATGTAATACTTGTAACATCAATTTCCTTCATTAATGGATCCTTTGGTTCTATATCCCCACATACATACGTAATATTTTTATACTCGTTAAACCAATCCCTTACATTCGCTTCAGGTGCAATATGAAGCATAGTATATTTTCTACTTAACAAGTCCGTTTCCATTTCAATGTACGCACGATACAATCTTTCACGATCCATTGAACTACAAACTGGACATATCCCTGTATCTTTATTCCACATCTCAAATTTATATTTCGGAAAATCATAATGTGCTGGCCAAGGTAAAAATTTTTCAAATTGTTGATTGCAATATTGACAATAACAAGATTCTTTCTCAAACATATGAGCAACTAGCTTGTTTAATCCTTTTTTAATCTTTTCATTATAAATTTGATCTAGTTCTCCATTTCTTACTGCATCTTTAACTATAAATCCTGCATTTTCTAGACAATAAGATAGGCTCTCTTTATAATCCCTCTCAGAACTTAAAAAACCACTATTATATGCATCTATAATTAATTCAATCCACTCGTCAATTGTCATTAAAATAAAATGCATTTGTTTTTGATTTTGTCCACTATGTTGTCTAAAATAACTAAGAGGCTCTTTTATATAAACTACTTTCCCTTTCCTCATCATATCTAACCAAGTTGCAATGTCATTAATAGCAGAATAAGCCTTCCCTTTAAAATACCCAAACTTCCCTTCAAACATATCTCGATTAAATAGAACAGTTGTCGGCTCACCCACTATATTTTTTAAATTTTTCAATATGTAATTCCCTAACTCTTTTCCTTCAAAAAGTGTAGTTTCTTTCGCAATTTTCATATTCAATGTTGAGGCTGGTAATATCTCTCCGTTCTCATCAATCAGTTCACGATAAGACGTCACAAATGAAATATTTTCTAACGTCAAAAAGTATTTCATCATTCTCTCGATCTTTTCATGATGAAATAAGTCATCATCTAATAAAAAGTTTATATAATCCCCGTTCGCAAGTTCTATACACTTATTAAAGTTTTCAGCAACTAACGGCGTTTCATTTTCAACATATGTAATACACTCATATTCACGTAAATACGGTTGAATCATCGCATTGACTTCATTATTTGTACTGTCGTCAGAAATAATAATTTCAATATTTTCATATGTTTGATTCAGAGCGCTGTTAAGCGCCAATTCCAAGTAATACGGCCTATTGTACGCAGGAATCAGTATACTTACTTTCGGTAAAGGCGAATTATTATTTATATGTTGTTTTTTCTTTTCTATGTTTATTTTCTTTTCTTTAATTTTTTGATAATAGTCTAATGTATATAATATTGATGATGGAACTATCCTTCTTGCATAATCTAGAAAATTAGTTATCGCTTCATCTAACTCTTTTTCGTTAGATAAGAAACCATATTTTTCTCCTGCTAAAATACTATGTGAAAAATCTTCTAATCCATCCATCATTTTATTAGATTCATTTAACTGTTGATCTGGATGTAATCGAAAGTAACTCAGTGTCTCTGCTATATATACCGCTTTTCCTTTACTTAATAAAGATAACCATGAAGCTATATCTACGTTACAAAGATACCTCCTCTTATCAAAAATCCCATACGGTTCTTGTAAATCATTTTTACGAAATAAAACTGTTGTCGGTTCTCCAATATAATTTTTTTGATCGACAATTACCCTATTTGCTAATTCTGTTCCCTCTATAATCGTATCCTCTTTAAATAAACGGACAGTTGAATAAATATGTCGTAGTTCTTTCCCTTTTTCATCAATTACTTGACGATGGGATGTTACAAGCTTAATTTCATTATCTAAATCATTGAAAAAATACTTCATCATTTTTTCAATTTTATCCACATGAAAGATATCATCGTCCATTAAAAAATTTATATATTCACCGCTCGCTTTATTAAATAACATTAGAGCATTTTCAAACTGTCCGAGAGTTGACCTGTTTTTTATATAAGTAATATTTGAATGATCACATAAGTATTTTTGTAACACCTTTTCTGTTTCATCATTCGTACTATCATCTCCAACTATAATTTCTATATTAGAGTACGTTTGTTCCAGCACACTACGTAACGCCTCTTCAAAGTAGCGAGGACGATTATATGTAGGAATTAATACACTTACCAACGGAAGTTGATCTACCACCTCTTCATTTCTTTCAATACGAGTTCTCATTTTACTCTCTCACCTCTTCGCATATTATTTATATACGCGACACAAAAATCACATTACTGTAACCGAATGGAGCCTATATACTTTTATGCAGAAATGAAACGAAATATCATACTTTTCGTTCCTGAATAAACATATTTAATAACACGGACATTTTATTTGCACCTTTTTTATTCATATGATCACTATCATAAAAATCTTCATCACAAAATAATGGCGAATCAAATAAATCTATAATTTGAAAAGAATATTGAGCTTGAAAATCGTTTATAACTTTATAAAAATCTTCTTTTAATTTCTTACTACTACAATTGAAATAATGTGAAGTAACAGGGAATACAACAATTAGTGGTTTTATATCATGTTTTAACAGTAGTTCTAAATATTTTTCGAAAATCTTTTTATATTCAACTAAAGTATGAGGATATGATAATTTAGCATGTGAAGCTGCTCTTATTTTTCCGTGTTCTTCAAAAGGAATGTGAAGAGGAGTGATATTCCATTCAGCATTTATCCAGGGCAATATCAATGATTCATCTTTTAGTTCGTCTAATAAAATATATTCAAAGTGCAAATTAAAAATAGAAGAAAGTGGTTTCGGGGTATCTAGATGTGAGAACCCATCAGTGGGTAGATGAGAATGAACTACAGTATGATGACCGTCTTGAAACAATGGATAATATACTTTGTGAATTCTATATGATTCAGATGATAACGACATGTCAAAATAAAACGAGAAATAAGCTATTCCTATCAAACAATATTGAAAGGAATGATTGTTTGATAGTAGTTGTGATGCTATTAAATAATCATAGTATAAATCTTGCGATGGAAGTGTTAGTTTTATTGACTTTTTTGAGAGGAGCTCTGTACTTATGCCACAATGCGGATAAGACAAGCCCGTCGCAAACAATTCATACGTCGGATCACCCTTTGCTTTTTTCATAGAAATATATAAAGACATAAGATCCGGATTTATTTGATAGATAGAAATTAATTTATTCCTCCATTCATACATGTATTTTATTAAATTAATAATTTTTGAACTTTGCACGCCCCTGTTTATTAATTCATTTACAAGTTTTTCTGCGTCCACTCTCCAAATAACTATATATTGAAAAGAACTCTCTATACGAACAATAGCTGAAACGTCTACAACATGAACGATTGTTTTACATTTATTTTTGTCTAATGCATTTTGAATCCTTCCCCCTGATAATTCATCACAGAAAACAATAATTTTATACTGCTCCTTCATATATATCCCCTCCATTATATGTATAATATGAAATCCATTTTTCATTCGTAACAATCATATACATCTGCAATCCAACATGAAAGAAGAATAGAATATTCATTTCAAAACAAAAATAGCTGCACCATTAGGCGTAGCTATTTTCACTATTATTACTTATTCAAACTATATTCCTTTATCTAACTCATAAAGCTTTCGATACTTCTCATTTTCTTTCAGAAGTTGTTCATGACTTCCTTGCATCACAATTTTACCACGATCAAGGAAGATAACTTCATCAACATGCTCAATTCCTACAAGATGGTGCGTAATCCAAATTACTGTCTTTTCTTCCGTTGCAGAAAACATTGTTTCTATTAAAGATAATTCTGTCTTTGGATCTAAGCCGATTGTAGGTTCATCTAGTACAATGATTGGTGCTTCTTGCATTAGCGTTCTAGCAAAAGCAACCCGTTGTCTTTCCCCGCCAGAAAATCTTTTCCCCATCTCATGCATTTTTGTTTGTAATCTATCTGGAAGAGAAGCAACATGCGAAGCTAATTGTGCTTTCTCTAAAGCATTCCATATCTCTTCATCTGTTGCCTCTGGTTTGCCGATTCGCACATTATTCCCAATTGTCGTATCGAATAAATGCGGCTTTTGATTCAATACAGAAATATATTTTGATAAAAGATTCGTGTGAGCATGTTCACTATTCAATAAAACTTCACCATGCAATGGGCTTAGTGCACCTGTTAACAATTTTAACAAAGTAGATTTTCCAGTTCCGCTTCTTCCTAAAATCGCGATTTTTTTTCCTGCTTTTATTTGTAATGATACGTCTTTCAATACAACTTCATTACTATCTGGGTAACTATACGATACATGATTTAATTCAATGTCTATATGTTTTGGTGCAACATAATCTTTATCTCTAGGTAATTCCTTTTCATCCTGTAAAACACCATTACCTTCTACTTGATTGAGACGATGAGCAGATTCTACATATGATGGAATTCGATCGATAGCATCTGAAAGAGGAATTAGCGCGTTTGTGACAGATAACGTCATTAAGACGAAAGCTGCAATAATGGTAGGAGCAATCTGTTCACTCGCAGCCTCATTTCCAGTCCATATAATCATTGAAATAACTACAATCCCTACTACTAATTGAATGATACTGTCCCGAATATGATTCCAGCGCTTCATTCTTTTTTCCGTTTTTAGCAATTGAGCATTTTGCTCTACATACTTATCAATAAATTCATCTTTTCTACCACTTGCTTGCCAGTCAGATAATCCAAAAACAGCGTCTGTTAGTTGTTGATACAAACGGTTTCTTCCTTGCTTTAAAGTAACATGATGTTGCTTCATTAAAAGTAGTGATACAAATGGAAGAAGAAAAACGATAATAGCTAACATACATGCTGCAATAAGTGCAAACACTACGTCAAATGCACCAATAACAACTACGAATACGCTGTATACAACTAACGCTAATATGCTAGGAAATATTGTACGTAAATATAGGTTTTGCAAATGCTCTATATCTTCGGATAATACTCCTAACATATCGCCCGTTTGAAATCGTGAACGGAAAAATAACGCCTGTGGTTCTACTATTCTATATAGTTTCGTTCTCATCTTTTCTAATATGCGTAGTACAACATCGTGTCCAACTAAACGCTCTACATAATGAAATACCGCTTGCCCTATACTAAACGCACGTGTTGCAACGATAGGAACATAAACTGCCATTACATTTTCTGGTCTAAGAGCAGATTTAGAGATTAAATAACCTGAAATGAAAAGTAACATCGCACCTGAACTAACTCCAAGAAGACCAAGGAAAATAGTTACAGTCATTCTACCTTTATTTTGCTGTATATACGGTTTAATCCAGCCACTCATCTCTATCCCCTCTCTTTCCTGTGAAAATGTAATGCTTCATTCTTTACAAGTTCTTCATACGTTCCGCTTTCTATCATTTTCCCTTTATTTAAAATAAGAATATGATCCATCTGTTTCATCCAGTGAAGACGATGTGTTGCAAGAAATACTAACTTACCTTCAAACAGACGTAACATCGCTTGCTTTATTTCAAATTCAGTTTCAATATCAAGATGTGCTGTAGGTTCGTCTAATAAAATAATTGGCTTTTTACTTAAAAGTGCACGCGCCATTGCGACACGTTGTTCTTGTCCGCCACTAAGCATACGCCCGCCTTCTCCAATTCGTTCGAACATCCCATTCGGAAGCGATGTAACGAGTGAACGAAGGCCAACTTCATTCATAACTCTTTCCACTTCTTCATCCGTTGTATTTGTTTCATAGAAACAAACGTTATCTTTTAATGAAAGCGGGAAAATATAAGGTTGCTGCGGAATATAAGCAATATTCTTTTGCCACTCTTCACGAGTAGCCCCGTCAATTTCCACACCATTTACAATCATCTTTCCAACTGAAGGAGTTAAAAAACCTGCTAATACGTCGATTAACGTTGATTTCCCTGCTCCACTTTCACCAATTACACCTATAGCCCCAGTGCCTTTCCAAGTAAAATTAATTTCCTCTAATATAGCTTTTTCAGATTCATCATTCTTTACTTTTACATCTTGTAATTTCAAGTTACTAGTTGAATTCCATATTAAGTCTACATTAGATTCTTTCTTCCCTATTTCTTTTTGTCGCTGTAAAATCTCTTCTATTTGCTCCATTGCAAGTTGTCCATCTAACGTAGCATGATAATTTGCTCCAACTTGTTTAATCGGCAAGAAGTATTCCGGAGCTAAAATTAAAATCGTAAGGGCTGGCAATAGTACAATTGTTCCATCTATTAAACGTATCCCTAATCCGACCGCTACAAATGCAATTGATAAACTCGTAAAGAAATCTAATGCAAATGAAGAAAGAAAAGCAACTCGCAAAGTACGCATCGTTGCTTTTCTATATCTTTTACTTACTTTTTCAATCTTTCCTTCGTGTTGTTTACTTTGACCTAAATACTTTAATGTTTCTAATCCTTTTAACGTATCTACAAAATGATTAGAAAGAACACGATATGTTTCATATTGGCTATCCGCCATTTTCTGCGCTGCTAATCCTAGTAGGATCATAAAAATAATTACGATAGGAATCGTTACAACTAAAATGATTCCTGACTCAATATCTAGTGTAAAAACATATAGTACAATTAGTCCTGGTACGATACTACTTCTAATCATTTTAGGAATTGTTAATTCAATATATGTTTTAAATTTCTCAATACCCTCTATCGATAAGGTAACCAGATAACCTGTTCCAGCGGTTTGAACATACCGTGGACCTAATGTGAAATACGCCTCTATTAATTGTTTTCTCAGTAGCGATCCTGTTTTTTCAGCGAAACGTTCCACTAATATTTGTGACATTCGAACTAGCAAATGACGTACTGCAAACGTGATTCCGAAATAAACTGTTTCATTTAACATAGATTGCACTGCTTCTCCCTGAAATAAAAACGTAATAGCTCGCGCTAAAAACACCGTTTGTGCAATAATACTAAAAGCTTCTAACATGCTAATGATTGTTAGCACTACATATAAAACTCGGCTACCAGGATACGACGGAAGTCCTCTTTTTCTTTTCATTAGTACTCCAAATCTTTATCTGACTTAACAGGTTGTCTAAACACATAGAAACTCCATATTTGACTTCCCAAAACAAATGGCAATATAGCAATTGAAAAATACGTCATCAGTTTTAGTGCATAATCTCCTGATGCTGCATTATAAATTGTCAAATCGTATATTGACCCTAACGAGCTAATTAAAACACGTGGGAACATGCCAGCAAACACACTTGCACTTAGTAAAATGATTGTTAAACTTGTCATAAAGAAAGCCCAACCATCTCTTCTTCTTTTGTTTAATAATGTTGACGCACATAACGCTACAAAAGCTCCAATCGGAACCATAATCCACTCTGTACCATGACCAGTGAAAATATCTGTTTTCCATAACCCTACACCGGCAAAAATAAGAAGTGCTATAATTGCGAGTGGTGCAATTTTCAACGCGGCAATACGTGCACGTTCTCTTAACTTACCTGTTGTACGTATAGTAAGGAATTGCAATCCGTGAACAATACATAACAGAAGGAACATAACTCCTCCAAGTAATGCAAAGGGATGAAGTAATTGTAAGAATCCACCTACAGCATTTTTCGTCTCATCAATTGGAATACCTACCATAAAGTTAGCAATGGCAACTCCCCAAAGGATAGGCGGTAGTAAACTTCCTAAAAACATACCCCAATCCCAAAAACCTTTCCATTTATGATTGTCTATTTTCGCACGGAATTTAAAAGAAACACCTCTTATAATTAAAGCAAGAAGCATAAATACAAACGGAATGTAAAACCCACTAAATAAAGTTGCATACCAATGCGGGAATGCCGCAAACATAGCGCCACCAGCACAAACAAGCCATACTTCATTCGCGTGCCAAAATGGACCAATTGTATTTAAATATATTCTTTTCTCTAAATCGTTTTCTCCTAAAAACCTTGAAACTATACCTACACCGAAATCGAAACCTTCAAGTACAAAGAAGCCTACGAATAAAATTGCAATAATGATAAACCACAACTCATTAAGAGATAACATACTCATCCTCCTTATCAAATGGATCATGGCTTTGAGAATCCTGTTTCGCTTTCTTATTCTCATGTCCTTTAATGATACGAACGAATAAGTAAACAGTAATTCCTCCTATAATTAAATATAATGATGTGAACGAAACTAAAGAGAATAGCACTTCTCCGAACGTAACATTTGGAGATACAGCATCTTCCGTTTTCATAACACCGAAAACTACCCAAGGTTGACGTCCCATTTCAGTCATAATCCATCCTACTGTATTACCGATAAACGGTAGTGAAATTGCATACACCATTAATTTTAAATACCAAGTTTTTTCAGCTAAACGATCTTTTCTTGATAAGAACCATCCGTACGCTCCTAAAAGAAGCATAAATGTTCCACTCATTACCATCGCTCTAAAGCTCCAGAACATCGTGTGTACTGGTGGAATATAATCTCCAGGCCCATATTTTTCTTCATATTGCTTTTGAATTTGATTCATCCCTTCTACTTGACCGCTAAATTTATCATATGATAATAGACTTAGCATATACGGGATTTGAATTTCAAACGAATTTTCTTTCTTCTCCGCATCAATTTTCGCAAATACTGTAAATGGCGCTGGATCTTCACTCGTATTCCATAACGCTTCAGCTGCTGCCATTTTCATTGGGTGTGTCTTAATTAATTGTTGTGCTTGTGCATGACCGAAGAATAATACTAGCGCTGTTGTAAGTGTTCCAACAATGATAGAAATGCGGAATGATTTTTTAAACACTTCAGTTTCTTGTGCTTTCGTTATTTTCCATGCACTCACACCGGCAATAAAGAATGCACCGGTTGCAATTGCCGCTGTAATGGTATGCGGGAATTGTACCCATAATTGTGGATTTTGAATAATTGCTAAGAAATCATTCATTTGTGCACGTCCATCTGCTGCCATTTCATATCCTACTGGCGATTGCATAAATGCACTTGCAGTTAAAATCCAAAATGCTGATAACATTGTTCCAATTGAAAGGAGCCAAATACATAAAAGGTGAATGCGCTTCGGTAATTTATCCTCACCGAATACCCATAAACCTAAAAATGTAGACTCAATGAAAAATGCTAATAAACCTTCAATCGCAAGTGATGGACCAAACACATCACCTACGAAACGTGAATAGGTTGACCAGTTCATACCAAACTGGAATTCTTGTAAAATACCAGTTACTACACCTACCGCAAAGTTAACAAGGAATATTTGTGTCCAAAACTTCGTCATCTTCTTATAAATTTCTTGTCCCTTTACCACATATAACGTTTGCATTAACGCAATGATAAAAGCTAAACCAATAGACAGCGGAACAAAAAAGTAATGGAAAATCGTTGTTGATGCGAATTGTATTCGTGCCAATTCGAGCGTTTCCATACTACAATCACTTCCTTCATAGTTTTTATAATAAAAGTTAATTGAGCAATCTTATCAAGCTCAATTATTAAGAAATACGAAAAGACAAAAACATTTTGTATGTATTGTCGAAAAATACGAAGTTTCAGTTTTTCAAACTATTGTAATGCTATTTTTTACCTTTTCACTATTTCTGTAGTGTTTTATTCGTTAATCGAATTGTATAATATACCTGCATAGTAAATTCAGCTGATTTTTGACGTATTATTGACATCATTTTGTCTGAAATATGTCTTTTGGTATTTTTTTGAATTAGATTTTTCTCATCGATAAAATGTGTTTTTTTAATATGAGACTTATCTTTGCATCAATAAAATAATCGTTTCTCTCTTTATACACTTGACTTTTCTACGAAAAAATGTCCTATTAACCAATGGATAATTTCGTTTTTTTTTGTCAAGAGAAAAATGTATTTCTAAAATTCAAACATGAAATATTGTTATTCAAAAATAGGAAATAATCCCCTCTTTTCAGATTAAAAATTCACTTTTTTGTCATTTTTTCAAACTAAAATAAATTAAAAAATACCGAGAATCCATTAGACTCTCGGTATTTTTTAATTTATTTTGCTGTATGTTTTCTAATAGCCGGTAAAATTTCAGTAGCAATTAGCTCGATATTTTTCTCAATTTTATCATATGGTACGCCACCAAAATCAATTTCTGCCATAAAGCGTTGTTGCCCAAACAATTCATATTGGTAAAGCATTTTTTCAATAATTTGTTGTGGGCTACCAACCATTAACGCGTCACGGTAATCTATTGCATTTGTAAATTGTTGTTTCGGATACTCACCACCGCGTAGCGTAAGCATACCAGCATTAATGTGAGGGTAGTATTCACTAAGTGCATCTTGTGAATTTTTCGCTGTATAAAATAAACTCGTTGTTGCAACTGGCAAACTCGCTGGATTAAATCCACTTTGCGCAGCCGCCTCACGGTAAGCATCTACTGATCCTTTAAAGTTAATAGCTGGACCACCTAGTGTTGTTATCATCATTGGTACACCTGCACGTCCTGCTTTAATCGCACTAGCTGGTGGGCCACCAACTGCACGCCAAATTGGTAAGTTATTATTTTTAGCTCTTGGAATAACCGATGCATGCGCAAGCGGTGCTCTGAACTGTCCATTCCATGTTACATGTTCCTCTTTATTAATTTTTAATAAAAGATCCATCTTCTCTTCAAATAACTCTTCATAATCATTTACGTCATAACCAAGTAAACTATATCCCCCAATACGTGATCCACGACCAGCCACAATTTCTGCACGTCCATTAGAAATCAAATCAAGTGTAGCAAAGTCCTCGTATACTCGTACCGGATCAGATGTACTTATTATCGTTGCTGAACTTGCAATTTTTATATTTTTCGTTGCTTGCGCAATCGCTCCTAAAATAACTGTATGAGCTTGCGTTGTAAAGTGTGTTTGATGACTTTCACCGACAGCAAATACATCAAGTCCAGCTTCATCCGCTAACTGTGCTGTTTTAATTAATTCATGAATTCTTTGTTCAGCACTAATTTTCTCTCCGTTATGTGGATTTAAAACATGATCCCCAATTGAATATAATCCAAACTCCATTCCTTTACTTGTATTCATACGGTATTTTTCCATCATTACTCTCTCCTTTAATGAAGTGTTATTAGTTTCTCTTTTAAAAACATTTGTAAGTCAAATATTTTTCCCTATTGCTTACAACATCACTTGATTAGTCAATTGATAGTGTAAAAAAATTACTCTTGCGGTAATTCTTTTTTTTCACTATGCTTATGAACCTTCGTCATTAGCTCGTATAACATTTTCTGCTCTTCTTCATTTAATACATCATCAAAAAACGATGATTGAAATGCAAGCTGCTCTGGCAGTGCTCTCTCTAAAGCCGCTTCCCCTTGCTCTGTCAGACTAATTGTTTTCGTTTTCCAATCTTGTTTTCGTACAATATATCCTTCTTTTTCAAGACGTGTTAACATTCGAGAAATACCGCCTTGTGTAACAGTTACCTTTTCAGCTAACTCCATTTGTGTTAGTGGTTGATACGTACGTATTTGTAAAAGCACATCAAATTGAGCAGTCGTTAAATCAAAACGTTTTAAAAACTCATTTGACATCTGATTACTTTGGTTCGTAAATCGTATTAAACGTAACCATATTAATGATCCTATCGTATTATCACGCATGTTTGATCACTTCCTATCGTGAATCTTACTATCACTTTACTACGCAAGTGATAAAAAAGCAAGAGAAAACGTGAAAAATATCTCATTAGAGTATTGCATAAATAACGATAAGAAAGAATTCATGTTTAAATGAATTCTTTCTTATCGTTATTCTTAACTTTCCATTTCATTCATTGCTATATGTAAAGCGCCTACTGCTTTGGGCCAACCAACATAAAAAGCCATATGTGTTATTAATGCAATCATTTCATTTTCTTTAATTCCATTTTGTTTGGCCAGTCGCAAATGAAATGGTAATTGTTCTGTATTACCAAGACTGATTAATACCGACACTGTACATAAACTCCTTTCTCTTAATGTTAAAGTGTCATCTCGCCACACTTCCTCGAACAATATTTTTTCACTATAATGAGCAAATGCAGGTGCCTTTTCTCTCATTTTCTCTTGAATACAATATTCAATGGATTCATTCATCATTTCACTCCCCCTTCACTTTTACCAATTGCGCCAATCCTTGACCAAACGACCAATTTTCAGCGGCTGTCTCGTTAAGTGTAATAAAAATGTCTGCACTTTTTATACTAGAACATTCAGAAACCCTCAAAGATATTGACTGATACAGATCTCGTTTCTGTTTTATCGTTCTTCCCGGTCCACATGTAATAGAAACATAAATCATATTCTCTGTTCTCTTTTCTCCTCTTTCTAATAAATAATATGGATCATATAAAAAATGATTTTGTTGATAAGGTAAAAACATTTCAAAAAAATCATTTTCAGGGATGTTAAAATGTTTAATTAATGAAAGATGAATACATTCACCTATCTTTTTCAATTCTTCTTCATTTAATATATTTTCATGATAATAAACGTTCACAAAAGGCATATATTTTCATTCCTTTTTCTTAATTTAACTTCAACATATTTTCATCGTGAAATGTACAAAACCTCATATACTGTAGTACCTTTATTCGTTATCATATCAGGCTTTTCTTCATAAAAATTAAACTTACTATATCCCCATTTATCTGGATTATATACTATTACATTGCCTAAACAATTCTCTACCTTTTGATCCACAATGGTAGATTGAGTCCCAATCAATGATTCACTTTGAGAAATACTTCCTTCATATTCAACAACATATCTACATTTCTTAAAATCATTTTTTAAATTAACAACTAATGGAACACCTATATTTATTTGTTGCCACCCAAACGATTGTAAAATATTATCGTAATACCCTTCAAAAATAAATTTATTCATCCCTTCATGACCATTCCAAATATATATAGGTGCATAACAGTTATAGAAATTTCCGTCCTTATCTGCCTCAGTAATTAAATAAGCTTTAAAATTCAGGTCTTGAAAACCATCCGTTTTATACCCATTATCCTTTACCCTTTTCTTAATAATCTCCATATCATAATCTTTCGGCAAAATGACCTTATATTGCATTCCAATCATGTTTATCACTCACTTTCCCTCTTATATACACAATGATAAACCGATGATTGACTAACGTAAAATAGGTATAAATTATGTTTGGTATCATTTATAATGATATCGTATAAGGGGCTGTGATAAATGGAAATAAATGATCTTATTATATTCAAAACTGTGGCTAGCGAAGGTTCTATTAGTAAAGCTGCGAAAGAGTTAGGATATGTTCAGCCAAACGTAACTGAGCGTATTAAAAAATTAGAACAAGAATTAGAAACTCCTTTACTACATAGAGATAACAAAGGCGTTTCCTTGTTACCTTCTGGGGACATTTTATTAGACTACACGAATCAAATATTAACTTTAGTAGAAGAAGCAAAAGATAAAATTAAAACGAGTGGTTCTTCTTATATAATAGCGACGTCACAATCTATTTTGACCAATTATGTAAGTAAGCGTATTAAAGAAAATTTCAGGAATTATCAAATATATGTAGAAAATAGTAGTCATTTGCATAAATTACTGCAACAACAAAAAGTTGATATGGTCATTACTTATGAAGATGATCCCAATGCTGCTTTTAAAAAAGTATTTACTGCTTCCATTTCCGTAGGCTTATTACAAGCGAAAGGAGCGCCTATCATTGACTATTCAAAGGAACTCTTCTTCGTTAGTAATGACAAAAAGTGCCCTTTTAGAAATAAGACGATACAATTTCTAACAGATAATAATTTATCTCAACTTCAACTCCAACAATTAGATTCTTATTCGCTTATGGAAGAGTATATTCAGGACGGTAAAGGAATAGCCTTTTTACCGATTAAAAATGATAACTTAGTGCCCATTGAAGATGTTCCAATTGAGAAATTAGCTGTTCACTTTTTTACAAATCAAAACTCTTTAAAACAAATACCTAATGAATTATTTGATTAGGATAATATCTTTAAACTAACTAATTACACCCACCCATAAAAATCCCTCCTTTACGAATCTAAAAGAGGGATTTTCATATTCTATACAATTGATTTTTCACACATTTTGCTCCACTTCTGCACTTTTCTCCTTCTTATTCCGTTTCATATTCTTCAAACTCTTTACCGTTCCAACTAATCCTTTCGGGAAAACTAGCAATACGATAATGTACAATAACCCAAGAATAATCGTCCATCGTTCAAAAATCGGATACGCTGTAGCTAGTTCTGATAAATAATATTTCAGTGATTCAATAATTCCAGCTCCAGCAATTGCTCCAATTAACGTTCCAACGCCTCCAATCATCGTCATCAATAATGCATTTAATGTCATTTCAATTGAAAATACAGTTGTATTAACAAAGCGCAGTGTAATAACAAATAAACCACCACTAATCGCAGCTACTACTCCTGCCACAATACTAGCAATAATTTTATAATGAAGAACTTTATATCCTAGTGCTTCCACACGTTGCTCATTTTGTGAAATTGCCTTTAATACTTTTCCAATAGAAGATTTGGTGAAAAGACGTAACAGAACAAAAATGATAAGTAAACATATAAGTGTTACATAATAAAACGTAAAACGATCACGGAATACGTCTGGTACACCAAATGTAAAACCATCCCCTCCGTGAGTGAGCCCACGCCATTTTTCAGCAAGTACGAAAAACAACTGTGAAATAGCAAGTGTTAACATCGCATAAAAATGACTTTTCAGCCGCAAAGAAAGCAAACCGATTATATAACTAACGATTGCTGAAATGATAATTGCAGCTACTATCCCTATGAAAAAGTTTGTTATGGATACTCCTTGCCGATCAAATAAAAGCGCTACGCCATATGCTCCTATTCCAAAGAACATACAATGTCCAAATGATACAATTCCTGTATATCCAAGCAATACATCAAAACTCATTGCAAAAATAGCAAAGATGAAGATTTGAGTGAACAAAATTAACAAACTACGTGAATCATTTACGAATGGAAATACACTTAAACAAATGAGCATACATACTCCGAAGTATACTTTAATTCGATTTGATGTGCTGTTCACCATTTCACCCCTTTTCACCAACAAGTCCATTTGGCTTCACGATTAAGAAAAATAGTAACATTAACATATTGATTGCAAGTGATAAATCTGGTATAAAATACGCTGTAAAAGCACCAGCTAATCCGACAATTAAAGAAGCGATTGCCGAACCTTGTACGCTTCCTAATCCTCCAATGATTACTACTATGAAAGCTAAAATCGCATACTGCATACCCATCTCAGCGAAAATAACGCCTGAATACGGTGCTAATAAGAATCCTCCCAACGCTGCCATCCCTGCTCCTAATAAAAAGACGAAAGAAAATATCGCTTTTACGTTAATACCGAGCGCTTGAACCATCTCTTTATCCATTACGCCTGCACGTATCATAAGACCTATCTTTGTTTTTTTGAGCAATAATAGTAAGGCAATGTAAATGATGATCCCAATTAAAATAACGAATAAACGATATTTAATTAATATAACGCCTCCAAATGTAAAACTTCCTTGTAGCCATAATGGTAATTTTGCAGCAATTGGATTAGGTCCCCAAAATACTTTAATACATTCACTAAGTACAAGCATTCCTCCAAGCGTCACAAGAAGCTGGCGAACATGATTTCCATATACCGCTCTAATAAGAAATCTTTCTAAAATGAATCCAAGGAACATTCCCATAGCTATTGCCCCAATTAAAGCTAATACATAACTACCTGTCATATTAAATAGCCAAACACCTGTAAACGCTCCCCACGCAAATAAACCACCATGTGCGAAGTTTAGAACGCTCATTAAACCGAAAATCAGTGAAAGACCTGATGCTAATAAAAAAATGAGCATCCCTGTTGAAATCCCATTTACAAATAAATTAATTAACACATCCATCCTTCTCACCTCGGATTCATGTTAAGAGATTCCTAAATATTTATGACACATTTCCTTATCCTCTTTTAATTCATGCATAAAACCGTTATGAACAATTTTTCCGTTATCCATAATATAAAAGTAATCACCAATTTGACTAGCCATCATAAAATTTTGTTCAACGAGTAAAACTGTTGTTTTCTCCTTCATTTTCAAAATGGCTATCATTAACTTTTCTATCATAATAGGGGACAAGCCTTTACTCGGTTCATCAATAAGTAATAAACCATCACTATTAATAAATGCTCTTGAAATTGCTAACATTTGCTTTTGTCCTCCGCTTAATAGTCCGCTTTTTTTGTACCAAAACTGCTTTAAATCTGGAAATAGTTCAAGCATCCACTCAATTTTTTCTTCCGCTTCTTCTCCCTTTCCCCTAGCAAGAGCGAATGTTTCTTCTACTGTCAGATCGTGAAAAATACCTTGATTTTCTGGTACATACCCTATTCCTTTCCTTGAAATTACATGTGTAGATAATCCATTTACTTGTGTGCTATCATAATAAATTTCACCATGTGCAATATGATGAAATCCCATAACCGAACGTAATGTCGTAGTCTTCCCTGCACCATTTCTTCCAAACAGTACAGTAATCGTTCCTTTCTCAACAGCAAGAGATACCCCTTGTAAAATATGAAACTGATCTAAATACGTCTCTATATTATTCACTTGTAATAGTGCCACTATATAATCCCCCTAAATAAGCACTTTGTACTCGCTCATCTTTCATAATTTCTTCAGGCAAACCTTCAGCCAATAACTCTCCATGGAATAAAACGATAAGATGATCTGACAAACCTAGTACCATATCCATTTTGTGTTCAATAAGTACAATTGTACTCTCTGGATGTTTCTTAATATTTTCAATCACTTGTAAAATAGCCGGTACCTCTTCAACTGATATACCTGCGGTCGGCTCATCAAGCAGTAACACATCCGTTTTTAAAGCTAATAACATCGCAAGCTCTAACTTTCGCTTTTCTCCATGCGCTAAATCTTTCGCTAATACATGTTCTTTCTCCTGAAGTAATACTGTTTTTAAGAAACGTCTCGCCTCTCCAACTTGTTGCTTAAATTTTGCCGAACTTGGAAAAAAACTATAGTAATCTTGCACGAATGATTGAACACTTAAACGAACATTTTCAAGTACTGTTAACTCCGGGAATATATTTGTAAGTTGAAAAGAACGACCAATTCCTAATCGCGTTCGATCCGAAATTGATAATTTTGTAATCTCTTGTCCTTTAAAATATACTTCACCCTTCGTTGGAGAAATTTGTCCACTTAGTAAATTAAATAACGTTGTCTTTCCTGCACCATTCGGTCCAATAATGGAAATGAGCTTTCCTTTTTGTACTGTTAAATTCACATCTTTAATAACATGATGCTCGCCAAAAGATACGCTAAGATTTTTCGTTTCTAGCAAATGTGTCACAAAATCCCTCCCTTTAAAGCTTTAAGTATGAAGGAAATACGTATAAAGAGGGTGTGCCCCTCTTTATACAAAAACAACAGAAAATTCAGTCTATTTATTTTGAACTGGTGGTTCTGTCTCTTTCATCGTTAATTCTCGCTCTAATACTGGCACCGGATAATCAACACCATCTTGCTTTTTCAATGTGATAGAATACAGCGTCTGCATCGCTTGGTGATCCTTTTCTCTAAACTTCATCTTTCCTTTCGGTGTATCAAATTCCATTCCTTCCATTTTCTTAATTAATGTATCTACATCTGTATCACCTTTTGTTTTCTTTAACGCTTCTACAATAGAAATTGCTGCTGACATTCCCCCTGCTGTAAATAAATCTGGTACCGCACCATTAAATCGTTTTTTATGTTCTTCCACTAACCAATCATTCACCTTATTTTTCGGGAGTGTATGATAATACACGGAAAAACCTTGCATTCCTACTAATGCATCCATCGTTTTTAATGCTGGTATATCTGGCGCACCTGTGGAGATTTTAATACCTTGCGCTTCCACATTCATATCTTTCAACTGTTTCCAAGGTGAATTCGCCCCTGCCCAAACGATAAATAAATAATCTGGTTTTGAGCTAATAATATTTTGAATATTAGCTGTGAAGTCAGTCGAATTTGTATCTGCATATTGCTCGTTTACAATGTTCGCACCTAATTTTTTCGCACCCGCTTTAAATGCAGCAATCCCTTCACGACCAAAAGCGTTATCTGGGGCAAATGTCGCAATCTTTACATCTTTTTTCGCAATTGCTGCTGCTCCTGCAATCGCATCTTGTGAGGAACTTCTTCCAGTTCTAAAAATATATTTATTCCAGTTCTTCCCCGTAATACTATCCGCAACTGCCGGTTCTACAACCATAATCTTTTCATATTCTTCAGCTAATGGTAAAACCGCTAACGTATCACTTGAACTAGACGATCCAACTAAAAAATCAACTTTCTCTTCTTCTAATAACTTCGTAGCTTTTTTAACTGCTACATCCGCTTTCGTTTCTGTATCTTCTACAACAAACTTAATCTTTTTCCCATCTACTTTCCCAGTTCCACCAGTTGCATAGTCTAACCCTAATTCAAATCCGTTCACTGTTTGTTTTCCATACGATTCTAGCGGTCCTGTTATAGAAGCAAGGACTCCTACCTTAATCGTCTTGTCATCCTCTGTACTTGTTTTCTTTCCTGAACAAGCTGCGGTTATTAATAATGAACCTAAAACACAACCAGTAAACATCGTCTTTAGCCACTTACGTTTTTTCATCGACATTGTGATCCTCCCTATACTTTACTTTCTGATAGAATCAAACACGCCAAAATCCCCTGTCCGTAATCATGACTAACTAATTCAATAGATAATGGAAAACTCTTGTAGTACCCTCTACATTCGGCACAAATATATAATCACCTTCCTATGTAATGGAAACGGACATACAATCAATATATATTCTGCAATCCAATTGAAAATACTGTTTCATTTCAGTAATGACCATACAAAAAGACTAACTTATTTTTAAGTTAGTCTTTTCACCTTAATTAGAGTTAAGTTCTACTTTCTCTAACCCTTCAGCCAATTGTTTCTTATCTAGCCCTTCCCCTATTACTACTAAGTTCGTCGGGAAACCGAAGTCTTGTTCCAGTAAAGTTGGTACCCCAAATGAATATTGGAATAGATGCGGGTATTTATCTCCATGGAATTTCACAAATCCTTTTACACGATAAATACTATCTGGTAAATTTGAAAGCCATTCATATAAATTGTCTTGATCAATCGATTTCGTAAATTGATATGTCATCGTTTGTATATGTAAATGCTGTTTGACATGTAGTGTCTCATGTTCCCCATCATTCATAAATTCAGCTTCTTCTATATCTTCTAAAGATATATTACAATATTTTGTTTCAAACAATTTTGCATGATTATTTATTGCTTTCACGTCTTCAATTACTTTCTTCTTATCCGCATCTGTTAGTAAATCTGATTTATTAATTAAAATATGGCTACCAAATTTCATTTGCTCATGCAGTAGCTGTTGCACATTTGCACTTAATATACTTCGATTTAACCACCTTACTGCATCTAAAACGACTACTATTGATTTCACTTCTAAGAACGGTGCTAAAATTGGTGATACACATGCATCTAGTACTTCAATTGGATGTGCAACACCTGTCGTTTCTATATAAATGACATCTGGTCTTTCTTGCTGATATAACGAATGCAACTGTATTTCAAGCTCTTCTTTTAACGTACAACAAATACATCCTTTCAGAAGTTCCCTTAAAACATTCTCTTTTCCAATAATATCGGTATCTACCGAGTATTCACCAATTTCATTCATTAGTACTGCAACTTTTCTATTCTTCTTTTTCTCCGCTAACAACAAATTTTGTAATAACGTTGATTTTCCGCTACCTAAAAAGCCACCTAATATATGAATTTCTACTTTATTCATGTAATCGACCATCCATTTCTTTATTTCAAACGTATTCAAAGCGTAACAATTACGATTTATATTTATTATTTTATTAAAAGAGTAGTGATTTGTAAATATATCTTCACTGTTCGTTTACTTCATAAGCAACTCGAATTCCAGACTCTATTGCTCCTTGCATCCATCCATGTTTTAATGTCGTATGCTCTCCAGCAAAGTGTACCTTTCCAGATGGTGGTGTAATATACGGAAATAACTCGAGTTCTTGACCCGGTTCGAAAGCTGTAAATGCTCCGCAAGAATAAGGATTTTTACTCCAACTAAAAGATGTTCCAGTAACAAACTCACTATAGACGATGTCACCGTATATTTCTGCTAAATTTTTTAATGCGTAACGAATGCGTTCTCTATCCGGTAAACTATCCCATGTTAACGCCTCATCTGCCCACGTATAACTTGCTATAACGATAGCTGGTCCTGGAGTATGAATACTATAACTCGGATAATATGTAAACCGTATCGGTAAATCAGTAATAGATTTACCACCACACTGTCCCGCTTTCTCCCAAAATCTACTTTTAAACTCTATCGCAATTTTAGTCGCAGCAATATAATTTAATTCACGAATTGCTCGTCTTTTATAATAAGAGAATAGATTGTAAGGCTGAATTTCAACAAAACGTAAAGCTGAAAACGGGATCGTAACAATTGCAACATCACCTGTAACTATAAATCTCTCTATAGTTTGTTCATAGTTTACTTGCATCATCACTTTGCTATTTTCTTGTATAATTTTTTCAACCTTATACCGCATAAATATATTCTCATTTAACTGCGATAAAAATGCTTTTGGTAATGCATCCATCCCGCCCGTTATCTCATAATATTTCGTCGTTGAAGTAAAGAAGACCATTTCTCGTAATACTTCAATTAAAGACATTCCCATATACGCTTCCATATCAAGAAGTACACCGATCATATCTATTGCACCGTCTGAATAATATTCAGTTAAAAATGTGCCGAGCGAATATGCTTTATACTTTTTCTCAACAATACTCCAATTCTTATTAGGATTTTTCTTAATATACTTTAGAATCGGTTCTAATACCTCTAACATTAACTCTTCTGCCGTTTTACCTTTTTCCCTCTCTAAAATAGGATATCCAAGTATACTTGGATTTTTTTCGAATATGCTTAATCTCGTTTTAATATTATTCGTATAAATAATATCTGAAGCGGTTTTATTTATAAAAAGATGTAACGGTAATTTAAATTTACGAATGTAAGCTAAAGTTAACTTGTGTGTATCAGGAATTCGCATTGGTCCTGCATTAAAATATAAACCTCTGCTAAACGGTTCACGGATCGTATATATTCTTCCGCCTATTCGATTATTCGCTTCTAAAACTGTTATGTTATGACCTGCTTCTTTCAATAACGATGCTGCAACTAATCCTGAAATTCCTGCACCAACAATAATAATCTGTTTTGGCTCCTTCGTTTTAACGAGCCCCACATGAATAATATGGAGCATTCTTTCCATCGTTAATGGCTGCATCATGGCCTTTTCCCCTTCAATAAAGGATTTTATTGCATTATATTCGGTTCACTTACTTCCTATGTTTCATGCAAAGAATTGCACGGATACATTTTCAATTACTTGAATATCTTTTATAAAATGTAATAAACTAGATATGAATCTATAGAAGTAAGACGTATTATCTTACATAATAAAATCAATGAAATTGCGAGGAATTTTGAAATGAAAAAAGGTATTAACCGTGTTGTATTAGTCGGAACAGGAGCAGTTGGATGTAGTTATGCTTACTGCATGATTAACCAAGCTGTAGCTGAAGAATTTGTTTTAGTTGATGTAAACGAAGCAAAAGCTGAAGGAGAAGCGATGGATTTAAGTCATGCCGTTCCATTTGCTCCAGCTCCAACTAGAGTATGGAAAGGTAGCTACGAAGATTGTAAAGATGCTGACCTTGTAGTCATTACGGCTGGATTACCACAAAAGCCAGGCGAAACACGTTTAGATTTAGTTGAGAAAAATGCAAAAATCTTTAAACAAATCGTGCGCAGTATTATGGATAGCGGATTTGATGGTATCTTCTTAATCGCAACTAACCCTGTCGATATTTTAACTTACGTAACTTGGAAAGAATCTGGTTTACCGAAAGAACGCGTAATTGGTTCTGGCACAACACTTGATTCTGCTCGTTTCCGCTATATGTTAGGTGAGTACTTCAATATTGGTCCACACAACATTCATGCTTATATTATCGGAGAACATGGTGATACGGAACTTCCTGTTTGGAGTCACGTATCAGTTGGTATTCAAAAACTACAAACACTGCTTGAAAAAGACAATACGTATAATCAAGAAGATTTAGACAAAATCTTCATAAACGTTCGTGATGCAGCTTACCATATTATTGAACGAAAAGGCGCAACATACTATGGTATCGGTATGTCACTTCTACGCGTTACTAAGGCAATTTTAAACGACGAAAATAGTGTATTAACTGTTTCGGCATATTTAGAAGGTCAATACGGTCAAAAAGATGTGTATATCGGTGTACCTGCTGTTTTAAATCGCGGCGGTGTTCGTGAAATTTTAGAAGTAGAATTAAGTGAAGACGAAGAATTAAAATTCGATCACTCAGTTCAAGTGTTGAAAGAAACAATGGCTCCTGTTCTTTAATCATATATGTGAAAAAGCAATCCAAATTTTTTGGATTGCTTTTTATTTTGACTATCCCTTCCTTACGATAAATGTTAATATTATCCACAATAGAAAGGAGTGATTTCATGAATGACTCTTGGACAATTATAATCCTCTTATTGGCTGCTTCCTTCTTAATACTTTTCCTCTTCTTAATTATCAGGACTCTATTTCCGACTCAAAAATATGATAAAAACCTTGGATTCATACTACTTATTATATGCTTATTAACAATACCGATAAGTATCTTCCTTATCGGTGGATGGGCAGGTATGGGAATTGGCATAATCGCATTATTTCTTTTTATCGCTGTTATTATAGCTTTAATTGTAAATAAATTCCTTAAACTTCCACCCACTAAGAAAGAATAAAGTGAATCCTTTAATCAGTCGCTTTCCACCCTTACTATTGATTAACTACTGTCAATTAAGATTTTTCAGGATACAAACAACCGATCTATTCGTCCCTTGAAAACATCGGTTGTTTCCTATTATTTTTTAATCGATTCCTCATTATTTACATCAAGTACATCTAATAAAAAGATGAAGATTGGTATCCCAATAATAAGCCCCCATATTCCAAGGAAATGTTCTGAAAAAATGAGAATCATAAATGTATAAAAGATTGGTAAATTTGTTTTCGCAGACATAAACTTCGGGTTTAAAAAATAACTTTCAAGAGCATGGATGACTGTAATGAACACAAGTATGTACACAACGTATATAACTCCGCCTACGTTATAAGCAATAATACAAAGTGGAAATAAAGAAATAATCACACCTGCAACTGGAATCAACCCTAGTAGAAAAATCATAACAGCTAATACGAGAAGCTGCGGAAATCCTAAAACAATTAATGCAATAACAGTAAGAATACAATTTACAACCGCAATTAAAAACTGTGCTTCAATTACTTTACCGAACGATCTTGCAAACCTTTCGCCAAAATATGCAATCTCCTCATAAAAAATCTTTAGCTTACTCTCTTTAAATTTAGAAGTAAAGGTAATAATACGCTCTTTTTCTAATAAGAAAAATAAGCTTAATATGAGAGACAATAATATTTGTAAACTTACCTTCCCTATATTTGCTATCGATTGATAGATGACATCTACACCTTGTTCTATATACTTTGATACTTCCATTCCGTTAATTGTCGAAAGTGCATATTTAATGATTTCATTATCAGGCGGGTTTTGAAAAAACAATTTAAATTGATAAATCAATTGCGAAATTTGTATCGTTAACACAGGTAAATATTTATACAATGTCGTGCCAATAAAGGAAACTAATATGATATACAAACAGGCGATAACAATTTTCCGGTTCACTTTCAATTTCTTTGAAATAAAACGTTGAAATCGATCCATTAAAAATGTCAGTATAAACGTAATTAATATTAAGTTGATCATACTTTTTAATCCATATAATACAAGCGCTACTATTATTAAAACGAGAAACCGTTGAAACCCTCTACTTCGAAAAAAATTTTTCACTTCATTCATTAAGATTTAACCTCCCCCTTCAATGGATGGAATTTGAATATACTACATTTTATGAACTTCTATAGACAATCTTTCTTACTAATTAGGAAGAATCCTTTTTTTCTTTTTATATTGTTAGATTCTATTTATATTAGCTCACCTACTTACTTCAGTTGAGCTCTTTTTTTCGTTTAACCTTTTACAATTTAGGTGGTTTTCTATTTTTAGACTGCTGCTCATACGCATATCCAATATTGAGCAGTTCCTTCTCACCGAATTGCTTCCCGACAAACACTGCACCTACTGGCTCTCCATTGTTATCATATCCTGCTGGCACCGCTAATTCTGGATAGCCAGCTACAGCGGATAGAAGAACTTCCTCGTTGTTAATCATAACTAAAGCGTCTAAACCCTTTTCTACTAAATATCTATCTAGCTCTTTTTTTGCATTTGCTTTGCTAACATTTCTTTCACTTGATTATACGTTAATCCTGAATTTTTATTTAAACGCTTTACTTCCTCAACATCAGTACCTACCACTGTATATTTTTTCTCATCATTCATTTTCCTAATTCCCTTCTCAACGGATTATTTCTTATATTTCTTCCCTAAATGCGCATAAATTAACACCACTACAAAAAAGGAAGCTGTTCTTAAGCACAGCTTCCTTCTCGTTACATATTGTATTTCTTAATAAAATTTCACTACATCTTCAGTAGGCAAGAACGTTCTTTCTGCTGGTTGTTCGTTTGGTTCACCAAATGGCATTTGACCTACTAAGCTCCACTCTGCTGGAATGTTCCAAGTTTCTTTCACTTCAGCATCTACGATTGGGTTGTAATGCTGTAATGACGCCCCAATTCCTTCAGCAGATAATAACATCCACACAGTATGTTGTAACATCGCATTTCCTTGATGAGACCAGAACGGGAACTGCTCTTTATATAATGGTGCGTTTTCTTGCATTTTTTCTACAGTTGCTTGATCTTCAAAGAATAAAACTGTTCCTACACCTGCATGAAAACCTTTTAGTCTTTCTACAGTCGCTTCAAAGTTTTCTGCTGGTACGCGGGCTCTTAATGTTTCTTTCACAATATCCCAAAACTTTTCATGCTCCCCATCCATTAATACAACCATACGACCACTTTGCATATTGAAAGATGTTGGTGCGTGTAAAGCTGTTTTTAGCACTTCTTCAATTCTTTCTTTCGTAATTGCATCATTTTTTGTTACTTTACGAATGGAACGGCGGTTCACGATTGCTTCTTTTAAGTTTGTTGTAGTTGCTGACATTTTAATTCCTCCAAATGTTTGTTTTATAATTTATTTTGTTATTTCATAACAAGCGAATTAGCAATATCCATCGGTATTACATTGCATACCTTCAAATGAATTTGTTTTATCCCTTTCAATTTCTTTATCAATGACCCTTTCTAGTGTTTCTTTACTAGCAAGCCCTTGAATGATTTCATCTCCAATCATGACAGTTGGAACAGCCATAATATTCGCTTCATCATATGCGTGCTGAATTGCTTCTTGATGCTTTTCCTTATATTTACGAGTTACTAAAGCATCTTTAAATTCCGCCTCAGGAAGTCCTACTTCTACCGCTAATTTTGTTAACACATCAATATCTTCAATGTTTTGCTCTTCTTGGAAAAATGCTGTGAATACGCGGTGATGATACTCATTACCTAGTCCACGTTCTTTCGCAAATTGACACCCTTCGAAAGCTAAATGTGTATATGGATGCGGAGAAACACGTGGCAAACGCATATCAATTCCTAACTTCTTCGCTGTCGGAAGAATGAAAGCATCCCATGAACCTAATTTTTCTGGCTCATTCCATGGATCTATTTTTGAATATGGACTTGGACGTAATTCAAATGGCATCCATTCAATTTCTACATCTTTCTCTTTCGCTACTTCATCTAATGGACCTTTTGCTAAAAAACAAAATGGACATATAAAATCTGAGTATACTTTCATTTTTACAGTCATAACTTTTACACCTTACCTTTATGGTTGTAACTATATAAGTTACATTAATATTAAAAAAATATAAATATGATTTAAGCATTCATTTTTTCTTGCAAAGTTTCAAACAGCTGCCCCATCGTAATATTTCTCAAAACTTCTTCCATTGCGGATTGTGCTTGAATTAAAATAATTTCTAACACCGCTTGAATATTCGCCCCAATTGGACAATCTGGATTCGGTTGCTCATGAATGTGAAATAATTTATCCTCTTCCACTACATTCACTGCATGATACACATCTAACAATGTGATTTCATGTAAATCCTTTAGTAAACCTGCGCCACCCGGTCCACGATTTACGTAAACAAAGCCAGCTTGTTTCAAGTACGACATCATTTTACGAATGACTACTGGATTTGTATTGACACTCTCAGCCATATAGTCTGAAGTACAAAGTGAAGATGGATTGTTTTTCAAAATAGATAAAATATGAACAGCTATGGAAAAGCGGCTACTAATTTTCATCGTAATCACCACCTCGATGTAATCATTATAGTTACAACCAAAAAATAAGTCAATCCTTTTCACATATTTTTTATAAGTAAATTAAAAAGTGTCCCATTATAATATACGAGACACCTCTTTTTATTCTGCAAATAGCGCCTGAAATTCTTCAATAAATAGCTGCACAGCGATTGAAGAATCCTTTAATGAAGGAACAGCTAAAGCAATTTCTCTCCATACTTGCGGTTCCAATTCTCTCGTTTGCACATTCTGTGGTAAATTCGTTAAAGATAATTCAGCTAATATTGCAATGCCTAATCCTTCTTGAATCATATTTAAAGCTGTCGTAACTGTCGAAATTACATACTCAGCCCGAAGTAGTACGTTTGCTTGTTTAAACATATCGATAATGGGTGGTTCGTATCCGCCCTTACATAATATGATCGGTTCATTCTCCAAATCACGAATTGTAATAGCATCCTTCTTGCAAAGAGGATGATCCTCTCTTAAAATAACAACCATTTTCCCCTTCGTTAATGGAACAATCTCCATCTCTTTATTAGGTAAAATAACAATCCCTATATCAACAACCCTCGATACTAACCAATCTTCAACTTCTTTAATCGTTCCTTCACAAAGAACGACTTCTAAGTTCGGATACTTCTCCTTAAAGTGGTTTATCATTTTCGGTAAGAAATGTGCAGAAGCACTCGGAAAACTCCCAATTCGAATCGTCCCCACTTCGTGTCCTTTCTCCATCGCAACTTCTTGTTCAATCTTCTCTACACCGTTCAAAATCTCTCTAATATGTACAAGAATTCTGTTTCCTACATCCGTAACGAGTAATCCTTGTCGTTTATCACGTATAAGAATCGTAACTCCTAACTCTGACTCAATACTTGAAATCGCATGACTTACAGCTGGCTGCGTCATATTTAACACCCTGGCAGCCTTCGTAAAACTACCTAACTCAATAGTTTTTATTAATACTTGTAGTTGTGTAATGGTCATAACTAATCGCTTATACTCCTCATAAAAAAGATTCATTTTATTTATTACAGTCGATATCATATCATAGTGAAATGAATAACATCAAGGAGGTCTTACAGTGACACAGCTTTCTCGAACTAAGACGGCCATCATCCTTACCTTTCTCGTTTTCATGTGGGGAATCAATTGGCCTTTATCTAAGTTTGCCCTGCATTATACACCACCCGTTTTATTTGCAGGCGTTCGAACTTTAATTGGAGGATTCATTTTACTCCTGTTCGCATTACCGAAATACAAAGAGTTACACTTAAAAGAAACTTGGCATTTATACGTTATTTCTTCTTTACTTAACATCATTATATTTTACGGATTACAAACTGTCGGCCTTCAATATATGCCTGCTGGTCTATTTTCCGCCATCGTATTTCTACAACCCGTTTTACTTGGTATTTTCTCGTGGATATGGCTTGAAGAATCAATGTACGGTTTAAAAATTTTCGGGCTTATACTCGGATTTATTGGCGTAGGTGTTATTAGCTCTAGCAGTTTAACTGGACATATTTCTATTATCGGGATTCTTCTCGCGATAGGATGCGCTATTGGCTGGGCACTTGGAACCGTATTTATTAAGAAGACTGGGCACCGCGTTAATTCCATTTGGATGGTAACACTGCAACTTATTATTGGCGGACTTTGCTTAATTGGATGTGGATCAGAGTTTGAAAGGTGGTCTAGTATCGCTTGGAGTATGCCGTTTGTTAGTGTACTACTCTTTATTTCATTCTTTGTTATTGCAATGGGGTGGCTTGCATACTTCACACTCGTTGGAGCTGGTGAAGCAAGTAAAGTTGGAGCTTATACATTTCTCATTCCTCTAATCGCTATTATTGTAAGTTCAATTTTCTTACATGAAGCCATTACTATTAGCTTATTCATCGGACTATTATTTATTGTAGTGAGTATTTGTTTCGTAAATATAAAGCCGAAAACACTTGCTGTAGGGCAGCGGATTGAAGTGAAGTAAATTAACATAAGAAGGAGCCTACTGATTGTAGGCTCCTTCTTATCGTTATTACTTATTTTTTACGACGTACCATAAAAACACACGTACCTACCGAAGATACAATCGCCAAAATAGATAAAACAATTGCTATCAATTGCATATTACTAGTACCTTCATTCTTTTCTACATTAGATACTTCACCATGTTCTCCTGTTAATGACGTACCTTTTGCAATTGTAGTAAGTGAATGCGGTTTTTCAGCTTTCTCATCGCCTGTCCATTCAACAATTTCTCCGTCTTTATATTGTTGATATGCATCCCAAGCTATTTTTTGTTCTTTATCCGGATTTTTAGCGACGAAAGTAAACCGCTGGAACTGACCAGGTAAAATCCCTTCTCCTGTTGCTTCCCATACTACAGTTTTCACTTTTCCAGCATTATCTTTTTGCTCTTCCACTTTCCATCCTGGCACTGGTTCATACTGTTGGAACTCTACTCCAGATGGTATTTTCAGTGTAACTTTTGTTGTTGCTATATTCTTTTCAACTGGTACTTTTATCGTGTAAGTCTCCCAAGAACCGATGTCAGAAGTTGCTGGCTTCACAGTAACGTGCGCACTAACAGGTAACGAAAAAATTCCCATTGCAATTACTGTTGCGATCATTGTTGTTCCTAATTTTTTTATACGTTTCATTTTCAATTAGCTCCTTTTTATCTATACCTACTCTTTATCCCGCTATTTGCCGGGTAGCCCAATTGATGAGGGCTGCTTAAAGTTTCACTCTATCTGCCACCTACAATAAATTTATAATCCGTATCGAAGCTATCAAGCGATTTCGTTAATCCATGTACTTGTATATTCCAGTTGCCTGTCATGTTAATATACATACCTTCCGCTTCATATTCTCCTGGTGAAACGGCGGAAACTTTAAATGAACCTTTTCCCATGTTCATATCTAATGATTGCGTAGTTAAAATAATTTGCTCCATATCGGTAACAGGTTGTCCTTTCTCATCCTTTAAAGTAATATGGAATGTATTTTGTCCTACTTTATTAGGACTTACATGTAAAGTAAGTTCATATCCATTATCTAATTGTTTACTCTCTGTAAAAGGTCCAGTAGGAGGCATCGGTGGTGTTTGTACGTTTGTCATAAAAGCTACGATTACGAAAATGATAATTCCAATGATAAACTCTACCTTCACCGTAGCACCTAATCCTTGCTCCGCTCTCATTTTCCCTTTCACATAATGAATAATTCCCAATATCCCCATGAAAACGAATAAAATTATCTTTACTAATAAAGCTAATCCATACTTCGTATCAAATAACGATTGGATTGTTGGAATAAAAAATGTACTGTTAAAAAGACCTGTTATGAAAATTACAATGACAGCACATGTTGCCCATGGTGAAAAACGCTTAATCATATCCCAATACATATTCCACTTGTTATCCTCATTACGTAACAGAAGAATAATGGACGATAAACCACCAATCCATAATGAAGCTGCGAATAAATGTAAAAAATCCATAACAACAGCAATATCTTTAAACTTTAAACCATATGCGTGACTATTACATGCTTTCATAACAAGTATCCCGATAAACAATATTATTGGAATACTCCACACTTTAAACGACGAAAGCTTCTCACGCTTCATCGCAAAATACGTAACGATTATAAGCGAACTAATTAGAGCCATTTGAGTAATCCATACATAACTAAAAACAGAAAGCTGTAACGTTTCTTTTAATAGTAAAGGATTGAATGCTTCTAGCCATGAAACATCCGCATTTATTTTCGCTTGCAATGGTAGATTAAATAACAAGCTAATCAATATACCAAATAAGGAGATCCATATTATGTTCTTACTCCTTGATCGGACCGAAGTTGCATTCCCTTTATACATAATAAGATTAAAGAATAGCACTCCTATAAATAATGAGAAACTTGTATATAAAATTCCACGTTCCATAATCATATCGATTTGTGGGACGTAACCCATCTCTTCCACTTGTATACCGTCTGCTTCCACTTCTGCTAATCCAATACGGAATGGAATAACTCCTTGAATTGGATGGCCATCAGCTGAAATCACTTTCCACTGAATAGAGTACAGACCGTTTTTTAAATTTTCTTTTAACCCTGCTTCTAATAACTTTTTGTTTTTCTTATCAATATGAGCATCTTTTAAATCTACTCTTGTACCTGATGTATCTCTCACGTACAATGTATTAAAACTTGAAACTTGTATGTCCTCATCGAACTCGATTTTCACAACAGACGGTGCTTTCTTCAATGTTTCATTTTCAGTAGGGTTTGATTTCACAACGTATGCATGAGCAGATGCACTTTTCGGTATCAATATAATAAGCACACATGCAAGTAATAGCCATGTCCCTACCCTTCTCATTACTTTCACAATCATTTCACTTCTTTCTTACTCATCGCTCTATTTTCATGC
Source organism: Bacillus cereus group sp. MYBKT111-2 (assembly GCF_051915205.1). Lineage (NCBI taxonomy): Bacteria > Bacillati > Bacillota > Bacilli > Caryophanales > Bacillaceae > Bacillus > Bacillus cereus group sp. MYBKT111-2. The sequence goes on from NZ_JBQAEG010000004.1 coordinate 275,960, forward strand.
CTTTAACTTCCTAAGTTTAATTCTCGGGCAAAATATTAACCTAATTAAATATAAATTTCTATACAGTATAACTCTTTATTTCTCTCTCACCTCTAAACTTCTAATAAAATAGTAACTACCTGTATAGATACAACTTACATTTTTAAAGTCGATTGTTATTATATCATAAAATATATTTATGTAAGTTCCTGAAGAAGAAAAGTTATCGTGAATCATTTGTGAAGAAATTGTGAAATACATAAATAAAAAGATGTTACTTTATTACGTAACATCTTTTTAAAAATATCTTTTTTCTATTTCTCTTCCGGATAATCACAATACTCTATGATTGTTCCCTCTGTATCCGCTGGGTTAAGATAGATTAATCTTCTGCCATGTTTATTCATTCGAAGTGTATGCTCTAAAGTTCGAATTCCTTGTTCTTTCAATTCCTCTAAAGCTACATCTAAATCATCTACTCGATATGCAACATGATGTACACCTTTACCTTTTTGTTTAATGAATCTGGCAATTGGTGACGTCGTATTATTCGTCGGTGCAAGTAATTCGATTCTATCTCCATCCACTTCAAGAATGGCTACTTCGCTTTCAACACCAGGTGCCTCACTTACGTAACGATCTATTAATGTTCCTAACAATACCTTTTCATAAAAGCTTATCGTACTATCTATATCGCGCACTGCGATGCCGATGTGATCAATTGTTTTTTTCATTTTATTTCCCCTACTACTTTATTTTCTCTCATTATTAATAGTAACAAAAAAAGTTATAGAAACAAGTTCTATAACTTTTTTATTTAACCTATTTTCTTATCCACACTAGCTGCTGGTTGAACCTGATTTTTTGCTTTCACAATGCTAATGACATACCCGATCAATCCGCCAATAAGTGCTGGTAAAATCCACCCTAACCCAACTTCATGCATTGGAAGTATTTTAGTAAGAAAATCATTTACTACTGCTAACTTCATACCAGCTGCATTCAATCCATCGAACACACTTACAATAAATGTAATTAATAAGCTACCTTGATACACTTCTGCTCGTCCTTTAAACAATGGATGAAGGAGCGTTAGGAAAATTAAGACGATTGCTAATGGATAAATCGCGATTAATACAGGAACAGAAATTGCAATTAATTGCGTTAAACCTACATTCGCAACAACTGCACTGAACACTGATAAGATGATTGCTATCTTTTTATACGAAACATTCGGGAATAGTTTATGGAAGAATGAAGAACACGCTGAAACAAGTCCTACACTAGTCGTTAAACATGCTGCTGTAACCATAATCCCTAATATAATTCCGCCGTATGACCCAAAATAATAGTTTGAAACTTTTGCTAATACTGCACCACCATTATCTAAATGACCAAGTTTTGCAACACTTGAAGCCCCCATAAATGAAAGTGCTGAATAGATCATTGCTAAAATAGATGCAGCAATCAATGTTGCTTTTGCACAAACAATCATAATGTCTTTTTTTGTTTTTGCGCCCTTTTCTTTAATCGCATTGATGATGATAATACCGAATACGAATGAAGCCAACGTATCCATTGTTAAGTAACCTTCTTGGAATCCTTTAAAGAACGCATGTGATGTATATGCCTCTGCAGGTGCTTGCATTTCTCCCATTGGATGAATAAAAGCAAATACTACTAAAATCCCAATAAACGTTAATTTAATTGGCGTTAAGATTTTTCCTACAATATCGACAATTTTCGCGGGATTTAGCGAAAAAAAACAAGTAATGCTAAAGAATATAATTGTAAAAAGAATGAGTGCTGAAGAACCCATAGCTTCTGGTACAAAAGGCTTCATACCAATTTCATAAGAAACGCTGCCTGTTCTCGGAATAGCGAATAGTGGACCAATCGCTAAATATAAAACTGTCGTAAATACAATGCCGAACACTGGATGTACACGACTTGCTAACGATTGTAAATCTTCTTTACCTGAAATTCCAAATGCTAATACCCCTAGCAACGGTAAACCTACACCTGTTACTAAAAATCCTGCATTAGCAATCCAAACATTCTCTCCTGCCGATTGACCAAGCATTGCTGGGAATATTAAATTTCCTGCCCCGAAAAATAGTGCAAATAACATTAAACCAATAACAACTATGAACGAAAACGGTACTTTATTCGTCATAATATAACCTCCATTCAAAATAACCTATGTCATTTCCAATTTTAACTAATTGAATTTTCTGAATATTTAACTTAAGTATCAACTATTCTTGAACTCATTATAGTTTGATATATAATATTTTGCAATACTATTTTCAAACTTTTCATTCATTTTATAAATATACATTTTTTAACATAGAAATAGACTAAAAAACCAACATGGTCATCCATGTTGGTTTTTCCATTTTTACTATCAATTAATTAAAATTTCGCCGCCACTTTCTTAACGTTCTCTAAACCTTCTTCAACAATTTGTTGTGAGCGATCCGGATATTGGTTGTGTCCTTCAATTACAACAGTTTCTGGATTTGTAATTCCCCAGAATCCAAGTACAGTTGTTACGTAATTAACTGCCATTTCCATAGGAGCCATTTGTTCTGAAGAGTAATCTGAACCACGAGCACCTAACACAACTACTTTTTTACCACCAGCTAAACCTTCTGGACCATTAGCTGTATATTTAAACGTTTTTCCAGCTTGAGATAAATATGAAATATATGTGATTAATGGTGCTGGTACAGTAAAGTTCCATAATGGGAATGCAAATACAACTTTATCAGCTTCTAAAAACTGATTTAAATATTGATCTACTGTAGCAACTGCCTTCTCTTCTTCTGCTGTTAATTCCATACCTTGACTACGTTTGTATCCACCTGAAATAGCAATATTTCCGTAATAAGGAAGATCTAATGCAAATAAATCTAACTCTGTAATTTCTGTATTCGGATTTGCTTCTTTATAAGTATTTACAAATGTTTCATACATTTTTGAACTAACTGCTTGCTCCGCTGGGCGATCGTTTGCTTTTACAAATAATACTTTTGACATTGTTTTATTCCCCTCTACTTTTGTATTTTCTTCTTTTTTACCAAATAACGAGCTAAATAATCCCATTTTCTTCACCTAAACTTTCTTTTCATATTCATTATTCATCATCACAAAAATTCTTATTCTAATAAAAAGTTCCAATTGATACCTTAAGGAAAGTTAATTAAAACTTTTTGTTATTTAATTACCTTATGTAAGTGATTGTAATATAGCCACTTACTTTAGTCAAGTAGCTTTTAATAAAAAAATAAATCTCAAATTAAAAACATTTACTAAAATACAATTGAACACCAAATACGACTTTATTACTTGTATAATAAAATTAGAGAGGAAATTTCATATTTAGAAAGGATTCATTCATGAGCACGATAGAAAAGATTCAAACTTTTATTATTCTTTTTGCTGTTACATGCGGCATCATACTTGGACAATTTAATGTTATACATATGTATTCAGACAAATTTATTGTTCCCTTTTTATTTTTCATGCTATATGGATTATTCCTCAGCATCCCATTGAAAGAAATAAAAAACGGATTTCGTAATTTAAAATTTGCTGGAACAAGTCTTACTATTAACTTTTTATGGACACCTTTACTCGCTTGGGGATTAGGAGCACTATTTCTTTCAGATCACCCTGCACTTTGGGTTGGATTTATTATGTTAATGGTTACTCCATGTACAGATTGGTACTTAATCTTTACTGAAATAGCAAAAGGTAACGTAGCACTTTCTACAGCGATTTTACCAGTAAATTTAATTTTGCAAGTACTACTACTTCCCATTTATTTATTTTTATTCGCTGGTGTTATGAAGACTGTTGCGGTTTCTGTTTTAGTAGAAAGTATTGTTATCGTAATCGTCTTACCATTTTTACTTGCACACGCTACAAAATTCATTATGAATAAACTGAAAAAAGCTGAAACGCTCGAGAATACACTCATTCCGTTTTTCAGCTCTGCCCAAATTGTATTTTTAAGTTTAGCAATCGTAGCGATGTTTGCATCACAAGGTAAATATTTACTACAAAATATGAATGTCGTTTTATTATTACTCATTCCTGTTCTATTGTTCTTCATCATTAATTTTGTACTAGGACAATTTATCGGGCGCGTTATGCGTTTATCTTATAAAGATACAGTAAGTCTAAATTTAACAACGTTAGCAAGAAACTCGCCTGTAGCACTCGCTATTGCTGTGACTGCTTTCCCAGACGAACCTCTTATCGCACTTGCACTTGTTATTGGGCCGTTAATTGAACTGCCAGTACTTGCTTGTGTTTCACAAGTGTTGTTACTTATTAAGAAAAGACGGCAATACACATAAAAAAACGTCCTACTTTAGGACGTTTTTTTATTGTCGAGAAATTATAGAAGTAACGATAATTATCGACTCTAAGGATTTTATACGTTTTAGACACGCTATATTAACAAATCCATTCTAATTAAACATTAAAGGAAAAGTAAATATAACGAACGCTGCCCAAAGTCCATAAATTGGTAAATACTTCGTAACGGCATCTTGGATAGCTGTCGGTCCTGATTTGCTTTGCAAGAACCGCATATAGGAAAACATAATCCAAATTAAATTTGCCCAGATCAGTATGTTTACCCCTAAAACAGCAAGTCTATTAGGTGTAATCCCGTAAGAAGAAAGTCTGAATACAATGGCTGATAAAGCGACAGTGTCAATAATAAGCGCCAGAACAATTAAGGCAAAATTTATATAATCTGAAATGTTCTTTTTCTCATCCGAATCACTCTCAACGATAGAAAATATGGTAACGGCCAACACGCCAAGGAGTATTCCGTTGAAGGCCATTAAGAAATTGCGGTCCAAGAAAGGATTTTTCCCGACCCATATAACCGTTATAAGATAGATTAGCAACGTAATCAAGACAAGTGGACTAAAAATTTTAGATATGTATGGTGTAATATTTTTAGCAAGTTTAAGATTCAATGATACTAAGTATGCAGCCACTACAGCGAGAGCGGCAGCTCCAAATAAAACAACATTACTAAAATAGAACTCTCCTATATCCAAGTCAACAAAACTAAATAATCGCATGGTGAATACTGCTAGTATCATTCCACTCACTGCCATGCTCGCGTAGAGAAGACCATATTCTAAATTAAATTTAATATAAGCTAATCTTGTATTACCTTTTGAATATTCATTTCCTGTAAATGCAAGTCCCAATAAGACCCATAACAATATAGGAAGATGTAAATAAGCAAGGATACTGCTGTCTTTATAATTTAATGGCAACATATTAAGATACAACCCAGCAATTAGGAACAACGCTGCAAGGAAATAAATAATACTTTTTTTCGGGGTATTATTGTAAACAAAATAAGCAGCGATAAAGGGAATTACACCAAAAGCTAGGTTAATTGGAGCAATTGCTTCCTGCTCGACAAAGTGGAAAATGATTCTAGTGCTTAGCCCAGCTAGAATAGCTAACATGCCCATGAATAAGAAACCTTTTTGAAACAGTGATATTTTTTCTGCATTTGTCTTTCCCTTGAAATGCAACCTTTCATACCAGGCAGCTAGCACCTGAGAATCAGAGTTTTCATCCCATGCTTGTGAGAATGACTTTTTAAAAGCTTTCGGGTCTTTTCTATACATTCTCTCCAACTCATGAGGGTTATCCATATTTTCGATAATCAAATTGTGAATGTTCATATTTATACCTCCTCTAATTTTAAAAATAACGTTGCTACATTTTCGATAAAAGCACCACACTTATTTATCCTGTTTTTGATTTTAATACACCTTTTATTGTTTTACAATAAAACTTTATTGTTTTGAGCGATATTTTTATTATATACTTTCAGTTACCTTCTTAATTTCTTTTTTCCCTTTATAAAAAAGAAATGATAAAGATAATATAAACGCCCTATTTAATACTGTTTTTTATTGTTAGCACACAAAATCCTGTAATTACAAAATAAAAAAGCATGATATACACTTGAAGTGCACTTCGAAAACGGGACACCTTTCAAACCCCTAAACTATCTGTTCTCTAAATTCTTTAGACGATAGGTGGTTTAATTTTTCTTGAATTCGCACACCAAAGAAACATTCCATGACGGCATTATCATGGTAATTTCCTCCCCAGGACACGCTGGTGATAATACCGTTTCCCTTGACATACGCTTGAAATTCCTTCGCAGTATAAATACTTCCTTGATCTGAACGAAAAGAATTACATTTTCCACCTTTTATCCTCTCGTTGCTTATTTTAATGTCTGTATCGCTAGTGACAGAGTTTGTGATTCACTGACGACATAACTTATAATTTCGCGATTAAAGGTATCCATCATCGTTGATAAATACAAAGTACGCTCTCCAAATAATAAATAAGTTACATCCGTAAACCACTTTTCATTTTGGGCTGACGCTTCAAATTAACATTCTAATTGATGAAGAGCTACGGCTGATTCAGTACTATTAATATATTTCTTTTTCTTACGACGTACCTTTGAGAGTATATGATATTATTTCATGATCCGTAATACTTTTTTGTGATTGACACACAGTCCCATTTTCCTAAGAATGGAAGCTACTCTTTTTGATACCTAAACCGCACTTCTATATCATTTCTAAGGCCCTCTGTTCGTTGTAACCAGCGATAAAATATGGAACGGGGTAATTCTAATACGTTACACATTTCTTTTACTACTATTTTTGTTTTTAAATCATTCCATAAAGTAACTACAGTTTCCGATTTCAATTCCTTTCGATTTCTAGATACTTTCTCCATATAAGTAATTTTGTTTTTAAATGTTTATTTTCTAATCGTAGTCGTTCCCATTCATTTAACTCTTTTGGACCTTTTCCATAAGAATATTGTTTTCCTACAAGTTGCTGAAAACAGTACGTTTAATCTGTACGATATCATTTCATCCCAGTTTTAATCTGTGCTTTATTTTTAATTCCTAATTGATCCATAATTTCTTTGTTTTTGTACCCTTGTTTTTTCAGCTCGATTGTTTTCCATTTAATTTCTTCTGAATAAGATTTTCTCGTTCCTATAAAAGAAACACCTCCGTATATTCGTATTCAAATTAAATACGAATATATGGAGGTGTTTTTTCATATACCACTATTCAGGTTCACTTCAACTTCATATTGAGACGTTTTTATTATTTAAAAATTAAATACAATACTTATTTCTTATTTATCAATACAAATGATATAACCGAAACTAAAAACGTACTAATACCAATTATAATAAATAAAATAGAAGTTGAAATTGACTCTAAGAAATACCCTGTGATTGCAACTCCAACGGGAGTTGATACTAATAATAACGAATTTAAAAAACCAAAAAATCTTCCTTGTACTTCATTTGGAATTAACTTTCTATACAGTACTCCAAAGTATACATTACTCACTCCAAATGCAATCCCTGACAGAAAATAATAAACCGTAAATAATACCGGATTCAATGTCGTACCCATTGCAGCGTTAAAAACCCCCATAATAGCTGTAAATATAAAGGCAGTCGTAATCGTTTTATATGTACGAATCTTTTTAGTAATTAATGCCCCAATTAAAATCCCTATCGGTGATGCTGCAAAAACAATGCTATACCACTGCGTAGATAGATCCATTTCTCTAACAACTATTACTTGCAGTGAAAGTATACATGCTGCTCCAAGTAAATTAATGACCGCAGCGCTCATTAGTAATGTCTTCAACGATTTGTTACTATTAATAACAGAAAATCCCTCTTTAAAATCTTCATAAAAAGGCTTCTTCTTCTCTACTTTTAATTCACGTGGAAATTTGATTCTCATTAAAATTAAAAATGATATAAAGAATGTAAGTGCATCTAACAAAAATACTCCGTGAAAACTAAAAATACTAATTAAAAAGCTTGCCAATAAAGGAATTGCCACAGATATAATTTGTGTTGATACTTGCCTTAATGAAATAGCTTGTTGAACATGCTGTTCTTCCACATATGTAACTAACGCTGCATTTGAAGCTGGTGTAAATAAGGCACTTCCAATTGAGCGTATAATAAGTAAAATTAGTAACGGCATGTACAGCATATTATTATAAAATGCTATTACTGCAATTAAAATCATGACGATGCATCTCATCACATCTGCAATCATCATAAGCTTTCTTCTCGACATTCGATCTGCTAATGTTCCTGTTACAGGTGCAAATAAAATCGCCGCCGTTGCAATGGCAATGTTTACTCCCGAGACAAGTAATGGTGAATTCGTTAATTTCATTACCCATAACGGTAAAATGAGCGTAACCATAGAATTACCTATTAAAGAAATACAACTTGCCAAGAAAAAATACGAAAAAATTTTATTGCTCCATATACTAGTGCTATTTTCTTTTATACTACTAATTTCACTATTCACTGTAGCCCCCTGTATTTGTTAGTTCATGTATATTCCATAAAAGTCCCCTTGGATCCGGTCGTATCCCTTGAATATGTTTATTTATTATTTGTATATCAAATGGACTATATAAAAATAAAAGTGGTACTTCCCTATTAATATATTGAGACCATTCTTGGTAAGCTTCTATCCTCTCTCTTCCTTTACTTCTTAATCCTTTTCTTATTAATTCAAAGTTATATTCATCATCCCACCCAACTATATTATTAAGAACACTTCTTTCTCCTATAAATAAATCTGGATCTGGATCTAAAAAAATATAAGATGAATATATAAATAAATCTAATTCGTTATTTCGGAAATCATCCATCCATTTATTGTCCTTGTACTCTATTAAGTCTACATCAATTCCTACTTTAGCCAAATTATCTATCACTATCTTGGAAGATTCAGCATGCTTTTTCGATTCTATCCCTATCCCTAACTTCAAATTCATTTGAGGAAACTGCTCAAATATTTTTCTTGCGAGATCAGGATTATATTCATATTCATTAAGCTCGTTCCCGATATACTCAGATAATAATTCGGGGTAATATTGATGGATATTCTCACCATAACCACCATATGACCTTTGTAGAATTTCTTTTCTATCTAATGCATACATTAAAGCCTGTCTAAACCTTTGATTACTAATATTTCGATTTCTATGATTTAGTATTATATACTCTATTTGTGGTTTAGGTAAAAAGTGTATTTTATAGAAATCATCATTCTCAATTGATTTTAAATTATCTGTTTGTTCAGGAGTAAGAATTGCAAAATCCACTTCCTTGTTTTTAATTTTTTCAAAGACATTCTTTTGACTTTCAAAAACCATCTCCATATAAGGTATTTTCGGTGCCCCTAAATGGAAGTATTCATTTCTCACAAATTTGAACCGAGTACCCTCAATATTAACTAGTTTATATGGCCCACATCCAATAGGCGATTTCACTGCCGGATGATTAATAATATCATCGATTGGATGTCCTTTAAAAATATGCCTAGGAATAACTGGCAATAATAACCTATTCTTAAAAGATGCATCCGGTTTTATTAATTTAACTTCTAAAGTTAAACTATCTAAGACTTTTAATCCATCAATTCCATTTTTCATTCCTTTATAATATTCCTCTGCACCTTCGATTAATAGAAAGTGCTTGCCACGGTTTCCTTTAAACCGTGGTTTTAAAAGTGTTTCAATAGTAAACTTTAAATCTTCCACTGTCATTGGCATTCTGTCTTGCCAAAACAAATTCTCTTTAAACTCAATAATATATTCTGTATTATCCTTATTCTGAACTACCTTATTTGTAATCCGATTTGAAATCTTTAAATTTTCATCAAACATCATAGTACCTTGAAAAACACAACCTAATATCCATAAATCTAATTCATTCTCCCACAATATTGGATTAATAATACCATCCGGTTTTCCCTCTAAAATCATAGTTATTTTATTTACATCTCTATACATAAACCACTCCACACCTCCGAATTATATACATCACTTCTATTATTTAAAGCATAATGATTTTCATTTGGTAAATTCTCTTCAACATATATAAAACTTTCGCATTCATTTATCTGCTTTTTCAATACACTCAATACGTTGATAGAATTAAACATTATGAACTGCGGCTTAAAATTTCTATCATTATAAACATAAGCTACATATGGAATCCCCCTACCTATTACGTATTCCCAAATTTCTTTAAATAGTGATTCCTGATTAGCATATTTCTTAAAAAGGTTTATTAATACGCTAGCAGTGATTCTATAACGAGCTCTACTTAGTACAAGATTGTTAAAAACTATTCTTGGTTGATATTCTAACTCCAATTCAATTCTTGTTTTCATATGACCATTTAAATTGAGCGTCCCCTGATTAGGTATATTATTTAAAATATTTGCTAATAAATCTTTCCCTGGGGAAATAGTCGATGCATTCCACACCATTATTTTCTTTTTTTTATTATGATATAGTTCAAATTCATTGTTTTTACTATTGAGCCTAATATAGATTTCATTTATATTTATATTATTATCGACTCCTTTGGGATACGGACCGTATAAAGTAATATTCTTATCAAACCTAGGAACATTAAACCCTATTCCATCTATATTATTATTCAAATAAATATTTGCCTGATAATAATCCTCCTTTCGTTCGCTAGGAATAGAATCATATACATCATTTAAAATAGATTCGCTTTTTACATCTTCTAGACTTCTAGTATGCCTACCAGCAAGCCTACCATATTGCATAGATGACATTTCTGGAATAATTAATACCCTGTTTTCGTTTTTACAATACTGGAATACAGTTTCAACTAATATTTTCTTTCGCCTTTCTATTGACTTCAAAAAGGGACTTAGTTCGTCTGAGCTTAACGTGACCTCTTGAGAATCTTTATGTATTTTACTCTTAATTAGAGCAATGAACTTCCTGTACTTATCTAAAGATTCTGTATCTTCAGGCTTGATCCAAGACCTATTATCTTTTTTTATATTTGAATATCTATTCTCCTCCAATTTTTGTTCAAAACTCAACTCCACTACACTGATAAATTTGTCATATCCATAACCTTCCCTGAATCTTTCCTTAAAATCACTAAGTGCATAACTTATCCCATAAAAATTCCGAAATAAGTATGCATAATCCTCAATAGATTTTTCAGCCTCCCTTTTAATCAGTTTATCAATTTGCATATCAATCCATGGTGCCCCTATGTTAACTCTTACATTCTGATTTACATCTTCATCTTTATAATATCTATCTATAAACGATGAAATTTTTTTGGTAAAATCCCTCAATTCAACGAAGGAAAAGTCACTTAATTCAGAATTAAGTTTTTTTAATTCAGATAACTCTTTCATATCTGTACCGATTTGGTAAATATTGTAGTTTTCCGATAAATCTTCGAAAACATTAATACTTCCAAATCTTGGTTCAATAGCTGGTCTTATAATATCTGCTTCCAATAATTTTTGTGCAAACATCCTAGCCTGTTCATGATTTACTTTAGCTTTTTGTTCAATAAACTGAATAACATCATATATTTTCCGAAGTGGTTTCTTATATAATTTAGATATTTCATAGAGTATCTTACTTTCTTTTATTGAACATTTTTTTAATTCATCATTTTTTTCAACTTTCCAATAAAAAAATTGATTATTTATTTTATAAAATGTCGGATTTAAATAGGTACTAATGTTTAATCCATCTTTTATTTTTTTACAACCAGTTATTCTTGATATATATATCACTTTCCTGATATTAGGCTCAACTCTTATTCTTAATGAATCAGAATATAAATTTCTATCTCCATATCCCCAACGAGCATAAGATACTCCAGACCACAATCCTGAAGGAGTACATTTAGTTGCAGCTTTAATGTAATACCTTGCCAATGTATCATAAATTTTATCACTTTTTTCATAATTTTCATTTTGATATATATGTGAAAAAAGGGGAGTACTAGAATAGAATAAAGCTGTTTTAAACCACTCATCTTCTAGTAAACTATCCAAAAAAAATTCAACACCCCTCTTTTCTAATAAAAACTCATTTTTATAACACTCTTTTAAATGTGAATATGTACTACGTAATTCTTGATGCTTATATATTTTTTTATACTCCTCTTCATTTAAATATTCTTTTACTACTTCTAGATACCTCTCTTTACATTCTTCTAGATTATTAAAAAGATATCTTTTTAAATTTAATACATCCCTTCTATGAATATTATTCGTTATTTTCGGAATAATCCCGAACAAGATATCCGTAATATCATTTAGTTGAAAACGTATCAGTTTCTTGATAGCAATCATTTCTTTGAGAATGTATATTGTTTTTTCAAACTCTAATTTTTTTAAATTATTAATCGGTACACTAGTTATTCTTTGGATAAGAAAATCTTTATTCACCTACAGTAACCTCCTTATCTGGATCCTTTGCAACAGTTACCATCTTTGCCAAACCTGCTTGTATCCCTGGACTAAACCCAATCATATTCCAGTTAAAAATCACTATACAACTAAGAATACCTCTTATTCCTCGCGTCAATTCTCCCTCTATGTTTAAAGTGAATAATTCTTCACCTAGATAAGAAAATAACTTCACGCTTTTCTCAAAAACCTCTCGGAATCGACTAGATTTAATTCTTGCAAATACTTCCTCCACACTCATCGATAGGATTGTTTCTATTTTCAATTTATTTGAATCTACAATCGATTTGATTTTTTCATACTCTACAAACCTTAGCTTGTCTATTCTTTTCCATACATCCCAAATCTCAAATTTGTCTAAATTTGTCTGTGTAACTATAAAATTACTAATCCATAAAAATAATTCTATCCCACCTATAGTATTAGATAATTCTTTTTGACATTGTAAATACTCAGTATATAATTTTGTATTCTCTATAAAATAAAGATGAGCTATATCCATTCCTTTATCTCCACCAAATAAAAAAACTTCTGGCTCGTATATGACACTTATACCCTCTCTCTCATTACATGTAATATTTAATATCGATTTAAGGTCGTCCATTACAAATTCCTCTGGAAGATAAAATCTCAATCTCAAATGCGTGACCTTGTCCTTTTTCCGCATAAACCAAAATTGTATATTATTCTCTAAACAATACAATCCTAACCATCTCAAAATTTCATTTTGATTTTCTTCACTAACATCCACCCTAAATGAAAACCATTTTTTCAAATCTTGTTTCACCACTTTACTATAACAATCCAAACTATTCACTCCCATTAATAAATAAGTACAGTTAATTAATAACTGTACTTATTTAAAATATTTAAATCATATTTAATAATAGGGGATTTTCTTTTAAAACATTCCACCACAACCAAAACTTGTACTACTTGATTCTTCTACTGATAACTTTACTGTTTCCAACTCTTCAATTTCTAGCATTAATTCGTTCATAAATTATTCACCTCCTCTCAAAATTAATATTTCATGTTTGAAATATTATCTATAAACCCTAATGCACTTCAAATTCAAATTAAACATATAGTTTTAGTTTGTTTTATACACAAAACAAACTCCTCAATTTGTATAGTGGACAAAAAGGTATAAAAAAACCTTCTTCAAATAAGAAGAAGGTTTTTTTATACCTTTTCTTATTTTTTAGGATATTTGCTATCCTACAGGATTTAGCACCTTCATTTATAATTAGGTTGCTGAGGTTTCACAGGGCCAGTCCCTCTACCTCTCTTAATAAGAAATAAATTATTAAATTATCATATCTTATAGATAATTATATATAATTCGAAAATAATTTCAATATATTTTTTTGAAAAATTCTTTCTTTATATTCATAATAAAAGATAAGTATAGAAAAATAAATTTTGTCACAAGAATTTAAAATCCTCATCAACCTCTTATCGTCTTCGCAAGCACTTCTTAATAATTTTTTACTTATTAGAAAACGACAGCTCTTTATTGGAAAATTTTCATATATCAAAAGATAACTTTAATAATAATTTATACAAAAATATCCTACTTGAAAAAGTAGGATATCCTTATTAATTCTCAAACACAAAATTAATCTTATTATCTTTCCACTCTAATTTCGCATCAAATGTTTTCTCGCCCTTTTTAAAGCCTTTAATTAAATCGGTTTTCTCACCTTTTAAGAGCTTTGTCATATTCTTTTGCGAAATTGTTTTACTTAATATCTTCTTCGAGATGGTAAAGTCACATTGTGTCGTGTTGTAATTAGAACAGCCGTAAAACGTTGACTTATCAATTACATCGCCATCACATTTTTTACAGCTACCAACCTTTTTACCTGTTGTAAATTTCGATCCTTTTCGCTCAATCGATTCAACATGTAATCCAGTGAAATCCCACTTCTCAGACATTTCAACCGCATCTTCAATAATTTTAGCTGATAATTTTTTCGTTTGTTCCATAAAAGTTGCTGGTGATGCTGTACCTTCCCCAATTTCCGCAAGACGTTGCTCCCATTTTGCGGTCATTTCTGGTGAAGCTAGTATTTTGTCACCGATTGCGGTAATTAATACTTTCCCTTTATCGGTCGCATACACTTGGTTCTTCTTCACATCTATATATTTACGGTCTTTTAGCATCGTAATAATACCTGCACGGGTCGCTTCTGTACCTAAACCTTCTGTTTTCTTTAATACTTTCTCCAGCTCTTCATTCTCTAAATACTTACCAGCTGTTTTCATTAACGTAATAAGTTGTCCTTCTGTATAACGCTTCGGTGGTTGTGTTTTTCCCTCTTTCACTTTCACCTTTACAACTTTTCCTTCTTCACCTTCAGCTACAATTGGAAGAATGGTTTCGTCATCTTTATCGTCTTGGAAAATAACTTTACGCCATCCTTCTTGAATTTGCTGTTTTCCTTTTGAAATGAATTCAGCACGTTCATCTACAAGCGTTACAATTGTTGTATAGTCAAAGATTGCAACTTCATAATGAGCTGCAATAAGCCTTCTTACGATCATATCGTAAATTTTCTTTTCATCACCTGATAATCTGCTTGGGTTTGTAACTTGCTCTGTCGGAATAATGGCGTAGTGATCTGTTACTTTCTTTTCATTCACATAACGCTTATTATTCATAATCGATTCAACCGGAGCTGGTAATAAACCTTTATATTCATCAAACTGACTTAACTTCTGTAAAATATCAGGGAATGTTGCCGCTTCACCTTGTGTAACATAGTTGGAATCCGAACGAGGATAAGAAACAATCCCTTTTTGATATAGTGCTTGCGTTATATCAAGCGTCTTTTTCGGTGAAAACTTAAAGGCTTTATTTGCCGTTGCTTGCAGTGATGATAAGTTAAATAAAAGCGGCGGCTGAAATTCTTTACGCTCCGTTTTCATTTCCTTCACTACTGCCGTTTTACCTTGGCAAAATGCCGCAATTTTATTCGCCATATCAGGGTCTTTTAAGCGGGATTCACTATCCTTCTCCCATTTCCCCTCATACTTCTTTCCTTCTATATTAAAGGTTGCGAACACTTCCCAGAACGGCTCTGACTTAAAGTTTTCTATTTCCTTTTCACGCTTTACGATTAACGCGAGTGTCGGTGTTTGTACACGACCAGCTGAAAATACATCATTCATTCCTTTTTTCTTTAGCAAAATACTAAACACACGCGATGCATTCATACCAACAACCCAGTCAGCACAAGATCTTGTGTATGCTTCGTAATACGTATTAATCGTGTCTGATTCATCAAGCAAGTTTTTAAATCCTTGGTAAATAGCTTGCTTCGTTAAAGAGGAAATCCAAAGACGCTTCATTGGCTTTTGCACGTTGCAAAGGTTAATAATATTTCGTACAATCAATTCCCCTTCACGCCCAGCATCGCCCGCGTGAATAATTTCTGTTACCTGTGGATTATGTAACAGCTGTTTCACAACGTTAAATTGCTTATACTTCGACTTTGTTACTTCAAATTGAAATCGTTCAGGAATCATCGGTAACGTATCAAGTGACCATTTTTTCCACTCTGCGTGATAATGTTCTGGATTACATAACTGCGTCAAATGACCAATTGCCCATGTACAGTACGCTCCATTTGGAAATAACTCATTCGCTTCTACTTCTAAATATCCATCTTTCCGGCGATATTTAAATTGTGAAACAAGAGCCAAACCTTGATCTGGTTTCTCGGCAATAATTAATTTCATTTTATAACTCCCTATCTGTATTCCACTGTTACTTTCATTGTCTATCTGTTTAGAAGCGATGATAAAACAACAATCTTATTTATCATTCGCGGGTTGTCCCAAGTAATGGGATAACTATAATATTATACGCTTATTCTTTATTGCTTCACAATAGAAACTCATTATATAATACTTTCTTTCACATGTTCACACGTAAAAAAATCAAACGCCACCTTGCTTTCATTTATGAAATTGTGCAGATAATATGCAGATATAAATAAGCATAAGTACTCTCTATATGAACATATGATGAAGTGAATGATAGGACAGGGAGGTATCATGATGTTTGCTTATACATTAACTGCCTTAATGCTTTGCTGTATCTCAATTATTATTACATCATATATTTCGAAACGTAGTGGTACCCTAATGGAGTATATGGTATTTATTATGTCTTTTAGTATGAGTATCGGTTTAAGTATAGGTTTTTATTTAGGTATTCTATTTAAAGGAGAATTGCTATATTCTACTTTGCTTGCGATTTTAATTAGTGGTTGTATCGGCTTTTTAGTTGGTCTACGTTTTCATCTATATACTGCTTTAGAAGGAATGTTCTCTGGGGTAATGGCAAGTATGATGGGAGCAATGATTACAGAAATGCTAAATGCGCAACAAGCTCATAGTATACTGTTTATCAGCCTTTTATTTACTATAACGATTACTATGTCATTTATAATTCAAATTTTATCAGAAAGGTTTTCTACTGTGATCCACCGATGCTTTTTGTTATTGCTTTCAATTAGTGTTGTAATTATTGTTTCGGTATTCATAACATTCCCCGATTTTACTCCTTCAACTTCACACGAGTATAAACAACATATGCACTAACACTTAAAACAAAATTATTAAATCAGAAACATTAGAAGAAGCGATGCTTTTAGGTATACAAAATGATTTCCCTGTGACAAATGTATAAGCAGTCCCCCTATTTATTAGGACATTATTTCTTAAGAAAAAGATAGCCAAAATACTCTTCACAAAAGAACGTAGATTTGTGTATAATGAGAACTAATGTTCCTCACAAGAAGACACAAGAACAAAATTACACAAATATATCAAATAGAAGAGGATTGATATACCATGAAAATTGATAGACCAAAAATTTCACCAGAGTTATCTTCAAAAAATTTTCAAGATATTTTTTATGAAGAAGATCCTACACTAGAAATGTGTGAAATTATCGATTCCACTTTCGAAAATGAATCTGTGGATAGAGTACGATTATATGATGCTGTGATAAAGAATTGTAAGTTCACGAATACAGACTTTAGCAATATTGATATTACAGATGTTTGTTTTGAAAACTGTGATTTATCAAATGTTAATTTAAGCAATTCTTCTGTTCACAGAGTTGAATTTAAAAACAGTAAATTAATCGGGGTTAATTTTACAGAATCTAGCTTAGGAAATGTTAAATTTGAGAATTCTATTTTGAACTTAGCTGCATTTGGAAATTCTAAACTAGAAAAGATTGTATTTAATGAAACTTCATTAAATAGTGCAGATTTTTTTGACTGTAAACTAAAAAAAGTTGAATTCCAATTATGTAGCCTTGACGAAGCTAATTTTGACCAGACATCACTGAAGGGGATCGATATTAGTTCTTCTAATTTTAATACTCTGACAGTTTCAGTGAGCGATTTAAGGGGATGTAAAGTATCTACATATCAAGCTGTTCAGTTTGCGACTTTATTAGGATTAATAATTAAAGATTAGTATTTCGAAGATAAAAAGAACCCTATCCCGAATCATGGATTTTTTAATTATCCACGATTCGAGATAAAGTTCAAATAAATTAGTGATGACTTTCTTATTATTTAACTACAGCTTGTTTTCCTTTGACATGTTCATTATTTACACTCATAAACGCTTCAATCTCTTCAACTTCTCTAATGATATCTTTTGACAAGTTTTCATGTCCGTCTTTCGTTACAAGAATATCATCTTCAATACGAATGCCAATTGATTCTTCTTCAATATAAAGACCTGGTTCAATTGTAATAACCATGCCTTCTTCTAATACTCTATCTTTGTATGTCCCTACATCATGCGTATCTAAACCAAGGAAATGGCTGACACCATGATAATAATATTTTGATAACTCTTCATCTTCTTGAATTAAACCAACCGCTTTACACCCTTCTGCAAGTACTTTTTTAGCATGCTCATTTAATGCAGCGAACTTTAAGCCTGGCTTAATAATCTCTGTTGTTTCTTTTAATGCTTTTAATACAATATTATAAATTTGTTTTTGGCGACTAGAGAATGTTCCATTTGCCGGGAATGTATAACTAATATCAGCGTTATAGTAGTCTTTTTGAGCGCCTAAATCTAGTAATACTAAATCACCATTTTGAATTTGCGCATCATTATCTTCATAATGAAGAACTGTAGCATTTTTCCCACTTGCCAAAATTGTATTGAACGCATGATGTTTAATGCCAGATGATTTCAGTGTAAAATCAAATTCAGCTTCTAATTCATACTCCATCATGTCTGCTTTTGCATGCTTAAGTACATTGTAAATACCGTCTTTCGTTACAGCAATCGCTTCTTTCATAATTTCAATTTCTTCTTCTGTTTTAAACACTCGCAATTCACAAATATTCGGATATACATTACCAATTGTTACGTGTGGATATTGTTCTCTTACATGTTTAGCAAATGCTAGCGTTTTTGTCTCTGTATCATTCCACTCACGACGCTCTAAATCTAAATATAGATGCTTCACATTTTCTGTGAAGAGTATATTTGACATTGTCTTCTCAAAACTATCTAAATATACAACTTTCTTTATACCAGAAATTTTCTCTGCTTCTTCTTTAGAAACTGTTTTACCGACCCATTTTTCCATTACTGGATCTGATTTTTCAATGAAAAGTGTCTCTTCTACACAATTCCCAAACTTTTTCAGCATAAAAATAACATTTGGTTCATCGATTCCTGTTACATAATAAAAATTCCGATTCGGCACAAACTTATAATGTGCATCCGCTGACATATGAGGTGCTTGACCAGCAAATAAAATTGTAATCGATTCATCTGGTAATGTGTTTACTAATCGTTCTCTATTTTGAGCAAAAAATGTTGATTTCATAATAATCCCCCTAGCGTTCTATGTATGATTAAAAAATAATTATCTAATCAATTCATTTTATTATTGTTACAATTTTTCGTCAATTTTTAACCTTTTTTGATGGTGTTGACATAATTAAAATTACACGTTATAATAACTATACATTAGTAAGCAACTAATGTAATTAAATTAAACTAGAGGTGAAACAAATGAAAAACATTTTATTCCGTATTAACGAATTATCAAAAAAAGAAAAAGCAACTGGATTAACAGTTGATGAAAAACAAGAACAACAAATGCTACGTCAAAACTATACACAAACATTTCGTGGAAGCTTAGATTCCATTTTATTAAACACAAAAATTGTTGATCAAAATGGTCTTAACGTGACACCAGCCGCATTACAAGATGCTCAAATACGTTTAAAATTAAGCAAATGAGTTCCGCGCAAAAGAATTTCAATAAAACATAAAAAGAGCTGGATTTCCTATTTAGAAATTCCAGCTCTTTTTATTGTTTTTTCTAATTTAGCATACGAACGATACATAGCAATTCTCCACGATACAATCATTGCAAAAGCGAGTAAGAAAAACATTCCGCTTAACTCTGCCAAATCAATTGATTGGCTTAAATATGACTTTAATGCCACGCGTACAGCTAATAGGCCTACTAAAATAAATATGAATGCTTTTGACGGTTTCATAAATATATGTTCGCCTTTTATTTCGAACTTAGTTGTTTTAATAAGAAAAATAGAGAAAATAAGCCCTATACTAATTGCCTCGACTATTTCTAACGATGTTAATCGAAACTCTGGTAAAAAGTACATCATTGCGCCTGTACTCATAAAAATTGGCGGCAATATAATTTTCTTTTTCGTTACCGGTTTTTTCGCTGCTTTAAAGCGAAGAAACATGACACCAACAGCCATACAGACTGCAACAATACTTGATAAAAGTGCTATCATACTTTCCACTCCTATCTATTTAAATGACTTTTTGAGCAAAATCATAAATTAATAAGTAACTACAAGCACCATTATAGAATTTCTTCATTATATCCCTCCTGCTGTAAACTTTCCATATTCGCTGCAATCATTTTACGCAAAGTTTATGAACGGAATATGAACAAAATATTACATTCAATTTTCAAACAAAAAAGCCATTTTGCAATTAATATTGCAAAATGGCTTTTAACTTATTTTAAATCGTCATTTGTAAAAGCACCTGGAAGTAATTGCTCAACAGTCACTTCTTTTTCATCGCCTTTTACATTCGTTAGTAATACAGGCATTTTCGGATCACAGAATTCAGCAATTACTTGTCTACAAGCACCACACGGTGAAATCGGTCCGTCCGTTTCTCCTGTAATAACTAAGTAACTAAAGTCGCGCTCACCTTCTGATACTGCTTTAAAGATTGCTGTTCTTTCTGCACAGTTACATAAACCATAAGAAGCATTTTCTATATTACAACCAGTATAGATTTTACCTTCTTTCGTAACTAATGCTGCCCCAACAGGAAATTTTGAATACGGAATATATGCTTTTTCTAACATCTTATTTGCTTCTTCAATATATTTTTTCTTATCCATATTATTTCCCCCTCAAAGTAAGTGTAATTATGATTAGTCAGTAATAACTGTATGAACTAATTTAGGAGCCACTGCTGTTTCAGCGATAGAAATGTTCTCATAAATTTTAGCTTTTACATCTTCTACATTTTCGCGATTTGCATAAATCGTTACGAATGGCTCGCCTTCTTTTACTGCATCGCCCACTTTTTTACGTAACATTAATCCTACTGCTAAATCGATTTCATCTTCTTTTGTTGCACGACCAGCACCAAGTAGCATAGCTGCGATACCAATTTCATCAGCAACAATGTTAGAAATAACACCTGAAGTTTTAGCAGGTACATCAATTACATATTTCGCTTGTGGCATTTTTTCTGGATTGTCTACAATCGAGCTATCTCCGCCTTGATTGCTTAAGAATTCTTTAAACTTCTCAGTTGCTTTTCCGTTCTTCATCACTTCAATTAACATTTCACGCGCTTCTTCTAATGTATTAGCTTTTTTCGCAAGTACAACCATCTGACTTCCTAATACGAGTACTAATTCTGTTAAATCTTCTGGACCTTCACCTTTTAATGTATCAATTGCTTCTTTCACTTCTAGTGCGTTACCAATCGCAAATCCAAGCGGTTGTGACATGTCTGAAATAACAGCCATAGTTTGACGTCCTACATTATTTCCGATACGTACCATTGCATGTGCTAATTCTTTTGCATCTTCTTCTGTTTTCATAAACGCGCCAGCACCTGTTTTTACATCAAGTACGATTGCGTCAGCTCCAGCTGCAATTTTTTTACTCATAATTGAACTTGCAATTAGAGGAATTGAGTTAACAGTTCCTGTTACATCGCGTAATGCATAAATCTTTTTATCTGCAGGTGTTAAGTTTCCTGTTTGTCCGATAACAGCTACTTTGTCACGGTTTACAATATCAATGAACTGCTCTTTCGTAATTTCAACGTGGAATCCTTCTACTGCTTCTAATTTATCAATTGTTCCGCCCGTATGTCCTAAACCACGACCAGACATTTTTGCTACTGGTACATCTAAAGCAGCTACTAATGGCCCTAATACTAATGTTGTTGTATCACCAACACCACCAGTTGAATGTTTGTCTACTTTAATTCCTTCAATTGCAGATAAGTCGATTGTTTCTCCAGACTCCACCATTGCCATCGTTAAATCTGCACGTTCGCGATCTGTCATATCTTTAAAGAAGATTGCCATTGCAAGTGCACTTACTTGATAATCAGGTATACTTCCGTCTGTATAACCATTAATAAAAAATTTGATTTCTTCAGTTGTTAATTCTTTGCCGTCACGTTTTTTCGCAATAATATCTACCATTCTCATTACAATCACCATTCCTTTTTATATGATATGAATCTATTAAAATAATAAGCCTACGATTGTTGCTGATAAGAAGCTTACTAATGTTGCACCGAAAAGTAATTTCAAACCAAATCTTGCGACTACATTCCCTTGCTTTTCATTTAAGCTCTTAACTGCCCCTGCAATAATTCCAATTGAAGAGAAGTTTGCAAATGAAACTAAGAATACAGATATAATCGCTGTCGTTCTATCTGAGAAATTAAAGTTTCCTTGTGCTAAATCTGTCATAGCGACAAATTCATTTGATACTAATTTTGTTGCCATAATATTTCCGGCATTAACTGCTTCATGCCAAGGTACACCCATAATAAATGCAAATGGTGCAAATGCATAACCGAGAATTTCTTGGAATGAAATACCGATTACACCTTTAAATACTGCATTAATGAATGCGATAAGAGCAACGAAACCAATTAACATAGCTGCTACTGTAATCGCAACTTTAAATCCATCAATAATGTATTCCCCTAATACTTCAAAGAAAGTCTTTTTTTCTTCTTCTTGTACTTCTAACATATCTTCTTCATCAGTAACTTCATAAGGATTAATAATAGAAGCAATAATAAAGCCCCCGAATAAGTTAAGCACTAAAGCGGTTACAACATATTGGGGTTTTAATAACACCATATACGATCCAACGATAGACATGGAAACGGTAGACATTGCAGATGCACATAATGTGTACATTCTTTTCTCTGGCAATAATCCTAATTGTTTCTTAACTGAAATAAACACTTCAGATTGTCCTAAAATCGCAGAAGCAACAGCGTTATATGATTCTAGTTTCCCCATTCCATTTACTTTACTTAATGCTAGACCGATAGATTTCACAATAATAGGTAACACTTTAATATGTTGCAAAATACCGATTAAAGCTGATATAAATACGATTGGCATTAATACACTTAAAAAGAATGAAAACTCTTTTTGATTTACTAATCCACCAAATACGAAATTTACACCGTCAGCGGCATATTTTAATAGCTCTCCAAAACCATCTGCTATTCCGCTAATTAATATATTCCCTACACTTGTATTTAATAATAGAAACCCCAAAATGAATTGTAATATAACCATCGTTATGATTGGACGATATTTGACTTTCTTTCTATCATTACTAGCAAGCCAAGCGATACCTAAAATCAATACGAGGCCAAAAACACCGATTAAGTATTTCATAAGCCGTCTCCTCCCGTGTTCGTATCCGCTTACATTTCTTTCAATTGTTAAAGCAATAGATACACTTTACTTTGTGTATCTATTGCCCTTGACTTCACTAATGATTAGTAGTTATCTGTAGCACCTTTTGCATCATTTAATACGATTGCAACACTAGCACTTGCTCCAATACGAGAAGCTCCAGCAGCTACCATTTTGTCTGCATCTTCACGTGTACGAACACCACCAGATGCTTTTACACCAACGTTTGGTCCTACTGTTTTACGCATTAATGCGATATCTTCAGCAGTTGCTCCGCCAGTTGAGAATCCAGTTGAAGTTTTTACGAAGTCAGCACCAGCTTTTACTGATAATTCACAAGCGCGTACTTTCTCTTCATCTGTTAATAGACAAGTTTCAATGATTACTTTTACAAGAGCTTTTCCTTTTGCTGCTTGTACTACTTCATAAATGTCTTTTTCAACAAGTTCGTCGTCGCCATCTTTTAAAGCGCCTACGTTGATTACCATGTCAACTTCAGTTGCACCTTTTGCGATAGCATCTTTTGTTTCAAATGCTTTTGTTTCAGTCGTGCTTGCTCCTAATGGGAAACCGATTACAGTACAAACATCTACATCATGTCCAGCTAGTTCTTCAGCAGCTAGCTTTACCCATGTTGGGTTAATACAAACAGAAGCGAATTTATATTCCTTTGCTTCTTCGATTACTTTCATAACATCTTCTTTTGTAGCATTAGCTTTTAAAATTGTATGGTCAATTAACTTTGCAATATTCATTATCTTCACTCCTCATATCTTTTAACAACTTCATTCTAACTCTTAGTTGAACAAATGTAAATATACTTTTGAAATTTTGTTCATTCTTTTTAAAAAGGAATTTCCTTCTAGTAAATAAAGCGCATTCTAACTAAGAAATACTTCATATATAAATTCAAATTTTTTATATTAACAATGGTAGTATGTATCTCAATATCCATAATTATTTTAAAAAAGGCAATTTGTATTCAAAAATAATCCCATAATTCATACATAACAAAATAAAAGGCTTTCTCAAAATGAATATCTTGAGAAAGCCTTTTATTTCTAATCTTCTTTTTGATAATGTAACAATTCTTTCGCCGTATGCTGATCGATAATTAATACATTTGCATATCCGCCACGTAACGCACCATCAATTGCTTTTATTTTTCTATTACCACCTGCAACTAAAATAGAGCGTTTCTTTAATTTTAGTTCTTCTAACTCAATTCCGATGGTTCGCTTATTAATTTCTTCACTACTAATATTTCCGTCTCCATTAAAGAAACGTGAACAAATGTCACCGACCGATTGTTTTTTGAGTAAACTCGTTTCATCCTTATCGAAATAACCTAATCGGAATAATAGCGCTTCGTCTCGCACTGTTCCTACAGTGAAAATTGCAATATTCGCTTGTTTCCCCATTTCGATAATGTGATGAATATGTCGATCCTGCTCTACTAATTCTTTTGTCACTGCATTATCAAATATAACTGGAAGAGGTAGATTTCTTGGCGTCGTTTGAAAAGCATCTGCAAATAATGCAATGGTTTCATTTGCATATGTATTTACACTCGAATGGCTAATACCACCTTTTAGCTGGACAACTTCTACACCTTTTACATGTTGTGGTACGATTTTTCTAGCGATTTCATACATCGTCATTCCCCAGCTTACACCAACGATATCACCGTTTTTAACCGTCTTTTCCATATACTCAGCTGCATATTTACTTATATACTCTGTAATCGTTGCATATTCTGGCACTGGGGAAAATACAACATGTGCTTCTAACAAGTTATATTTTTCTTTCAGTAAATTGCCGACATTATCTAAATCAGCAAATGGATCGGCTATACTAATTTGAACAAATCCTTTTTCTTTCGCGTACTTTAATAGTCTAGAAATTGTCGGTCTTGAAATATTTAATTTGTTAGCAATTTCTTGCTGACTATAATCTGATTGATAATATAATCTTGCAACTTCAACACTTAATTGTTGTTTATCTTTATCCATAGTAACTCAATACAAATCCTTTCCTGTATTTCCTTTTCGTTACAAGCATTATACAGCTTTATGCAAGAAATTTCGACTACTGAATTTTATATACCTGAACTTCTACTCCGCTTAGTATATACAATGAAATTTAATCAATGGGGAGTTTGTCCCTCCCCTACTGATTATCATCCCTCACAAATTAGGCGTTTACGGGCGACTTGTCTCCCATAATGTAGAATCTTTTTATTAAGCAAACAGGTCGGATTATTAAGAAACTCATTTTTAAAACTCAAATTAGTATGTAAGTGTGAAATAGTATTAGAATAAATAAGAGAAATAACCACTATTGATTATTTCTCTTTTCATATACATATTTATTTTTGGAAAAATAATCTAACCCCAAATACTAATAATACTGCGCCCGTAATACCCTCCATTATACGGTTCACTCGTTCTTTTCTTAAAAAAGTTCTTAATTGACGTATTAGCGAGATATAAAACAAATACCATATTGCGGTCAAAGTCGTAAATGTGACTCCTAATAAAAGAAATTGGAAGAAATGATTTTGATTACTTACAATAAATTGAGGTAAAAAACTAAGGAAGAACACAGCAGTTTTTGGATTTAAAATTGCCGTAGTAAATCCTTGTCTAAAGCTTTTAATTGCCCCAATATTCTTAGAGTCCATTTCTATTGGACCTGACACATCTTCTTTTTTATGTAAGGCACTTTTAATTGACTTTACAGCTAAGTAAATTAAATAAAAAGCCCCAGCACATTTTATAAATGTAAATAACATAGCAAATTTCATTAGAATAGCAGAGAGTCCTAACGTAGCCATTATTGTATGAATCATCATTCCAGATATCGTTCCTAAAACTGTCTTTATCCCACCACTTTTACCATGCGAGATAGTATTTTTTGTAACTAGTGCAAAACCAGGACCAGGCATCATTATGATTAACATTGCTGTAAGGATAAATAATAGATAATTTTCCATGTTCTAGTATTTCCTTTCCAATTTTTAGTTTTGCTTACAGTATAGCTTTTTTCATTAAAACATTAAATATAAAAGACTTGATCAGAAATTTATATATCAAATTACAAGTCCACCTCTCACAAAAACAGGATAAAAAAATAAACAGCAGAACTAGTCCACTGTTTACTTCGCTACGCCTTCATGTAATTTTTCTGTATAATCTTTTACGTCTTTCCAGCTATCTTTTGCTGTATGTAAATCTTCTTTTATAAACGTAAACTCTTCAGGAGTAATTCCTTTTACGTTTTGTAATAAGTTATTATATTTTGCCCCTACTGTATACCATTGATTTGATATGTTTTGCAGTGCTGTAATTGCTGCATCAATCGTTTCAGTCATATTTGTTGTTTTATTTTTTACATCTGTCAAAATTGCGACTTCTGCTTGCGCTCCAGAAATTCTATCTTTTAAATTAGCGATTTCTCGTTCTGCATTTGCGATATCTTTTTTCGCAACCGCAATCATCGGTCCGCCAGCAAGACATGTTATTAGAGCTACGCAAAGTACGCCACCAGCAATAACCATATCATTACTCTTTTTAATCGAATCGTTATATGTATTTATTTGTTGCTCTAGAGCTGGAATACCTGCATTCGTACTTGCCAATATCGCTGTTAACTGATTTGTATCCTCTTTGAAACTATTTGTATCTTTCGCCATTCTATCGCGAAAAGCTTTCAAATTTCCTAATAATCCATCTACCTCATTTTGATTCTTTACAATATCCGCATACAACTTTTCTAAATCCGCTTTTAATTTTCCGCTATCCTTTTGATCAATCGCTATTAACATGTCATTATAATACGATTGAAAAGTATTATTGTAATTAATAATATTTTGATCCGTTTTCATAATTTGAGGCTTCATATTATTTAACCAATATGCCGCATTAATTTTTGCATCTCTTTGATGCTGAATCATATTCCCTTTAAATTCACTATTAATCGAACTTATTTTACTTAAATCCGTCTCTTGTTGATTTTGAATTAATTTTGCATATGAATCCATTGCAAACATGCTTGATGTCGTTTGTGCCATTACATCTTGGAATCCAGCTGGTCCAAGAGAATAGTTTTTCACATTTTCTTGTAGCACCTTTACATTTTGTTCTGCTGCAAAAGGATGTAAAGGAAATGCATTACTCATTGCCACCCCAGCAATCATTAACGTTAAAAGACATTTTTTATAAAATCGTTTCTGCATATTTTCCACCTATTCTCTTTATAAGGATATCAAAAGCTCCTGCTCACAACTGAACAGGAGCTTCAAATCATTCATCAACACTTAACGCTCTAACGATTCGTATTCGATTATGCTTTTTTTGTGTCTACTACTTTAATGTCTTCAGCATAAATCTTTTCTGCATAGTCTTTAATGTTTTTCCAGCTATCTTTCGCAATGTTTAAATCTTCTTTAATAAAAACAAGGTCATTCGGACTAATTGAATCTACATTTTGAAGTAAAGAATTGTATTTTGACCCCATTGTGTACCATTGGTTTGAAATGTTTTGCAACGCTGTAATTGCAGTATCAATTGTATTTGTTAAATACTCCGTTTGTGTTTTAATGTTTGTTAATCCTGCTACCTCTAATTGAGCAGTTGTAACTTGTCCTGTTATTTTTTGAATTTCAGCTTGTGCATTATCAAGCTCCTTTTTTGCTAATACGATTCCAGCTGTACCACCGCCTACAGCTGCTGTACCACCTGCAATTAACGCCACTCCTAACGGCGTTCCTGCACCTGTAGCAATAACTACTGCACCACCGATAATTGCAATTGGCCCTAGAGCTGTCGCAACTGATGAACCGATAATAATTGCATTATATTTACTAATTGCTTCATTGTACGTTGTAATTTGATTTTGCAATAGCGGAATTCCAGCGTCTTGACTAGCTAAAATAGATGTAATTTGATTTGCATCACCCTTAAAGTTTTGCGTATCCG
This sequence comes from Bacillus cereus group sp. MYBKT111-2, assembly GCF_051915205.1. NCBI lineage: Bacteria > Bacillati > Bacillota > Bacilli > Caryophanales > Bacillaceae > Bacillus > Bacillus cereus group sp. MYBKT111-2. Next base: position 304,350 of record NZ_JBQAEG010000004.1, read on the forward strand.
ACGTCATTTTATTTCGGAATTTCTTTAAGTCTTCTACTAACTGATCTACTTGCGCTTTATTTTCATTAATACTACTTGATAATCTAGTTAACCCTTTCGTAAGCGTCGCTTTATCTTTTGCATCAACCGCAGCAACTAAAGTATCATAATAGTTTTGGAATTTCGTATTGTAATTAATGATATTTTGATTTGTTGAAATAAGCTGTGGCTTCAATACATCTAACCATTGCTTCGCATTTCCTCTAGCTGTATCCTGGTGCTGAATCACTTTTCCTTTTAAAGCAGCATCAACAGACGATACATTTCCAAAGTTAACATTACCTTGTTTAATAATTGTTAAAGCGTACAGATCCATTACTAAAGCGTTTGAACCTGTTCTTTCCATTGCATCTTTTAGGCCTTCTGGTCCTAATGAGTATTCCTCATAGTCATTATAAGCTTTTGCTACCGCATGAACTGGAGCTTGTTTCACTGTACTTTCAGCTGCATACGTATGAGCTGGCATCATGTTTCCTGCTGCAAATACTGCCATAAGTGCTGATAGAGCCATTACTTTATAAGGTTTTTTTGTCATTTTTCTTCTCTCCCTATATCGTTACTTATTTTTAATGTACTTCAACGTTTGTAACGTAATCTTCAAATTGATTCGTTTGTTTATTCATTTCATCACTTACTTTTTTAATTTGGTTGAAATGTTTTTGTAGTAAACTACTATCTGTATATGTGCCTTCTTCAACATTTTTTTGAATTTGGATCATATTATTGTTTAAAACTTTCCAATCCGTTAACAACGTTTCTAAAGTTGTAATTTGACGATCAATTAGTTCTGTAAAGCTACTTACTTGATCTTCAACGAATGTAATTTGTGTTGCCTCTGCTTCAGTTTGTGATAACTTTTGAATAAGTGGTAGTAGCTCTTTTTGCTTTTGCTGAATGCGAAGAGCTGCTTCCCTCGTTTGACTATCGGCAGCATTTACAATTTCATTACTTAAAGTACCGATAGAAACGAAATCAATTGTTTTCGTTTGTGCAGTTTGATTTGTAATTGTAAATACTTGTTTACCGATATTAATAGAACCTTTAATAATTTCTTGAGGTCTATTCAATATAGTCGTTAGTTCAGCTTGAATTTCCCCTTGAATTCTTTTAATATCTTCTCTTAACTTCACAATATCTCCACTTGATCCTTGTAGTGTTTTTATTGCTTCATCAGCCTTTATGGATAAGTTATTACTATCTTTGTCTAATACTGTTTTAAATCGATTTAGTTCTAATAAATCTTGCTCCATACTCTCTTGGATGCTTTGTACTTGCAATTGTAATTTTCCATATGCGCCTGTAAAATCGGCTTTTGCCTGTTCATTTTCATTTACGTTTTCTGCTAGTTCATAGAGCTTACTATAATAGCTATTAAATCTAGTACTATACCTCATCATCTCTTGATTTAAGTCGATTAACTTCGGATTATATTCATCAATCCACTCTCTTACATTTGCCTTTGCAAATTTTTGATGATTCGTCAAACTACTCATCGCGTTCACCTTAATGTCTGGCTGTTGTAAAATAACTAATCCATATGCTTGTATAAGTGGTGATTGTGATCCTAACATTCTAATTGAATTCGATAATGTATTTGGAGCAATTACATTTTGTGCATATACTGTTTTCACTTCTGTTTGCCCCTCCTTAGCGTAAGCGCTTACAGGAATAAAACAACTCGTAGATACTGCTGTAACCAATAACCCTGTAATTAAAGTCTTTTTCACTTTAACTCCTCCTATGTATTAGTAACTATTACTATCGCATTTTATTATTCTATTTTCTTGCACATAGTTTGAGATGGTTAAAATAGAGAACGTTCTCACCGCGATTCACACACGAACCATCTCTCCCAAATTTTATTGCTACAGTACTTACTTATCGTTATAAAACTTTTCATATGTGGTTAGTATGAATAACATTGCATAAATTTTCTATTTCATCTTATTTCCCACATTGATACAGTGAATATATTACATAAAAATATTATTCATTTTAAACTAATTCACATACACAAATATGAAATTCCGTTTTGCTTTCATATAAATTTTGTACTGTAAGGTCATTTAAACACAGCTATTTATATAACGTAAAGAAGTATTTTTATTCCCTTTATTTTCAAGCTTTCATGTCTTTATTTTAAAATATAATCCACTTTACTTTTTCAATTGAAATATCCATATATCACAACAAAAACCTCTACTTACTCACAGATGTAAAAATTATATCAATATATCTTTCAGATTCATATGCAATTATGCATAGCGTATACACAAAAAGGATAGCTTCACTTTCGTAAAGCTATCCTTAAAAAACCTTCTTATTTTTTCAAATGATATGGTACTGTTGTAATAACAACATTTCTTTTATAGAGTAAATACGCACGAATGAGTAAACTAGACTGATTATGAAGAATGTTATGCCAACCTTTTTTCGGAATGAATTGTGGTATAACGACCGTAACTCGGTAATTTGATTCACTCGCTTTATACTGTACTGTATCAATGAACTTTGTTAGCGGTTGAATAATACTTCTATAATGAGAATGTAAAGTAACAAGCCTTACTTCAGGTTGCCACTTCTTCCATTTCTCTTCAAATTTCTTTTCCTCTTCCCTGTCAAAAGCGACATATACAGCAATAACTTGATCTGCTGAAAGAGACTTTGCATAGTTCAATGAGTTTTCTACCACATGTGTCATACCAGCTACTGGAACGACAATTACATTTCCTTCAATCGGAACAATCCGTTCACAAGTTTTTAAACTTAGTTGGTCTCCTACTGCATCATAATGCTTCTTAATTCGGTGGAATAAGAAGATAATTACAGGTAAGAAAATAAGGATTGACCAAACTTGTGCAAATTTAGTTAAAAAGAACATACTCATTACGATAAAACTAATGACTGCACCAATTAAATTGACCGTTAATCGTAAAGCCCATCCTTCCGGTTTTTCACGAAGCCATTTTAATACCATACCACTTTGAGAAAGGGTAAATGGAATAAATACACCTACTGCATATAACGGAATTAAATGCTCTGTTTGCCCTTGGAAAGCTACAATTAAAATAATCGATGCGATTCCAAGTATAATAATTCCATTTGAGTAACCTAGGCGGTCTCCTCTAATCGTAAACATTCTTGGTATAAACTTATCTTTTGCAAGGTTTACTGCTAATAACGGAAACGCAGAATATCCTGTGTTAGCAGCAAGGATTAATATTAAAGCTGTTGTACCTTGTATGAAATAGTACATGAAATTACGTCCAAATGTTTGTTCAGCAATTTGTGAAACAACTGTTACTTCTTTACTTGGAGAAATTCCGTAATAATAAGCTAAGAACACAATTCCTGAAAATAAAACTGCAAGTAATGCACCCATTGCAAGCAATGTTTTCGCTGCATTGTTTGGCGCAGGATCTTTAAAGTTCGGAATTGCATTTGAAATTGCTTCAACACCTGTTAAAGCAGAACTACCTGATGCAAATGCTCTTAGTAATAAAAATAAACTAATCCCTGCAACTGGTGTTCCAATCGGCGTGTGTAAAGCCTGCGAAACGTGCCCCGTTAAAATATTGTATATCCCTACACCAATTAATATAAATAGTGCCAAAACGAATAAATAAACAGGATATGCTAAAACGGAAGCTGATTCCGTTACACCTCTTAAATTTAAGATGGTAATAAATATAACAAATATAATCGCAATGATTACATTATGTGCATGTAAACTAGGAAAAGCAGATGTGAGCGCATCTGTACCTGCAGACACACTTACTGCAACAGTTAAAATATAGTCAACTAATAAAGATCCTCCAGCAATTAAGCCTGGATTCATTCCTAAATTTTCTTTTGATACAACATACGCGCCCCCGCCATGCGGATAAGCAAAAATAATTTGACGATAAGATAAAATAAGGGCCGTCAATAATACTAATACCCCAACAGCGATCGGAATGGAATACCAATAAGCTATTGCTCCAACACCTGCTAACGCAATTAAAATTTGCTCTGGACCGTAAGCAACTGATGACAATGCGTCAGAAGATAAAATAGCTAAAGCTTTCGTTTTATTAAGCTTCTGTTCTCCAAGCTCTGTTGATTTTAACGGTCTTCCAATTAAAAATCTTTTAATAGATGAAACCACTGCTGTCCACTCTCCAATAATTTTGTACGAACTTTTCTGCTAGTTATAGCGGATAAACGATTTCTTCAGAAAACAAAAAATGTCTACAAGCCATAACGAAATAGACTTGTAGACATTATTTTTTTTGTCGCACAAGCTCCACCTTCCTTCTCAATATAACGCTTACGAGGTTAGCTGTCGGATTCGGGCCTATGAGTAGCCCTACCTTTTTCAAGGATTCACCCCATTGGATTAAGAACTAATCCATAAGAACGGGTCCCCCGTACCATGCGGTTTCAGCGATTTAGAAAATTGAAACTGTGGATTATAATACTCCTTTATTTTCAAAATGTAAACAAAAATTTTTAAAAAGAAAAAATTAAAATGATTGCGCATAATCCGCTGGTAAATATACATAATGAATACTAAAAAATCAATAAAGGAGATCTATATGTCTAAAGAAAAGAAGCCTATTTTTTCCGATTCCTATTTAGATGCATTAGCAAATGAAATTAATCAGTTATATGGGAAACGTGAACAGGAAATAAATTTGACAGATAGAACGAAAAGAAACAAATAATTTGTCATAAAAAAAGAAAGCAATATACTTATATATTGCTTTCTTTTTTATTTTTTCATACATCCAATTCTATTGCTGATCTGTTAAAGGTCATTTCTTCATACACTTTCAAATTTTGATATACTGCTCTTAACAATGGTGCTTCTATAGAAAATTGTTCCGCTACATTTAGTAAGTATCCTTGTAAGTGCTTCCCTTCAATAGACGAACCTTTTTCCATATCACGCTGCATCGATGACTTCATATCATACGAAATTTTATCAATCGTTTTCATATGTTCCTCGGTAATATCATCCTTAACTGGTGCCCCAATATATCTCATAATTTGCACACATTCTTCAAATAAGTTTCGGATAAAATCGTGTCCACCTTCACTTTCACGGATTGGTCCTATTGGGGCACGCATTAATGTTGTCACACCTGACATTACAGTAATAAATAAATATTTATGCCACATATCTTGTGTAATACTTTCACTTAAAACAAAACTAGATTTCGTACCTGCAAATGCTTTAGCAATATGCTTTATTCTCTCTGAATCTTGAGACTTCATTTCTCCAAACATAAGTCTATTTGCAGCGCTAGTTTGTACAATTTCTCCTTGATCGTTTAACGTCGTCTCGATAAAGCATAAACCACCAATTACTTTTTCCTCACCGAATTCCTTTTGTAATAGCGATACATGAGCAATACCATTTAGCAACGGAATGATTACAGTACTTTCACCTACAAACGGCTTCAAATCTTGAATTGCCTCGTTTAAGTGATACGCTTTTGTTGAAAATAGAATCACATCAAATGGAGCAGTTTGATCTTCTTTCGTTATTAATTTCGGTTGAAAGGAAAAATCCCCATTAACACTGCGGATTACAAGTCCTCTTTCCTCCAATTGTTTTTTCCTTTTACTGCGAACAAGAAACGTAACCTCTTCTCCCTTTTCTACTAAGCGACCTCCAAAAAAGCCTCCAACGCCACCAGCTCCTAATACTAAAATACGCATACAACATCCCCCTTTTCAAAATACAATTTTATAACATTCAGTATACATAACATTATACATATCCCCTACTAAATAAGCTGAATTTTCATTCTTAATCAAGTATAAAACAGTGGTTATTTTCAAATGAATTTGGGCATGTTGTTTTTATAGCATATTTGGAAAGGAAACAATGTAAATGGAGGCAATACATACAATCGAGGAAAAAGATGTAACAACAGCTATATTTCAATTTATATTCCCGTTTTCTTTTAAAACTGGATATGAACAAAATATGTTCCCTTTCTTACAGAAAAATGATTTTCACCCTTTTCGACTCGATCATCTTGAAAATGAAAATACATACTACGGAAAGTTTCAAGTTTCACATCAAAATATGGAAGCATACTACCTTTCATTTACCAATAAAATTCTCTTTCCTCACTCAGAGCATCAAAAAGGATTGCAACGCTATTCTAAAGATCTTAACTTAACTGGACATTTAACAACAAATCTTATTTCTGTTCCATTCAACATTCATTCTATTGACGTAACACTTTGTCCTTATGAGCTTGGCTTCTTAACAATTCGGACAGAAGTAGAAACCGCTCCAAACATGACATTATCAGAAGCAATTGAATTTGCGGCCCGTTTCCGTGTACTTGAAACTAAAAATGATACAAACGAGACTATTTGTATTGAATGCAATGGAAAGAAGTATTCCCAAGTGGAAAGATTCATTTTTGGTTATTTATTTCATGGCATAACAGATTTCTTTGAGAAGAAGAGATTAAGAAGTTCTTACTTTCAAACCTTTCCTTTCTTTGAAGATCAGCGAATGTACGTACAAACTTTATTATCTATAAAAGAAGATATGGAACTGAATGAAGTGGATGTTTATCGTACTTCTAGTCTTTCCGGGTTAACAAGTGATGGCAAGGCATATGTGAGTGCAAATAATCTGCCTTATATTCATGATTATTTAAAACAACACGCTTACCAAAGATGGGCTCCGAATCGCTATTTCATAATGGAAGAACATATATTCACATGTGTAACAAATGAAGGGGAACGCGAATTTACTAAACTTGCGAGTCAAATGTATGGGGAGTTTTATTACGCTTTATTATTAAATCTATTTCATAAAATTGTTTTATTGAAAATGGCAAACGCTTATGCTGAATTAAACATTGAACAAGATACAAATGAAATAGAGAAATTAATTTATTCAATCAATTCGTTTACAGCGAATTACTTTTCTTTAGAGCTAGTATCCCAATCACAGAGTGAAGATATTTTCTTCCGCTTAAGAAAGCTTTTTAACATCGAGATACTATACTCGAATGCAAAACAAAATCTTGATAGTTTGTTTAAATATCAAGAAAATGTTGCTTCAAAAAAAGATAGCCTTTTACTATTAATTTTAACGCTCTACTCTGTAGTAGGCCAAATGTTAGGGTTTACTATGATTGATCTGTTAAGAAACACCGATTCAAACAAAATATCATCACCACTTGAATTTTTCGCGCTGTTAATAGCAATTAGCGGCATAGTCATTTCACTTATTTTAGGTGCGCAAAGTTTATACCAATGGAGTCTACAACATAAACGAAGAAAAGCATGGGTAAAACAAACTGTACTTTCTGCTGTGAGAGAGAAAGATGATAAGAAGTAAAGAAGAGTATTTTTACATTGAAGTATGTGGTACGCTACAGTAATTGAAATTTTTATCAGCGATTTTCAAATTATATCGGCGCAACTCGAAATATATCAGCGATTTTCAAATTATATCGGCGCAACTCAAAATATATCAGCGATTATTTAAATATATCGACTTACCGACAAAAAACGCCAAAAAATCAAATATAAAAAAGGCTAATCCAAAAATTTAGATTAGCCTTTTCCCTCTTACTTCCCTGCTTCGATTTTCTCTAATGCAGCAGCTACTTGTTCTTCCGTTAATTCATGTTGTATTACGTAGCGGTTACGTGGGCTTACACGGCATTCGTGAGAACATGCACGTAAATATTTCACCTCGTTTTCTTCAGAACATAAAATTTTCTTGTTACATTCTGGATTTGCACAGTTTACATAGCGCTCACAAGGTTCACCTGTAAAGTGGTCTTTACCAACGATAACATGTTCTTTTTGGTTTACTGGTACAGCGATACGCTCATCGAACACGTAACATTGTCCATCCCAAAGCTCACCTTGTACTTCTGGGTCTTTTCCGTACGTTACAATACCGCCGTGAAGCTGACTTACATCTTCATAGCCTTCACGAACTAACCAACCAGAGAACTTCTCACAACGAATTCCGCCTGTACAGTACGTTAAAATCTTTTTACCTTCAAGTACTTCTTTATTTTCACGAATCCAATCTGGTAATTCACGGAATGATTCGATATCAGGTTTAATCGCACCTTTAAAGTGACCTAAATCAAATTCATAATCATTTCGCGCATCAATGATAACTGTATCTTCTTGTTTCATTGCTTCATAAAAATCTTTTGGCTCTAAATACTTCCCAGTTATTTCGTGTGGATTAATATCATCTTCTAGACGAAGTGTAACTAACTCTGGACGAGGACGCACGTGCATTTTCTTGAATGCATGACCATCAGCTTCATCTATTTTAAATACGATACCGTCAAAACGTGGATCATTGTTCATTGCTTCCATGTATTTCTCTGTTTGTTCTACAGTACCAGAACAAGTTCCGTTAATACCTTCTTTTGCTACAAGAATTCTTCCTTTTAATTCAAGTGAATTACAAAATGCTAAATGCTCTGCCGCGAATTCTTCTGGGTTTTCAATTGTTGTGTACATGTAATATAGTAATACTCTGTATGGTTTTGTAGTTGCCAATGTATTTCTACCACCTATCTAATTTTTAAAATCATGTATAAGTTAACGTTCATATCAAAACATATATAATAAGAAAATGAATCCCATTTCCTTCTCTTTATACTATTTTCTATCAGTTAACAAAAATAAAAAACAAGATTACACACCAAAACACTGTGGTTATGTTGTAATCCCAATATATTATATATCATACAAATGCAATTCCATCAATTAATATGCTGTATTATCGGCTTTATGTTCACATAAATTTCAAAAACAGCCCTTTAATTCATTATGTTTCCCCGCCTCATCACACCATAAACTCCCAATTTTTAATAACACCACACCATTCATTGTATAAAGGCATATAATTTGCACTAAGGAAACATTTGTGTTCAAATAAAAAATATAACCTAGTACATTTAAATGTATTGAAATAAAGAATAAGAATACTTACAATAATTTCATCAAGTTAACATTTCAAAGGGGAAAACTACTATGAATAAAGATATATCAAAAGATGAACATGTCCCTTCTCAAAGTACAACTGTTCAATCAGCGCATTTAGCATTAAGCGGACAAACGAAAGGCTTAAAAAGACTATTACCATTCTTAGGTCCTGCTTTCATCGCTTCAGTCGCTTATATTGATCCTGGCAATTTCGCGACAAATATTGCCGCTGGATCACAATATGGATATTTATTACTCTGGGTAATTCTCGCTTCTAATTTAATGGCTGTATTAATCCAAACTTTATCAGCTAAATTAGGAATCGCTACAGGTAGAAACCTTCCTGAAATTGCTCGAGAAAACTTCCCAAAACCTGTTTCCATCGGCTTATGGATACAAGGTGAACTCGTTATTATGGCGACTGATTTAGCTGAATTTATCGGGGCAGCACTCGGATTGTATTTATTATTTGGAATTCCAATGTTACCAGCTGCTTTAATTACAGCTGCTGGATCATTTATTATTCTTGAATTTCAACGTAGAGGCTTCCGTCCATTAGAAGCGATTATAACAGGAATGATTTTTATCGTTGTTATCGCTTTTGGTGTACAAGTCTTTTATGCAAAACCGGAATTAAGCCCTTTACTTTCAGGACTATTTATTCCAAAATTCCAAGGTGTAGACAGTATATTACTTGCAGCCGGAATTTTAGGTGCGACAGTTATGCCACATGCAATCTATTTACATTCCGCCTTAACGCAGCGCCGCGTAGTCGGAACAAATGATGAACAAAAGAAAAAGATTTTCCGATTCGAATTTATAGATATCATTATCGCAATGGTTATCGCAGGAGCAATTAATGCAAGTATGTTAATTGTTGCTGCTGCACTATTCTTTAAAAACGGCTTGCATGTCGAAGATCTTGATGTCGCTTTTAACCAGTTTAGCAACTTAGTCGGTCCTGTATCAGCTGCTTTATTTGGAATTGGTCTCTTATCAGCAGGACTATCTAGCTCTTCTGTCGGTACAATGTCAGGTGATATTATTATGCAAGGTTTCATTCGAATGCATATTCCGTTATACTTACGCCGATTTATTACAATGATTCCACCATTAGTTATTATCGCTTTAGGTGTAAATCCAACTTACGCTCTAGTCATGAGTCAAGTCGTCTTATCATTCGGTATTGCCTTTGCATTAGTACCACTTATTATGTTTACAAGTAGTAAAAAAATTATGGGTGCACTCGTTAACCACCGCATAACTACCTTTATCGCTTGGATCATTGCTGTACTTGTTATCATTTTAAATATTTTCTTACTGTATCAAACATTTGTAGGGTAATGAAAGAAGAAGGCTGTCTCAAATTTGTGTTGAAGACAGCCTTCTTCTTTTTAAATTATAGATTTTCATCATCCATTTACATGACAGACCGTGCTTTCAACAAATTTTATAAACTCTTCTTCCTCCTCAATAAATGGAAAATGATTACTGTATTCAAATGTCGACATTATCGCATTTGGCATAAGCTCCGCTACTTCCACTGCAAATTCATACGGACACTGTGCATCATAAATTCCAGCGTAAATATGGGCTGGTATATTTACATTCTCTAATTGTAAACGTAAATCAAATGTAGGTAACTCCTTATAAGAAAAATAATCAAGACGCTTTGATACTGTTTTACCGCTGTTCGGTCTAGCAATCATTTCATCATACGCTGATTCATTATATAAAGACATCATTGTCCACTCTTTATTTACGGCACGCCTCTCATCAATTGTAGAAGCTACGTCCCTGAGCACTGCAAATATTTCTCTTAAACGAGAATTTTGATCATTATCTCTACAATAAATACTATTTTTGTGATTCATATACTCAGCTGATGCACATAATCCGCCAGCTATAATTTTTACAAGCCTCTCTGGACACATTATCGCATATTGTAAAGCTAGCATTCCACCTGTTGAATGACCTGCATATGTCCAATCTTTAAAATCCAACGCCTCACGTATCGCTTCTAAATCACGTACTGCATCTACCATTCCCAAATTATATTTGGTGGTGTCATGTGTAGAATTTCCGCATCCTCTTAAGTTTATAAGATACACTGTGTAATGATTCGTAAATGCAGAAGCAAATAAATTACCATTACTATTAAACTCACTGTATAAATGTGTTATACAAAGTGGTTTTCCTTCTCCCTTTTGAAAATACTCAAATTTCCCTCTATCAGTTTCGATATAATATTTCTCCCACATCAGCGTTTCCCCCTAATGTCTTTTTATATATTCTCCTTTTTCCGGCATTATCACACCCTTCTCAGTTCGAAAGTAAAGTGGTAATCCCTCCGAAAGAAATATGCTTACCTTGGATGGATCCTGCCTTTGATGATGAATATGTAAATGTGGCTCACTTGAACTTCCTGAGTTACCGACCTGAGCAAGAAATTCTCCTTCATTTACATGTTGTCCTTCTTTAACTTTAATGGATCCTTGCTTTAAATGGGCAAGAATTAAATATGTCCCTGATTCATCTAGTCGTAAATAAATATGATTACCCGCCATTGATTGAAAATCATCCGATCCAGGATCTACATCTTTTTCATCATTATTGATGGATACAACTGTTCCAGTAGCTGGTGCCATTACTTTCGCTCCATATATTCCATAATCATCCAACTTACTACTTTTCACTTCAGCAGGAGGAATGAGAATATCATATGCCCAGCGCTCATTTGGTTTGATAACGTGATAGTTCGTTTCTAAACGATCACCACCCCAACCTATTAATGCTCGTTCATTTAAAGGAAAGCGCACGACTACTTTAGGGCTCGTAGAATGTACATCTGCCGGGTAAGCAAGTCCGCCTATGTTAGCGAACCATCCTAAGGGCCAAGCTCCAATTATAGAAAAAAGCACAATGAAGAGTAGCGTTCTATCTATTCGCTTTCTGAAAATGCCTTTCCACACAAATAGTAATACTGACCCTATCAAAATAAAGCTTGATATGAAGCTAAAGGCTTGTATACTCCACCAAAAAACGACTGATATAATACCATTAACTAAATAAATTACACTCCAACTTGTAAGTAAAAAAGCAACTAAAATTACCAACACATATTTCTTCCACATGTTATATCCCCACTCTCATATCTTTGTTCTACATGATACGAATTGAAAATTACAACATACGTAAGAAATACTTACGACTTTCTTACATTTCTTTATACTGCGGTAAAACGATAGTAAAAACTGTTTCTTTATCGTTACTGCGCACAGCGATATCCCCTTTATGAAGCTCTGCTATACTTCTCGCAATTGCAAGTCCCATTCCTTTTCCACCTGTATGAGAGCTGCGTGATTTTTCACCACGATAAAACTTCTCAAAAACATAAGGCAGGTTCTCATCCGGAATACATTGCCCAAAATTTTTAATTTTTATTTCAACATTCATGTCTCTTTTAGAAATTTGAATTACAATCTCCTTTCCGTCTTTCCCGTACATAATACTATTACTAATTACATTTTCGAATAACCTCACCATAAGTGCTACATCCATTTCCACATGTAACTCCTTACCACCTTTCATACAAAAGCTCATATCGGCATCATCTAGTTGTGGTACAAAATCAATCATAATTTGTTCCATTAACGCTTTCATATTTACTACACTTTTATGTAATTCAATCTCTCTATAATTTATTTGACAGTATTCTAATAATTCATCTACTTGATTTTTTAATTCATAACTTTTTCGCTTTAATATGCTTACATACTGTTCACATTCTTCTCCATTTGCATGCAGCTTATTTCCTAATAAGTCCGCATAACCGATTAAAGATGTTACTGGCGTTCGTAAATCATGAGAAATATTACTAATCATTTCATTTTTCATTTCCTGTGATTTTTTTTCATTCTCGATAGACTCTTTTAAGCTTTTCGCCATTCTATTAACATTTGCCGCTAGTTCACCAATCTCATCGCTTTTCGAAATAGGTATATGTATTTCAAAATTACCTTCACTTATTTCTTTCACGTTCTTGTTAATTTGAGACAACCTTTTCATCAGCGTTTTTGTCATGAATGCAAAGTATGTTGTAGTAAAAATCAAAAAAACTATAAAATATAAAAATGAATATTTTTCCTCTAAAACATTAACCTGACTATATATATTTCCAACCAAAATTTGAAACACTATTATACTTACAGTCGCTAACAAGATGCTACATATGAATGCGATAAAAAACTTAGCTCTAATGCCTTGTAATGATTTAATCTTCAATTTTATATCCGACTCCCCAAACATTTTGAATAAACTTCGGTTCTTTTGGATTCTCTTCAATTTTATTTCTTAATCTTGCGATATGAACCATTACTGTATTATTGCTTTCATAAGCCCTTTCTTTCCAAACGCTCTCATATATTTCTTCAATAGTAAATACACGATTCTTTGCAGCTGCCATTAAATACAAAATATCATATTCAGTTTTCGTAAGATTGATTGTTTCTCCATATAACATTACTGTTCTAGACACTTCATCTATTTCTAAACCTCTAATATTTATTTTCTTTTCTATTACTTGGACAGCATTTTGATTGAAATATGTATACCTTCTTAATTGAGCCTTCACTCTTGCAATTAATTCAATTGTACTGAACGGCTTCACAATATAATCATCTGCTCCCGTACTAAATCCAACGACTTTATCTACGTCCGATGATTTTGCACTTAAAAACATAATTGGCAAACTATGTTTCTCTCTAATTCTTCTACACAATTCTATCCCATCCATTTGTGGCATCATAATATCCAAAATAGCAAGTTGAATACTGTTATTATTTATTATTTCTAAAGCCTCTTCTCCGTTATGAGCACTAAAAACTTTAAAACCTTCTTGTATTAAATTCACGTTCATAAATCTAACAATATCTTGATCATCATCTACAATTAAAATTGAATTTTTCTCCATATATAAACCTCTTTTTGAAATATATTCCACAATCAATTTTATCACAAATCAAAACTATACTCCCCTCTTGAATAATCTTTATTTTCAGACTAGATTATATAATAACAATACATTCTAGTTTCAAAAGAAATGGAGTGAAAGTATGTTTCCTATATTGAAAACTGAACGACTCATTTTACGAGAACTTACCGAAGAAGATGCACCAGGTATACTACAATGCTTCTCTAATACTGACGTACTGCGCTATTATGGCCAAAAACCGTTACAAGATATTGATCAAGTGAAACAAATTATTCATAATTTTAAACTGAGTTACAATGCAAGAAGCGGTATAAAATGGGGAATCGAATTAAAAGACAAGAAAGAACTCATCGGTACCATTGGTTTTCACGATTGGTCTTCTGAGCATAAACGAGCCAATATAAGTTATGCCTTTTTGCCTGAACACTGGGGACAAGGATATGCGACTGAAGCTGTTTCTGAGGTTATATCATACGGTTTCCATACGATTCATTTAAAGCGGATCGGAGCAATTGTATTTCTTGAAAATGAAGCTTCCAATAAAGTACTATTAAAATTAGGCTTTGAAAAAGAAGGCGTTCTAAAAAATTATATGTATCAAGATGACATTCCCTATGATACGAATTTTTATTCTTTATTAAAATCGTTTTAATAGAATACATGTGTAAAAAAACCTTACTTCAAAAAAGTAAGGTTTTTTGTATTTATTCATTTGCAATATAAGCATTCTTATAAGTATAAATACCACCAAATTGATGCTTTTCAATTCCTCTTACATAATCCTTTTGTACGTAAGCTGAGCCCATTTGATAAAGCGGTGCGACCGCAGCATCCCCTAATAGAATACGCTCGGCCTCTTGCAATGCTTCCCATCTTTTCTTCTGATCTAATACTAGATCGCTTTTCGCTTTCTTTATTAATTCATCGTAGTGACGGTTAGAATAATTCATTTTATTATTTTGATTACCAGTCGTAAATAGTTCTAAATAACTAATTGGGTCTTTATAGTCGGGTCCCCAATTTGCCATAGTTATATCGTAATCACCTGTTTGTTCTAACTGTAATTTTTGCTTAAATGGCTGTTGTTTAATTTGTATCGTTAATCCTTGTAAATTCTTTTCTAAATCACCTTTTATATATTCTGCCATACGTTTTGCGTTATCTTGTTCAAACGTTAAAAACTCGAGGTTTACTTGTTCTACTCCAAGCTCTTTTTTCGCTTCTTCCCAAATTTTTTTCGCACTTTGTACATCATATAAAGAAAGGTTTCCGTTTTCTTCCCTAAAATCTTTTCCCGTTTCTTCATTGATATGCCCAACTGGTACTAGCCCAGTTGCAGGTTTTGCTCCGTTATTAATAAAATGAGCAACGAAATCCTCTTTATTTAACGCGAATGAAATAGCCTGTCGCACTTTCTTATTTGCTAACGCACTATTTTTTTCATTAAAACGTAGCATAGCAATTGCAGGTTCGCTCGACATATGTAACTCCTTATCCCCTTTATACTTGTCTACAAATTGAGAATTAATAGGCACCCGGTCCAAATTACCAGCTTCGTATAAATTAACAGCGGTCATTGTATCCTTTACAATTTGAAAGTTTATCTCGTCTAATTTCACTTTCTTTTCATCCCAATATGTAGCATTTTTCTTTAATTGAAACTCTTGTTCATGCTTCCATTTCTCTAATACAAATGGCCCATTATATATGAGATTACTAGGTTCCAATGCATAATTCTTGCCTTGTTCTTTCAAAAATGATTCATGCTGCGGTAAGTAAATAGGTAGCGCTAACAACTGTAAAAAATACGGGATTGGCTGTTCAAGTTCCACTTCCAATTTATAATCATTTATAACTTTAACCCCAAGTTCAGCAAGAGGCACTGTTCCCTTATTTATCTCTTTTGCATTTTTCACGTAAAAAAGCATATACGCATATTGAGACGCTGTTTCAGGATTAATTGCACGTTTCCATGCAAACATAAAATCATTTGCTGTCACACTGTCTCCATTTGACCATTTTGCATCTTTACGCAAATCAAATGTATATTTTTTACCATCTTCACTTCTTTTAAACGATTTTGCTACTGCTGGAATCGGCTGATCTTGATCATCTAATACATACAACCCTTCAAATATGTTCTGCATAACGTGCGCTGACGTACCATCCATCGTTTTCGCTGTATCAAGAGAAGGAATTTCTTCTGATACTGTTACATTTAATACTTGTTTTTTTGCCTCTTTATCACTTTTATTTTCCTTATTATTACAAGCTGTTAATAATAAAGATGTAACAAGTGCCATTACCATTAAATGGCTCTTTTTTCGCTTCATGAGTTGTTCTCCTTAAATATAAAATATTATAAAGCGTTATATATTATAGCAGAAATATGAACAGAAAGATGCGACATTCTTTTGAATAATTATTCGTTCAAGAAAAAAATTATCCTTTAAATGAAGTGACCCCTGAAAGCGGGACACCACTTAAAACACCTAAACCACTTGTTCCCTAAATTCTTTAGGGGATAGGTGTTGAATTCGCACACATTTGTAGTAATGAATGTATTCTAGCACAATCTTTCACACAGTTGTGTTAGATACTTTTGTTATCTTTTGTGAATAGAAAGTTTCACTTTTTAAATGACCAAAGACGCTTTCCATGATGGCATTATCATGGAAATTTCCTCTCCGGGACATGCTGGTGATAATGCCGTTTTCTTTGGCATACGCTTGAAATTCTTTTGCTGTATAAATATTTCCTTGATCCGAGTGAAGAAGGACATCTTTTACTTTTCGCCCTCTCATTGCTTGTTTCAATGTTTTCATCGCTAATGTCAGCGCTTGAGACTCACTGATGACATAACTAATAATTTCACCATTAAAGGCATCCATAATCGTTGATAAATACAAGGTACGCTCTCCTAATAATAGATACGTCACATCCGTAAACCTCTTTTGCTTTTGTGCGGATGCATCAAATTGGCGTTCCAATCGATGAGGGGCTACCACTGGTTCCGCACCATTGATATATTTCTTTTTCTTCCGACGAACTTTTGAGGGAATATGATTCTGTCTCATAATTCGTAATACTTTTTTATGATTCACACACAGCCCCATTTTTCGGAGAGTAGCGGTCACTCTTCGATATCCATATCGAAATTTATGCTGGTGACAAACATCCTTTATTTTCTCTTCTATTTCATCTCTCAGGTCCTCGGTTCGTTGTAACCAACGATAAAATGTAGAACGGGGTAATTCTAATATATTACACAATTCTTTTACCGTTAGTTTTGTTCTTAAATCGTTCCATAAAGTAACTACAGTTTCTGGGTTCAACTCCTTTCTATTTCCAGATACTTTCCCCATATAAGTAATTTAGTTTTTAACTGTTTATTTTCTAACCGTAGCTGTTCCAATTCATTTAACTCTTTTGGCCCTTTTCCATAAGAATATTGTTTTCCTACAGATTATTGAAAACGATACGTTTGACCGGTGCGATACCACTTCATCCATGTCTTAATTTGGGAAACATTTTTAATTCCGAGTTTCTCCATAATTGCACGATCTGAATAACTGTCTTTCTTCATTTCAATAACTTTCCACTTTGTTTCTTCTGGGTAATGAACTCTTGTCTTCAAACGAAAAACATCTCCAATGAATTTGCATACTTTGAAGTGCCCCAATGAAATAAGACAAGGAAAAAACACCCCTTATACCGTATTAAATTTAAATACGGTATAAGAGGTGTTTCTTTTACGGGAACGAGAAAATCTTATTCAGAAGAAATTAAATGGAAAGCAATCGAGCTGAAAAAACAAGAATACACAAATAAAGAAATTATGGAACAATTAGGAATTAAAAATAAAGCACAGATTAAAACTTGGATGAAGTGGCATCGTGAAGGTGAAACGTATCGTTTTAGTCGCCCTGTAGGAAAACAAAGTACGCTACAAAAGGCTAGTGAAGAAGGTATAACTAAAATCGAGAAGCTTCAGATAGAGAATCGGAGATTAAAAATGCAACTAGATATTTTAAAAAAGTACCAAGAAATCGAGAGGAGTTGGTTAAAGAAGTAGTTGTAGAAGTAGTGGAGTTAATGAAAGATGAGTACTCCATTAAAGAGATATGTATATTAATTGGTATACCTCGTTCTACTTATTATCGATGGAAAAATAAAGTGAAAGATGTAAAGAAAGCAAAATTAGAACAGGCTATTTTGACAATTTGTATGACAAATCACTTTCGATATGGACATCGAAAAGTTACTGCTTTATTGAAACGAAAATATAATTATCACCTAAATCGAAAAACTGTACAAAAAATAATGCAAAAGAAAAATTTACAATGTAGGGTTAAAAGAAAGAGAAGAACCTGGATCAATGGAGAAAGTAGAATTGTTGTAGAGAATCTCTTAAATAGAAACTTTCAAGCTAACAAGCCAAATGAAAAATGGGTTACAGACATTACATATTTGCTATTTGGTACAGAGATGTTGTATTTATCAAGTATTATGGATTTATATAACAATGAAATCATTGCATATGAAATAAGTAACAGACAAGACGTAACACTCGTCTTAAGAACAGTTGAGAAGGCGATAAAACTGTAACAAAAGACTCAAATTATACTACATAGTGATCAAGGGGCCGTGTATACCTCCTACGCTTTCCAAACGTTATCTAAAAAAAATGGCATTACCACAAATATGTCCCGTAAAGGAAATTGTCATGATAATGCCGTAATAGAATCTTTTCGTTCCTCATTGAAATCTGAATTGTTTTATTCCCAAGAAAAACAAATACATTCAACTTCTACTCTCAAACAACCCATTCACGATTACATTGAGTATTATAATACGGAACGTATTCAAGAAAAGTTAAACTACCTGTCTCCTATAGAATACAAGAAGCAGGTAGCATAGGTGTTTTTTTCATGTACCAAATTCGTGGGTCAGTTCACTTAGTATGCGAATTCAGGAGGTGTTTTTTTCATGTACCACTATTCAGGTTCACTTCAAAAAAAGGATAGCTTTTTCTAAAGTATTTAGAAACTTTTTTGATTTTATCAAAAGAAAAACATATAAAAGAATAGGATGGATTCACGGACTTCTATTACAACAAGCGCAGAGTAATATATCCTAGTTTAAACGATGCGCTTGGTTTCATCACTAACAATATCTATCTCTTTAAGTTTATAGAACTCAATAGCCATATTAATCTTTAGTTAACTTAAAAATATAAATCACATCAATTTCGTAGTTTAATTATGGGTAGCAGATATTAAATTTCATCATCTAGGTTCATATCCACTTCTAATACTGTTGTAGTTTCCTATTTAGCAACACAATATCCAAATTTTTTTAACAGATAAAGACTATTAAGAGATAATAGTCTTTATCTGTTAAATTAACTCTAAGATTTTATTAATTATTTGACTTATTTCTCTGTATCCACTGTATTGTTTTTTCTACGTCTATTTCTGAAGAAGGATTATTTCCATATCGGATGGATTCATAAATAGGGATAATATCATTGGTTCTAGAAATTCTATTTAACCATTGCTGTATGGACTCGTGAGAACGCCGTTTTTCATGTAATTGCAAGGTTTTTTCCCATTCAATCAATTTTATTCGCACCGGATCAGTAGGAAGTTGATATAATGGCTTATTAATAATCCCTCCCTTTTTTTCTGTATTAATTTTTTGGTTACTTATATTATATGTTTTGGGCTGGTTCTTTTTTGGGCGGATTTTTTGTCTAACATATTTATAAATAAAATAAACGATCATTAGAATACAAATGAGATAAAAAACTACAGTAATCCATGTATTGCTAAATAGTGAAATTATAGAATTCAAGAAGTTTTTTTCTTCTGCTATTTTTATTTTTCGATTGATGTGCTTCTTTTGCTCAGTATCAATATGTTTGACATCCTCCATAGGTGTTTCAGGAAGGCCAGTTTCTTCAAATTCCCTTATCGTCTCTTTATACTCTTTCTCGAGTAATTTCTTAAAATAATGTTCTTTAATCACTTTTTGCATGTGTACAACACTAGTGGACATAGTAATCGCACTCATCCAGAAAAAAATAATTATCAAAAATCTTGCACACCACAAGCCAATCTGTATATGCCTTTTACTATTGAACATGACATAAATCCCTTCTTATTCTTTTATCACAACCCATTTTTCACTTCGATTATTTGCTTTCGGAGACGTACCGATAATTAAGGGAATAGCATCTAATTGCTTACGACGAAAACCTGACGTAAAAAAATAAGAAGAAGATACAGGAGTATCCTGTTCTTTAATGGAGGCAAGTACTTTTAGCGTGTTTTGGAACTGCTTTCTGCTATTTCCTAATTTAATGTGTAGCAATCCATTGTGATTTACAGAATTTATCCATAATTCATAAGAACAATCTTGTAATAAAAGTTGCTTACACATACCAGCTGTTATTTCTATTAGTTCCTCTGCATCCTTTCTTATTGACACTCCGTTCTTATTTATTAAATTTAAATAGAGTGCATATTTATCAGATTGTGTTCGTTCGTATTTCTTTGCAGTTATTATTCCTGTTTTTGCCGTTGCACTCCAATGTATAGAGCGGAAATCTTCATTTTCATAATTTTTTATCCCTATTACATTCGTTTCATCGTACAATGGTGAAGATAGAGATTTTCGAAATCCACGCGACCACTCTTTTAATTCTGGTACTTGGATATTAGGTACAGCAGGAAAAATCAAATAAACAGGTGTATCAATTTGACTATACGTTAGATGGCTCATAATGAGACCAAATGGATCAGAAATTACTATTTCAACTTCTTCCCATTTCCCGATTCCTCTTTTCAAGGCTATGGCCTGAATGTCAAATGTTCTTATCTCCTCTCCCTTCATATTGAATTTCATATAGTAATTTGAACCTGTACTTTGATTTTTGTTTAGTGCGTCATGTTTCCAACTTAGTCTATTATCGCATTTAAATCGAAATACTATATTAAATATAGGTAGTATAGTATTATTTGAAATTTTAATTGAACAAATATTTTTTTCTCCTATAAAAGTATTTGGACTACCTTGAATATACTCCCAATGCACATGAGATATTTTACGTACATAAACATGGACAAAAAGTATTAAAAAAATATATAAGAATACAAATGATAAAATCAATAGATTGCTTGAAAATATACATAACACTAAGGCAGCTACTGATACAACTCCTATCATAAGTGGCTCAGCTAATGGAGTGTAAATAAATGTCCGTTTCATTACGAATTCTCCACCGGAACATGAAGACGATTGAGAATTTCATTTATTAGTTCCTCTTTTGTAGTTTTCATTTCACCTTCAATAGTTAAAGTTAATCGATGAGCACATACCGATTTTGCAAGTGCTTGCAAATCATCAGGAGTACAAAAATCTCTTTCTTTTAATAATGCACGAGCCTGAACAGCCCTCATAAATGCTAGAGTACCCCGTGGGCTGACACCAATTTCGATGAGTTCGTGTTTACGTGTCGCCTCAATAATTTCAAGAAGATACTCTTGAACGTCATTCCCCATTAAAACTTCTCTTGCTTGTTGCTGTAAAGCTAAAATTTCTTCGCTTGAAATGACAGAATGTAGGTTTTCTAAAGGATCATTTCTTTGGAATCGCTGCATCATCTCTTTCTCAGCCTCTCTAGTAGGATACCCTTGACGTATAGTTAATAAAAAACGATCTAATTGGGCATCTGGTAAAGGGAATGTCCCTGCTGATTCAAGTGGATTTTGCGTTGCAATAACTAAAAAAGGTTCAGGTAAAGTGTGTGTACTTTTTGCTATAGTAACTGTACGTTCTTCCATAACTTCCAATAACGAAGATTGAGTTCTAGGTACAGCACGATTTATTTCATCTACCAATACTATATTTGTAAATATAGGCCCTAATCTCGTTTTAAATTCTGATTCTTTGACATCAAAAAATTCTAACCCAATCACATCACCTGGTAAGGTATCAGCAGTAAATTGAATTCTTTGAAATTCGGCATCAATACTTTTAGCTAAACTTTTAGCTAAAGATGTTTTCCCCGTTCCAGGAACGTCTTCTAATAAAATATGTCCCTTTGCTATAAGGGCAATAGCCGCTAATTCAATCGACTCGTTTTTACCTACAATTACCCTTGAAATATTGTTGACTATTTTTTGTAATGTACTCATAAAATGCCCACCTATCTATCATCCTATTTTTTGTTTTGCTAAATCTTCCCAAGTCTGTAATTGTAGAGTATCGGTTATGTACCCACGACTGTTAACTATAATTGCTTGCGGAGCGGACCTTATGTTATATAACTGAAAAATTTCAGGAGATACCGAGAAAGATAAGTTATGTTTTTTGAATTTTGAAATGTAACTATCATCTAAGTCTTTATTACTAATAAAGAAAATTTTGACATATTCAAAGTTGTAGGTAGAACTAATTGAATCGACAAATCTTTTGCAAGTTGGACATCCTGATGAAATAAAAATTAGTATTGTATTACTATTGGAATTTGGCCCAACTCTTAATTCTTGCTTAAATTGGTCTTTTAACTTAAATGGTGGTGCAGCCTGTCCAATCTGTAGTTCCTTTCTAAATTTCACATAAGATGAAGTGGCAATTACCCCAGCGAAAAATTTGATTTGGTTGGTAAATTTAAATAATAACACCCCTTGAAATACTACTAAAATTGATAAAAGTATCAAAGCCATTAAGGTTATTGAATTATTCATCGTATCCCCCTTATTTATCATTAGTTGACTCAATTACCTCTATAAAGTCGTTTAAGCTTTTAATAATGTAAAGCATAAATCCAGCTTCAGCTATAACAACAATCCATAAAATAATAAAACCCACAATTAAAAATGTATCCATATATTATTCCCCCTTTGTTATTATGTTTCTAATATTGAGTTTGAAACTATATATGATTTTTATAGTTAAATATATAATGATTGTCAAAATTAAATAGGAATGAAGAAATAGAAATTGGTTATTAAAAGAAAAACTAAATACTTTATAATCAAAATTCAACCAAAGTATAAAAATACTAATTATCATTATTACATTTCGGAATACCAACTTCTTTGATATTTTCCCATTTCCAACAACTCCCCCACAACCACAATCGATATTTGTCCTACCCCTAAATAGATTAATTGTTATCGCTATTGTATACATTAGCAGCAACAACATTGCGAATATTAGGTTGATTTTAAGTAGCAATCCAATCAATAAACAGAGTCCAATTACCAATTCTACTACGCTATCAAACCATGCAAATAATCTATTTGTGGATTCAGGTACTATATTATAGGAATATACAATAGCGTAGTGTTGTTCGAATCTTAATAATTTATATAAACTAGATGTAATGAAAATATATCCAAAAATAAAGCAAGTTATATTAATAATTAGGTTCATAAATTTGCTCCTTTACTGTATCTTCTTTAGGGTCTATATACTTCTCTTTTTGTGAACTATATAAATTGAAATATTCACCATGTAGATTCAATAATTCATTGTGTGTACCCATTTCGACTATGTCCCCGTCCTTCATGACTATAATTCGGTCAGCTAAATGGCATGCATACATTCTATGAGAAATAAAGATTGTGATTTTTCCATTTGATATTTCTTTGAATTTTTCAAATAGATGTGCTTCGGTATTAGGATCTAGTGCAGATGTAGGTTCATCTAAAATAAGTATCGGTGCTGTTTTAATCAATGCTCTTGCAATAGCTATTCTTTGCCATTGCCCACCCGATAAATCTGTACTATTGCCAAATAGCCTTCCCAATTGAGTATTATAACTGTTTGGTAGTTCCGATATTAAACTATGTGATTCTGCAATTTTAGAAGAAGAAATTATGGTGTCTTCGGAAACCTCACAGGAACCTATTGAAATATTTTCTTTAGCAGTTAATTCATATTTAACAAAGTCCTGAAATATAACAGATATATTGCTATATAAACTTTTCTTTTCTATTCTATTTTTATCTATTTTTATCTATTTCATCAAAAAAAATCGTGTTATTTGGAACTTCAAAACTTCCAATTAAGCATTTAATAAGGGTAGATTTCCCAGATCCGTTTTCTCCTACAATCACTAACTTCTCGTTCGGAAGAATATCAAAATTTATATTTTTTATTACCTTTTTTTCTGTTCCAGGGTATGAAAAAGATAAATTTTTAACCTGTATTCCTTTCTGTAGTGCTTTTGGAAACAGTTGTAGTTCATTTGTAATACTAATTTCTTGTTCGTCCTCGTAGCCTAGTAGCTCGTACAAATCGGTTATAAACAAATTTTGTTTATATATATCCGCAAGCATGGTTGCTATGGTATTTATTGAGATTTGTGCAATTTGTACCGCACTATTTATTGAGACGAAATCTCCAATTTTTATTGATTTTCTAAAAATAAAAAATAGCAATAAAATTACTGTACCCATACTAATTATGTGATTAATAGAATTAAACAAGATTAATTTATTTTGCTGCCTATTAACTTGCATTAAAATATCGTTATTATTTGCTTTTAATGATTTAGACCATTTTTGAATTAAAAATTCATGTGTTTGATTTAAACGTAATTCACGATTCGCTTGGCGATTTACTAATAATGAAAAGATATAATTTTGTTCGCGTGCTTTTGGTGTTTGGAATTTCATCAAAAAGTAATTTTGTTCTCCAAATTTCTTTTGCATAATAAACAGCGGGATAGCTGAGATTATACTTAAAAAAAGAAACAGCCAATGAAATTGTATCAAAAATATAAGGGTGGACACTAAAGTAATACTATTTCTTGTGATTTCTATAATTTTCAATATAGGATCTAAAAATTTATTTCCTATATCCCCCTGAACTCT
The DNA here is from genome assembly GCF_051915205.1 of Bacillus cereus group sp. MYBKT111-2. NCBI lineage: Bacteria > Bacillati > Bacillota > Bacilli > Caryophanales > Bacillaceae > Bacillus > Bacillus cereus group sp. MYBKT111-2. The sequence continues at coordinate 329,250 of NZ_JBQAEG010000004.1, forward strand.
TTGGAGATGATCATAAAACTTATTATCTTCAAAATATTGATACTTTACCTTTAACACTTTATTTGCAACTATTTTTTTAATTTTATAGTCTATTTTTTGCTCTAATTTTATATTTATCGTTATCTTATACTTATCTAGAATAGTAGAGGTTAAATTAATTAAAAGCTGTAGAATCAAATAGATAATCACATTGGAGATTACTTTATCATTAGAAGTAAATAATTGTTGAATCGTATTTAGTAATTTTTGAGTAATAATTAACGTAAATAAAGGTAATATCCCTTGGAATATATTTATTAATAGAATACAGATTAGTTCTATTCTAGCTGCAGACCATACTAACTTACTAGACTTTAAAAGATATTCAATCCGCATAGTCCACCTCCTTTTTATGAAAATTTTAAAAATTACAAATTTTGTTTTATTCCAAATTATAACATGTTATAATTTGGAATAAAAAGAGGGGAGAATGATATGTTATTAGGTGCTATTTTATGTGATTGTAGTAGAACTTTTTGCAGTCCAGATACATATTGTGGGACAAGTGGTAACCCACATCCATATGTAGGGACAGGAAAAAGGTATGTTTGGGACTGTAAAACTGGAGCTGACTGCGGTTCGAATCAAACCGGTTCTAAATGTAATTGTAAACTTTAAAATCAAAACAATGGATTAGTTTATAAACTAATCCATTGTTTTATGTTGACTTATTGGGGGAATGTAAATGTTTTACTTTGTACTGTTTATTCTAACATTAGTGATATTTGTATTTACAAATCTATCCCTTAAAAATTTGCATTCTAAACTACATACAATAAAATCTGCAAAGCAAAATACTATGATTTCTAATAGTCTACCTATTAATTCAATTGCTCCAAACTTTAGTTTGGAAACCCTAACGGGAAATATAGTGACATTAGAAGAGTTACGAGATAAACCCGTTATACTCTTAATTGCTGCTGATACTTGTGATGCTTGTACACTAGACATTATTGAATTTAGAGAAGAAGTTAGAAAGTACGGAGATAATTATAACTTTGTCTTAATTGTTGCAACCTCTGATCCTACTACATTAAATGACATGCAATATGTAGAAGAAACCAACTTACAAGTATTATTAGCCACAATGAATTTTATGAAAGACTATAAAATCTCCATGATTCCTACATTTTTATTTCTTGATGAAAGGGGTACTGTTTTAGGATCTCCATACATAGTAAATCAATTTGATAGATATTATAAACTTCTCGGTAAACCTACAATAACTGCATAACTTCCCACCCATTGTTTTAAAAATATTAAATAAAAATTGATTAAAACTTAATTAATCAAAACAGGTTACAAGTAAAGATATATTACCTTACTTATAACCTGTTTTTGAAACTTCTGCTTATTACCCTCTTATTATACTTTGTTAATTACTATAATTTGACCTGCTATATGCTCATCACACTTTTGAATTTTGGGTTTTAAGATACTTTTCCCTGTATATTAAATGATTTGTTACCGAATTTTCAAATTGTTCACTTAAAATTTGTCGCTGCAATCACACGAAGGAAATGATTCTGCAGAATTAACTCTTCTACTTACACAGATACACGCTACTCACAATCATTTTTTAAGCCCCCCTCATAAAAAATCTATCCTTTCCCTCTTTTTATCAATGTTGGCACCAAAAAGGTTCACACACAAAAACAGGATGTGGAGAAGACTTTCTCTACATCCTGAAAATACCTATCTTTGCAAACCTCGTTTATATCGACTTGCTTCAAATATAATACGCTCTTCATCTAACGTTTTACATTCGCCATTCCAAGCGACATGTTTTCCGTTAATAATTACATCGCTTATATCTTTTCCACTAGCAGCATATACAAGATGCGATAATACTTCATCTGCTGGTTGTAAATGGGGCTTATTAGACGGATCAATTGTAATGAAATCAGCGCACTTTCCAACCTCAAGTGATCCTGTTTGTTTCATGCCGATTACTTCAGCCGCTCCTTTAGTTGCAAGTGTAAGAGCTGTTTCAACCGGTAACGCTGTTGCATCTTGGTGAATACCTTTTTGTAGTAAAGTCGCTATGCGCATTTCTTCAAACATATCTAAATTATTGTTAGATGCAACACTATCTGTTGCAATTCCTACTTTCATTCCTGCTTCTAACATCGCTTTTACATTCGCTATACCAGACCCTAGTTTTAAATTACTATTCGGATTATGAGCTACTCGAACGTCATGTTCCGCTAAAAATGCACGCTCATTGTCATCTAATACTACACCGTGTGCAATCACTGTTGGTCGTTTAAACAATCCGCAACTTGCCGCATATTCTACTGGACGTTTTCCGTACTGCGCTTCAATATCACGTACTTCACGCTCTGTTTCGGAAAGGTGAATATGAACCATCGTTTGATTTTCTACTGCAATACGTGCACACTCTTCTAACAGTTCTGTACTGCATGTATATGGACTATGCGGTGCAACCATCGTAGTTAACATACCACTTTCGTTATAGTAACGCTTCACATATTTCTCAGCTTCTTCAATTGCTTTCTTTTCATCCTCTTTCGTTCCGAAGCTAAATAAAGTTCTTGAAACAGCAGCTCGCATCCCGCTCCTTGATACCGTTTCCATAATTGCATCTTGATCTACTCCAATTGGATTAAACATATCAGAGAAAGATGTTGTACCACTTTTCACCATTTCAAGTAATCCTAATTCCGTACTAGCAACCGCAAGTTCTGGAGTAAATTGACTTTCAAGTGGCCAAATTCTTGTCTCAAGCCACGGCTGTAATAACATATCATCACCAATACCTCTTAAGAGACTCATTACAACGTGTGTATGTGTATTGACAAGCCCTGGTAAAACCCATTTTCCTTTCATGTCAATTACTTCATCTACTTCAAAATCATTAGCGAATTCTCCGCTCTTCACATCTATAATTTGATCATTTTCTACAATGATATATCCATTTTCTATCACTTCATTTTGTTCATTCATCGTTACGATTGTAGCGTTTACATAAGTTGTTTTCAAAAGTATTTCCCCTTTCAACTCTATGAAGTTCCCTTTAATAAGTTACCACCATTATAGTAACTTATTAAAGATTAAGAGTCAAAAGATAATTTCAATTCTTTCGTTATCTTTTTCTTCAACATGCAATATTGTTTTTCATTTGTATCTGCAAATGCTTCTTCTCGATTTGATTCTATATCCATATAATTCAGTTTTTCATTAAATTGAGCCTCTGTAAAATCAAACCTCTGTCCATCTATAAAGTTATAAAAGTGCCACGCCTCTCTTACTTTTGTCTTTTTAATCTCTCCTCCGTATATGTCTTGAACGACCAAAGCCGTTACACCACACTGTCCCTTTGCTGGATTCTCAGTCGTCCACTTTGAACTTGTTTCAATGGACCACGATCTTATTAATGCTTCATATATTCTTTTTCCCTTTACATCATCCACTCTAATCTTCCCCTACTATTAATAGTTTTACACATCATATTTCAAAAGAGGCAGTAAACGATCCTTAAAGACCGTTGATGGTGTCTCTCCGATTAACTGTGCGCCCATTTTCAAGTAATATCCTTTTGCATTCGGATCACTATCAATCGTAAAACTTTTTAAGCCTAGTTCATTTGCTTTTTCTATTACATACTTCCACATTATTTTCCCGTAGCCTTTCCCTTTGTAACGAGGATGAATGTACAGGAAATCGAGAGCTTTATCATTACGTAAAAATGAGAAAAATCCAATCTTCGTATTATCGTTTTCAAAAACATATACAAAATTATTATTTATATACTCTTCTGTAATAGTTAAATCTTCCTTACAGGCAATTATGAATTCTTCACTATAATCCCACGTCGCTTTTGATTGTAGTGCGAGTTCACTTAATTCATTTGCTTCACTTAATAACGCTTCTCTTATCTTCATGATTCTTTCTCCTCACCTTCGATATGTAAACTATTAAAATGATTCGAAAAGTAATTAAAAAACCCTCTTATTTTCATAAATCTTTATTATAATCAGTACGGCCTGTAACAATGTATTTAAAGAAAAAACGCCATCTTTGAAAGTTGGCGTTTTCTTCTTCTAAAATTTTTTTCAAACTCAATCTTTCGTTTTACTATTTCTAACGATACACACCTATACAGTTTCTACTACCGCCTCAAGCATTGTTCCATTTTTAGCATAATTCGTATGCCAAGAAAAAGCTTTTTCTAAAACATGAGGAGTTTGTCCACCTCTCGTTTTAGCTTCTTCGTAATAAGCTCTTAGCTGATCACGATACATTGGATGTGCGCAATTCTCGATAATTAATTCCACTCTTTCTCTTGGGGCCAGTCCTCTTAGATCAACATACCCTTGTTCAGTGACGATAACATCTACATCGTGTTCCGTATGGTCCACATGTGAAACAAAAGGAACGATACTTGAAATGTTGCCACCTTTCGCAATCGATTTCGTAACAAAGATAGCTAGGCGAGCATTTCTCGCAAAATCACCAGAACCACCGATACCATTCATCATTTTTGTGCCTAAAACGTGAGTAGAGTTCACATTTCCGTATATATCTAATTCTAAAGCAGTATTAATCGAGATTAATCCGAGGCGACGAATGATTTCAGGATGATTAGAAATCTCTTGCGGGCGCATCATTAATTTGTCACGATATTTTTCAAAGTTGGAAAATACTTTTTGCATTTTCTCCTCAGAGAGTGTGATTGAACAGCATGAAGCAAAATTGACTTTTCCAGCATCCATAAGATCAAAGACCGCATCTTGTAAAACTTCAGAATACACTTCTAAATCTTCAAACTCCGAATCTAACATTCCATGAAGAACAGCATTAGCCACTGAGCCAATTCCTGATTGTAACGGTGCTAAACGATTTGTTAATCGGCCTACTTCGACTTCTTTTCGAAGGAACTCTATTAAATGCTGTGCCATAATAACAGTTTCTTCATCCGGAGGAACAATTGTCGATGGTGAGTCTAATTGGTTCGTAAACACAATCCCTTTCACCTTTTCAACATCGATTGGAATGCCAATCGTTCCAATTCGATCATCCGTTTTCACAATTGGAATTGGAAGTCTTTCTCCTTGTTTACCTGGTTCATATAAATCATGCAGTCCTTCTAACTGCGTGGATTGAGCCATATTCATTTCAATAATAATGGACTTAGCATTTAAAGAAAACGCTAAAGAATTTCCTATTGAAGTTGTTGGAATAATCATACCATCTTCAGTAATCGCAACCGCTTCCAAAATAGCAAAATCTACATCCATAACGTCAGCGCGAAGTAACTCTGATGTATGAGATAAGTGCTGGTCCACAAATAAAAAATCTCCGTTATTAATTCCTTTTCGCATAGTCGCATCAGCTTGGAAAGGCAATCTTTTCCCTAAAATTCCTGCTTCCGCAAATAATTTATCTACATCAGAACCTAAAGAGGCACCAGTATAAACATTTACTTTAAAAGATGTATCATTCTTAACTCGGTTTACAAGCGCAAATGGGACTGCTTTTACATCACCTGCACGTGTAAACCCACTTAAGCCTAAAGTCATTCCACTTTCAATCCATGAAGCTGCTTCTTCAGGTGTAACTACGCGATCTTTCAGACGTTCATCCCTAATTCTATCCAAATTATTCTCCATATGTAATCCCTCTCCCTATGAATATTCATAATTATTTTACACTTTAACAGTATCTAAATAGGGATTTCAGTATACAATGGCAAAAATTCAGACAAAACAGCGAATCTAGTCTCTAAAGCAGAATAATTTAGAATCCTAGAAGTTTACGAAAATAACTAGCGTATGATTGACTAACTGGAACCCTCTCTCCATTATCCATAGAAAGTAAAAAAGTAGAATGCGTATCAGGATAAATCGCTTGAATATGATTCACATTTACAATAAAGGAACGGTGGCATCTAATAAATGAATCTTTCGGAAGTAAGTATTCGAATTCTTGTAACGAGTATTTATGTGTCCCTGTTAACTCTTCTGCATTTACATACGTCTTTTTATCTTTTGCCTCTAAATACATGACTTTTGAAAAAGAAACCGGAATCCAGCCGTCCGTTGTTTTTAAAGTAACGACTGATTTTCCGTCCGTTAAAGCTGGATAAATGGCTGTCACGCAACCTTCAAGCTTTCCATTGTTTGAGAATGGTACGGCCATACCATGATAAGGAATACCAAAAACATCCCGATTCATAAACTCAGAGGTTTTTTGGTTTGTCACCATTGCTTTATGAGCAATCGTTCCTTCCTTTATAGGATCACCGACACTAATCTTTAAATCAATTCGTTTACTTGGCCGATAGTATATATATTCTTTCGTATTCGATACAGCAATTGAAATTTCATCTGAAAATAATTCCCCAACAACATCTAATAGTAAACCTAATGTTTTATCTTCCATTCTATTAACACCTCATTCGCTATTATACTACTATTATGAATGGCCTCTGTTGCTTTATAAAAAGTTTGATTATTAATTTTATACATTTATCTCCTCATTTGCACAAGGCTTTCTATTTATTTAATTATATAGAATATAACCTACCTTCAAATATGTAAAAACGATATGAACACTACATCAGTAAATACTTGCAACACCTACAAACAAAAAGTCCAAACTATAAACAGTCTGGACTTAGCTTTCATTCTCATTTATTATGTTCTTCTAACCACGAAATCAAATCTTGAAATACTTCTTCTCTATTCACTTCATGGAACATTTCATGTCTTCCATTTTCATATAGACGCAGCGTTACATCTTTTACGCCACATTTTTTATAATTTTCATATACTTCTTTTACACCTTTTCCCATATCTCCAACAGGATCACGATCTCCTGAAAAAATATGTATTGGAAGGTTTTGCGGTGTTTTCTTAAACTCTTCTAGTTTATTTACTTCTAACACACCAGAAAATAATTCTCGATAAAAACTAGTCGTACAAATGAATCCACATAATGGATCCGCAATATATTTATCTACTTGACTGTTATCTGAAGATAACCAATCAAATTTTGTGCGATTTGGTTTAAAGTGCGAATTGAAATTTCCGAAAGATAAAAAGTTTAGCATGGGACTTTTCGTTTTTGCCCCGCGTAATTTCATCTCAATTGTCGCTACTTTATGACCAATGACTCCTAAGAACCCTGGGTTTCCACCAGTTCCTGAAATAAGGAATCCATCATATAGTTCGCCTCTAAGTTGCACAGCTCGTCTTGATAAAAAAGAACCCATGCTATGGCCAAGTAAAAATAACGGGCATGTCTGCTCTTTTCTTACCGTTTCTGATACAAAAATAATATCAGATACAGCCTTACTCCAACCTACATTTGGTTCAAAATGACCATAGTCTTCTTCTCTTTTTACTGTTTTCCCATGGCCTTTATGATCATGCGCATAAACACCATACCCTGCTTGTAATAACGCATCAATAAAGTCTGTATAAACACCTGCATGTTCTGTCATACCGTGCGCAATTTGAATAATCCCTTTTGGTTCACATTCTGGTAACCACTTGCGTAAATAAATTTCTGATTCATCCAATGCCGTAACGAAACTTTCCTGTACGTTCATTTCGTCAGCCCCCAACTCTATTATGTATCTCAAAAATGAATATCTATTCATTATTCTTATTATGTATTATATGCAATTGCTTTCATTATGACAAATGCCTACCTTTTCCGATTAGCTGTCAAACTATTTCTGTTGACGAAACGTCTATAAAACCATATAGTTACTTACATAAAGTAACTATATGGTTTTAGGAGGTTTTTACTATGATGCCATCACTATTTTTAGCACATGGTTCACCAATGCTCGCTATTCAAGATACAGATTATACAAGTTTTTTAAAAACACTTGGAGAAACATATAAACCGAAAGCAATTGTTATTTTCACTGCTCACTGGGAAAGTGAAGTATTAACGATTTCCTCATCAGATAACGAATATGAAACAATTTATGATTTTGGAGGTTTTCCTCCAGAGTTATATGAAATTAAGTATCGTGCAAAAGGTTCTTCTAGCATTGCATCCATGTTAGAAACAAAATTTAAAAACAAAGGTATTCCAGTCCATCATAATATGACGAGAGGTTTAGATCATGGCTCATGGACACTCTTGCATCGCATGTATCCAGAAGCAAATATTCCTGTCGTACAAATATCAGTCAATCCATTCCTTTCTGCAAAAGAACAATTTAAGATTGGAGAAGCATTAAAAGGACTTGGACAAGAAGATATTTTAGTAATCGGTAGCGGTGTTACCGTTCATAACTTACGAGCACTGAAATGGAATCAAACTACACCCGAACAATGGGCAATTGAATTTGATGATTGGATTATAAAACATATGCAGACTAACGATAAAGATGCGTTGTTTAATTGGGAAAACAATGCGCCTCATGCACAATTAGCAGTACCAAGAGCAGAGCATTTTGTTCCTTTATTTATTGCAATGGGAAGTGGCGAGAACAGCGGTGAAGTCATTCACCGTAGTTATGAGCTTGGTACATTAAGTTATCTATGTCTTAAATTTTAAAGAAAAGGATGAAGCATTCATTGCTTCATCCTTTTTTCATTCACTTAGTTAACTAACTTCCAAATGTCGTTTCTCTGATACCTCTTCGTTCTTATTATGAAAATAAACCCAAATACACGCAATAAACAATAGTGATGATGTAGAGAAGAAAACATATTGAAACCCTGCATGTGCTGCAATTTGTCCACCAAGTACTGGTCCAATCATATTTCCTAAAAATTGAAACGATTGATTATATCCAAATATTCGTCCCGTTACATGAGTTGGTGTATGTTGTTTTAGTAGAGTTTGTACGGAAGGTAATAATCCTGCTTGTGCAATACCTAATAAAAATCTAAGAATTAATAGTTGCCAAGCTGAGGTTACAAATGCTTGCGGGATAAAGATAATTCCTGCAGCAAACAACGCTACAACTAACGTTTTTTGAGGACCGATATGATCTGATAATCGTCCTAATCTTGGTGCTGCCAAAATAACAGCTAATCCTGTCGCTGACATAACGGCGCCTGCAATTGTTTCAATATGCGCTGTTTGAGGACCAACTAAATTTTTCACGTACAATGTAACAATTGGCTGAACAGACATATTAGCAAGTTGAATAATAAATGTTGTTACAAACAAACTAATAATTAAATGCTTAGCTGGAACCATCGTCCATACTTTTTTCGTTTGAACTTTTTTTGCTTGAGCAGAGTGATTTTCTTCATGTAGAAAGAAAAAAACGATGAGAAAGGAAAGGAATAAAAAAGCTCCTGTAACAAGAAAAACATGACGCATTCCAATTAACTCAGATAAATAACCTCCAAGTAATGGACCAAGTAAAGAACCGCTCACGCCACCAGTTGAAATTGTAGAAATTGCCCAACCTGAATGCTCTTGCGGAGTTTCTGCTGCAATAAATGTCATCGCTGTTGAAAGGAAACCAGATACTGCTCCCATCAAAAATCTTAGTGCGACTAGTTGATATACATCCGTTACAAACCCCATAAGCGTCATAATAATCGCCATACCAAGGCTAGCACGAATTAGCATCAATTTCCGTCCATGTATATCACCAAGCTTTCCCCATATTGGTGATACGATCGCACCCATTAAAAATGTTACACCAAATGCAAGTCCCGACCACTGTGCAATACTAGAAGTGCCAGTCACCCCTAATTCCTCAATATAAAAAGATAAAAAAGGAATTACTAAACTCATACCGGCTGCAGTGGTAAAACAACCTAGCCAACAAATCATTAAATTTCGTTTCCAGCTGGCCATTTTCACACCTTCTTTCTTTAGATACCCATTCTACACCCTTTCTTATAAAAAGTTTAGTAATTTGCTTTATTTGTAAGATTTACTACAAAACCCGCTATTTTCTAATAAAAATCACTACATTCCCACATTTTTTTCATAATAAAACCAACTCCACCTAAATGAAGTTGGTTAATAATCCATGATCGGTATTAAACGTGCATTACAACATCTCTCATAAAACTCAATTGGGCCCGCTTGCCCAATAATCGCATATTCATAACCCTCTTGCTTCATACTATGTAGACTACAATGTAACAATTGCTTCCCTACACCTTTCACACAATTTTGTTTCGCCGTGCCCATTGGACCAAACAATCCTTTCTTTCCTCTCACTACGTCATAACAAGCGAAACCTACTATCACTTCTTCTTGCTCTGCTATATAAATAGGTAAGTTTTCTTTATATGTACGAAATCCATACTCTATCGAATGTAACCACCGTTCACCAAATTCTGCTTCAACAAAAATTGCTAATTGTTCAAAATCAGAAGCGTTAGCCTTTCTAACAGTACAAGTTAAATCATTATAAATAGGAACAAAACTTTTTAAATCGACTGCTAAATCTCTTGGCTCAGCTATAATACGTAATATATCTCTTTGCATCTGTGCATTTTCAATAACTGGATTTACACGAAATAATGCATATATAACATGTCCTTCATTAATTATTACTTGCTGAAAACGTTCCATACGTTTTTTCGCTATTTGTAAAATTTCTAGCGTCTTATGGGATAATTTATATTGTCCTATTTTTTTATAATCTTGATCCGTTAAATCATATTGTTTTCGTAATGAAAATTTTTCTGAAAAATCCGTACCCATATTACGGAACAAATACATATACAACTCGCCACAAACGCCAGTACCTTCTTTACACATGCCAATAAACAAATGAACTGGTTGAATGATATTACATTCTGCCTCTTCTGCTGCAATCTCCAATATGTTATGCACACGTTTTGTAAATTGAAACTCCTCCATATGTATTTCCATCCTCTACTAATTTACTAACAAACCGTAACCATAAATAATTGAAACAATTACACCCACTACCAATATACCTGGAAGTAAATTTGCCACCTTGATTTTAATAATACTAAGCAAGTTCAATCCAATAGCGGCTATCATAATACCACCTGTAGCTGTCATTTCTACTATAAATTGATTCATTAATTCCTTCGGGACCAAACTATTAATTTGTGTTGCAAAAATTGCAATACCACCCTCATATAAAATAACGGGAATCGCTGAAAATACTACGCCAATTCCTAAAGTTGTCGTTAATATAATAGAAATGAATCCATCGATAATTGCCTTTGTAAATAAAATATCATGATTTCCGCGAATCCCACTGTCGAGTGCACCAAGTATCCCCATCGCGCCAATTGCAAATATTAAAGTAGCTGTTACAAAACCTTCTGATATGCTCCCTTTCCCTTTCGATCCAACTTTATTTTCTAGCCAATCTCCTAACTGTTTTAACTTTCCCTCTAATTGTAACCATTCCCCGATGACGGTACCAATTACTAAACTTAGTATGACAACAAGAAAATTTTCACTTTTCAATGCCATTTGAAGTCCAAGTACAGTAACCGCTAAACCGATTGCGTGCATGATCGTTCCCTTCATACTTTCTGGAATCTTACTAAATAATTTACCTAGTAAAGTACCAAATATAATACAAATCCCATTTACAACTGCTCCTAATATAACCATTTCTCATTCTTCACCCTTCGAATTCTTTATTTCTATATTTTGGTTTATTCATTGATTTACAGGTTATCTATATGTTAACTTAATATTGAGAATATTAACAAATGTTTTTTCAATACATAAACCGCATTTTTTATATCTGTACATAAACCAATTACTTTTTGTAGACTCATTGCTAATTTAATTGCGGGATAAACTCAAAAGGGAAGGTATTTATGAAAACTTTACTAAAACGATTTTTGTTAATAGCCTTTTGCATTACGCCAATTGTTGTATTAATTAACCACTCTTTTACTTCAAAAGCGAAAGACACACCCGATTTCCAAAACAAATCTAGCAAAACTGCTTCAACGAGTGAGAAGAAAATAGAAGACCCAGAAATTACACTCACCTTCTCTGGTGATACAATGTTCGATTGGCAATTACGTCCGGTAATCGAAAAAAACGGGGCTGATTATCCATTCCAGCATGTAAAAGAAGAAATAACAAAAGCTGATATTTCTTTCGTTAATTTAGAGTCAGCATTTACAACGAAAGAAAAGAAAGCTCCTGGACAACTGTTTTGGATTAAAAGTGATCCATCCACGCTTCAAGCGATAAAAAACACTGGATATGACATCGTAAATATTGGGAATAACCATACACTTGATTATGGACAAAATGGATTATTAGACACGATCTCTCACGTAGAAAAATTAAAGTTCCCTTACATTGGAGCCGGAAAAAATGCAAAAGATGCCTATACTGCACGAGAAATGACTGCAAAAGGAAAAAAATTCAAATTCCTTTCATTCGTCCGATTTATGCCTGATTTTACTTGGGTAGCTGATGACAATAAACCTGGCGTTGCGAACGGGTATGATTTAAATCTTGTAACAAAAACAATTAAAGAGCAAAAGAAAGATGCAGATTATTTAATTGTCTATATGCATTGGGGTGTCGAAAAATCAAATCGTCCGGTAGATTATCAAAAACAATATGTAAATAAAATGGTTACAGCAGGAGCCGACGCGATTGTCGGAAGTCATCCACATTGGTTACAAGGGTTTGAGTATTATAATAACGTTCCTGTCGCTTACTCATTAGGAAACTTTTTATTCCCAAGTTATGTGAACGGAAAAAGTGCTGAAACTGGTGTATTAACTTTAACTTTTAAAGGAAAGGATGTCCAAATGTCATTCAATCCTTATATCATCCGTAACAACCAAGTTTCCCCTGTAAATGAGGAAGAAAAGAGAAAAGCTCTCCAATACTTACAAACAATTTCAACTGATGTAGAAATTGATGATACAGGGAAAATAATAAATAAACGCAACTAAACAGTACAAGATCCATTTCTTTGTAACATACATTAGAGAATAGGTGATGAATATGCTAAAAGACTTATTAGAAAATATAAATCTCTTAGAAAATATCTATAAAATCTCTATAGCAATTCTGCTTTTATGTTCCTTTTATTCTGTGAGACTATTAAAAAAAATAAAGCGAGAGAGAAACCTTTCTCCCTTTGAATTTACTATGTATGTAATCATTCGTATTGCCATATTCTTTTGGTTAGCTAGCTTTATTCTTCTTGAATATGGCAATTATTTAGTTTAATTGTAAAAAAGATAGAACAAGCAGCATTTCCCTTGCTTGTATCTATCTTTTTTATTTGGATGCCAACCCTTTCCTTATATTAAATGAGTAAATCAAACAAAACAGGATTTTTATTAAGCTCCATAAATTGAATATTATTTTCTTTAAAACGAGTAATTAATTGCTCATAATCTTCTTTATGTTTTAACTCTACTCCGACTAATGCTGGACCATTTTCTTTATTATGTTTCTTAATATACTCAAAGCGAGTAATATCATCTTCTGGTCCTAATCCTTTATCAAGAAATTCTCTTAGCGCACCTGAACGCTGTGGGAATTCAATGATGAAATAATGCTTTAATCCTTCATAAATGAGAGATCGTTCTTTCATTTCTTGCATTCTATCAATATCATTATTTCCACCACTTAGCGTACAAACAACTGTTTTACCTTTTATTTCATCTCTATATAAATCAAGCGCTGCAATAGAGAGTGCACCAGCTGGTTCAGCTACAATCGCATTTTTCTTATACAGTTCTAAAATCGTGGTACAAACCTTTCCCTCTGGTACTAAAACAATGTCATCAATTACATCTTTACAAGTTTCAAATGTTAACTTTCCTACCTTTTTAACCGCTGCCCCATCAACAAAACTATCTATTTTCTCCAATGCGACATTATCATTTTGAAGAAAAGCCTCTTTCATAGATGCAGCTCCCATTGGCTCTACCCCAATGACCTGTGTAGCAGGACTAACACCTTTCACATATGTACCAACACCTGATGCTAATCCACCACCACCAATTGCTGTAAAGATATAATCAACCGGTTTCTCCATATCATGCATAATTTCAACTGCCACTGTCCCTTGACCAGCAACTACGTACGGATCATCAAATGGATGAACAAACGTCATTCTATTTTCTTCACAATAGCGCTGTGCTTCTTGGAAAGAGCTATCAAATGTATCACCAACTAATACAATTTCTGCATAATCACCACCGAAAAATTGTACTTGCGATACTTTTTGTTTCGGTGTCGTTGTTGGCATAAAGATTTTTGACGGAATCTTCAATAAATTGCACGTATAAGCAACTCCTTGCGCATGATTACCAGCACTTGCGCAAACAACACCGTTTTGTAATTGTTCTTTTGATAAACTTTGAATTAAATTGTACGCACCACGAATTTTGAAAGAGCGAATCAATTGTAAATCTTCTCGTTTTACATAAACGTCACAATCATATTTCTCAGATAAAACTGTATCACGTTGTAACGGTGTTTTAATAACGATATCTTTCATGCAATTATGGGCCATTAAGATATCTTCAATTTTCACTCTCTCCTTTACCTTTTGCACCATTTCATATCATCCTTATCTCTTTTTAATTGGCTCAATCAAAATTCGGGACTTTTAAGACTGCACCTGTATTCGCCGACGTTACCATTTGTGCATAACGCCCAAGCCAGCCCGTTTTCACTTTCGGTTCTGGTCGTTTCCATTCTTTTTTACGCTTATCTAATTCTTCGTCACTCACTCTTACTTCTAACACCCTTTCCTCAACATCGATACAAACGATATCCCCTTGTTCAAGAAGTGCAATCGTTCCGCCCGCAGCTGCTTCTGGTGAAATATGCCCTACTGAAATACCACGTGAAGCACCAGAGAAACGACCATCGGTTAACAACGCAACATCTGCACCTAATCCCATGCCAGCAATTGCTGACGTTGGTGCTAACATTTCCGGCATACCAGGACCGCCTCTTGGTCCTTCATAACGAATAACAACTACATCGCCTTTCTTCACTTTCCCAAGCATAATACCCGCAAGAGCCTCATCTTGTGAATTAAAAATAACGCATGGTCCTTCAAATCGTTTTACTTCAGTTGCCCCACTTTTAATAACTGCCCCATCCTTCGCAAGGTTTCCTTTTAATATACGTAATCCACCTTCTTCACTATGAGGGTTTTCAAGAGAATGAATAACTTCCTTATCTTTAATCTCTGCATGAGCAATGTTCTCTCTTAACGTCTGCCCCGTAGCAGTAATACGATCTAAATGAAGTACCCCTTCTTTTCGGCTCATCTCTTTCAAAATTGCACTAATCCCGCCCGCGCGATCAATATCTTCCATATGCCAATTAGAAGCAGGGCTTACTTTACATAAATGTGGTACACGCCTTGAAACAGCATCAATACGGCTCATATCATAATCTAGTCCTGCCTCATGTGCGAGTGCTAATGTATGTAACACTGTATTTGTTGAACCGCCCATCGCCATATCAAGCGCGAACGCATCATCAATTGCTTCTTCTGTTACGATGTCTCTCGGTTTAATATCTCTTTCAATTAAAATCTTTAATTTCTCTGCTGCTTCTTTAATTAACTCCTCACGCCTCGGATCAATAGCCAAAATACTTCCGTTACCAGGAAGAGCTAAGCCTAATACTTCACATAAACAGTTCATAGAGTTCGCTGTAAACATACCGGAACAAGAACCACAAGATGGACAACCATGATCTTCAATATCCTTTAATTCTTCTTCTGAAATTTTCCCAGATTGATACGCTCCTACTCCTTCGAAAACAGAACTTAAATCGACAACTTCTCCTTTAGATGTTTTTCCTGCTGCCATCGGGCCGCCCGAAACAAACACAGTCGGAATATTAATACGTAGTGCAGCCATCATCATACCAGGTGTGATTTTGTCACAGTTTGGAATACAAATCATGCCATCAAACCAGTGTGCATTTACAACCGTTTCTACTGAATCTGCAATGATTTCTCGACTCGGAAGCGAATAGCGCATACCGATATGCCCCATCGCAATACCGTCATCTACTCCAATTGTATTAAATTCAAATGGAACCATACCTGCTGCACGCACTGCTTCTTTAACAAGTTTCCCAAACTCATTTAAATGCTTATGACCTGGAATAATTTCAATAAAAGAATTACAAATAGCTATAAACGGTTTATCAAAATCTTCATCTTTCAAACCAGTTGCTTTTAATAAACTACGATGCGGCGCTTTATCAAAACCTTTTTTAATCATGTCACTTCTCATCTTGTCAAATCCCCTCTTACGTATTTTTCACTTACAATCTATTACTCTATTTCTTTACTAATTCTTTCGGTGCATGAATCCAGCTCATCATTTCACGAAGCTCTGCTCCTACTTTTTCTAACTGATGATTTTGCTCTGCTTTTTTCATCGCATTATACGTTGGACGCCCAGCTTGGTTTTCTAAAATCCATTTCTTCGCGAATTCACCTTGCTGAATTTCTTTAAGTACTCGTTTCATTTCTTTCTTCGTTTCATCTGTAACAATTCTCGATCCTGTTACATAATCTCCGAACTCTGCCGTATCGGAAATAGAATGGCGCATGTTCGTTAAACCACCTTCGTACATTAAATCAACAATTAACTTTAATTCATGTAAACATTCGAAGTATGCAATTTCAGGACGATATCCGCCTTCTGTTAACGTTTCAAAACCAGCTTTCACAAGTGCAGTTACCCCTCCGCAAAGTACTGCTTGCTCACCAAACAAATCCGTCTCTGTTTCTTCTTGGAATGTCGTTTCAATTACACCTGCACGTGTACAACCTACACCTTTTGCATACGCAAGTGCTACATGTAATGCGGTGCCCGTTGCATCTTGATGTACTGCGACTAATGCTGGAACACCATTTCCTTCTTGAAATACACGGCGAACGAGATGACCTGGACTTTTTGGCGCAACCATCGCTACATCTACGTAACTTGGCGGATTAATTTGGCCGAAGTGAATGTTAAATCCATGTGAAAAAAGTAACATTTGTCCTTCACGAAGATTCTCTTCTACCTCTGCTTTATACACATGAGCTTGCTGTTCATCTGGCAGTAACATTTGTACAACTTGCGCGGTTCGAACTGCTTCTGAAACAGACATTACTTCAAATCCATCTGCTTTTGCTACTTCAAAAGACTTACCAGGCCGAACACCAACTACAACTTCCACACCAGAATCGCGTAAATTTTGCGCCTGTGCATGACCTTGAGACCCATAGCCAATTACCGCAACTGTTTTCCCTTTTAATAACTCTACATTTGCATCTTGCTCATAATATGTTTTCATACTCCATACACTCCTTATAATTTGTTTACTTGCAGTACATTGATTAACTTTTTCAACTGACCGACGAGTAATGTTGCTTCTTGTTCTGTACAAACTGCCGTTAACTCCATTTCACTTTCATTTAAATTTAATGAAGAAATATAATAACCACGCCGAGCAAAAATTCCACTTATGCGTAATAAGACATTTGGATCGTTATCGATAACTAATGAAAAAGTATGACTCATTCTTCCCACCTCTTCATAATCATTTCGTTATTCCCTTTATTTGGTGGAACCATCGGAAATACGTTTTCACCTTCTTCTACACAAAAATCAACTACGACAGGTCCTTCATGAGCAAATGCTTCTAACATCACTTGTTTCGCCTCGGTTGAATTTATCGCTCTTAATCCTTTCACTCCATAAGCTTCTGCCACTTTCACAAAATCTGGAGATCCAATTTTCGACTCTGACAATCGGTTTTCATAAAACATTTCTTGCCATTGCCTTACCATCCCTAAAAATTTATTGTTTATAATAAATACTTTTACAGGGATGTTATTTTCAGCAATTGTTTGTAGTTCTTGAATATTCATTTGAAAAGAAGCATCACCTGCAATACAAATAACGAGTTCTTCTTCTTTTGCAAGCTGAGCACCAACTGCTGCCGGGAAGCCAAATCCCATCGTTCCTAATCCACCTGATGTTAGAAAAGTCCGCGGGTTTTTCGCTTTATAAAAATGCGCAGCCCACATTTGATGCTGTCCTACTTCTGTCGTAACAATCGCTTCACCATTCGTTAATTCACTTACTAAGCTAATAACATGCTGTGGTTTTAACTCACTTTCTTTTTGAATATAGGAAAGAGGGTATTCCGCTTTCCATTCCTCGGTTTTCGTAATCCATTCATCTGTCTGTGTACAAATCGGCATATGTAACAACATGTGTAACGCTTTTTTCACATCTCCAACAACTGGATATTCCACAGTTACATTTTTATGAAACTCCGAAGGATCTATATCAATATGTACCTTTTTCGAATGCGGAGAAAAGAGTTCTAATTTTCCTGTTACACGATCATCGAAGCGAACACCTAAAGCAAGTAATAAGTCACATTCTGTTACTGCCATGTTTGCAGCGTACGTTCCATGCATACCGAGCATTCCTAAAAATAATGGATCTCCCGGCGGATATGCACCTAGTCCCATTAAAGTTGACACGACTGGAATACGATTTTCTCTTGCAAATTTGATCAGTTCATCAGATCCATCTGAATGAATGACACCTCCTCCAATATAAAGAAGTGGACGTTTCGCTTTTGAAATTTCTTTCGCTACCTCTCTAAGTTTCATGCTGTCTGGTACGAGTTCTGGTTTGTACCCCGGAATATCAACTTCTTCATTAAAGAAACTGGTGACTTTTGCATTTTGAACATCTTTTGGAATATCAATTAATACCGGCCCCGGCCGCCCGCTTTCGGCGATGTAAAAAGCTTCTTGTACAATGCGCGATAAATGATTCACATCACGAACTTGGTAATTATGCTTTGTAACAGGTACTGTAATTCCAACAACATCTGCTTCTTGAAATCCATCTTTACCAATTAATGACTTTGCAACTTGCCCTGTAATGACAACTAAAGGAATCGAATCCATATAAGCATCTGCTAAGCCCGTAACTAAATTTGTCGCCCCTGGGCCAGAGGTAGCAAAGACTACCCCGACCTTTCCAGAAGCTCTCGCATATCCTTCTGCCGCATGAATAGCAGCTTGTTCATGACGAGTTAAAATGTGCTTTAAACCACTTCCGTATAACGCATCGTACACTGGCAAAATCGCTCCGCCCGGATAACCGAAAACAGTCGTTACGCCTAAATTCTTCAAGCATTGAATAACGTGTCCAGCTCCTGTCACATCTTCACACTGTAATTTCTCATATGTTGTATACTGTTGCTCCATTTTAATTAACTCCTCTCCCTACCTACAGTAAACTTTCCGCCAATCCTGGAACACGTACTCCTCTTTCCCTCGTTAACTTTTTAAATTCCTCTGTCAATTGTTTCGTTACACTTCCTGGTTTCCCATCTCCAATTTCTCTTGAATCAACTTTTACAACAGGAATTAATTCTGCTGCCGTTCCCGTTAAAAATACTTCATCTGCTACATATACGTCATGGCGAGTAAATGGCCTTTCCTCACATGGAATATGAAGTCGCTCACATAGCTCAATAACACTATTTCTTGTAATACCTTCTAATGCTCCTAAATAGGATGGCGGGGTTAATACTTTTCCATCTTTCACAACGAAAACATTATCTCCAGATCCTTCACAAACATATCCTTGTTGATTTAACATAAGAGCCTCTAGCACTCCTGCTTGTGCCGCTTCAATTTTTACAAGTACGTTATTTAAGTAGTTCATTGACTTAATACGTGGGTCTAAAGCATCTGGCGTATTACGTCTTGATGCAACAGATACAACGCTTAATCCATTATCGTAAAATTCTTGCGGGAATAACTTTAATTGTTCTGCAATGATAATAACGCTCGGTTTCACACAACTTCTCGGATCGAGCCCTAAGTCCCCTTTTCCTCTTGAAACAATTAACCGAATATAAGCATCTGCATACTCATTTTTTTGAAGTGTCTGTAAAACTGCTTCTTCCATTTCGTCAACCGTCAGCGGGATTGTAAGTAAAATAGATTTTGCCGATTCATATAATCGTTTTACATGTTCTTTTAAACAAAATACATTTCCACCGTAACTACGAATCCCTTCAAATACACCGTCTCCGTATAAAAAACCATGATCATATACTGAAACAACTGCCTTTTCTTTTTCTACAAATTCCCCATTCATATAAATGTACTGATTTCCCATCTCACATCGCTCCTCTTTTTTTCTCTCTATTTTTGCAATCTATTTCTATATCGATTGCTGAGATGAGTATTTTTAACAGAATATTCAGTATATAATTCTTAAAAATATACTCGTCTCAACAATCGATTACATACATACTTGTAGCAATCCATTGCTGAGACGAGGGAATCGTGGTACCACTCAGCTTCCTTACACTTCTCACGAAATGTAAGCTCTGCAAGTCCAATTAGACTTTTGTTTTTCTATCGGAAACAACTCCGCTACTTTTTACTAGCTTTCAAAAATAGTGCTCCGAGGTGATTTTCAAAGATTTGATTGTTACCACCCTCACAGCCTTTGGGCAGCTCTCTGAAACAATCTTTATCATTTACTCTCCTCTTCTACGCATTCTCTTATTTTTTAAAATAAAAACTCTCGCCTCAGCAATCAACTACTACAATTTAGTAGCTTTGATTGCTGAGGCGAGAGTTTCGCGTTACCACTCAGCTTCCTTATACTTCTCACGAAATATAAGCTCTGTAGGTCCAATTAGACCCCCGTCCTTTTACCGGAGACGATGCCGTCGCCCTCTACTCAGTTTCCCTTTCGCAAGCGATGCTCCGAGGTGATCTTCAATGACTCGATTGTTACTACTCTCACAGCCTTGGAGTAGCTCTCTGAAACGATCATAATCATCTACTTTCCTCTTCTTTGCATATACAACATATAAAGTTAGAAAATTCTTAATTAACTTTCATTTGTTAAACGTATTATAGGACGTTGTTCTTTTCATTGTCAACATATTTTTTCAAAAAAATCAAAATTGGAATACATTACTTACATACACTCATATATTACTTAAGTATGTTTGCATTACTACATAAAGAAAAACTTATAAAGTTTATGAGGAGATGAGGAAACTATGTTAAAAGGGAAAGTAGCGTTAGTTACAGGAGCAAGCCGAGGAATTGGACGAGCGATCGCTAAACGTTTAGCAAATGACGGTGCATTGGTTGCTGTTCATTACGGTAATCGAAAAGATGACGCTGAAGAAACTGTTCATGAAATTCAATCAAATAGCGGACAAGCTTTTTCTATCGGCGCAAATTTAGAATCCTTACACGGTGTAGAAAACCTTTATAACGCTTTAGATACTGAATTACAAAAGCGCACTGGTGAAACACAATTTGATATTTTAATAAACAACGCTGGCATTGGTCCTGGTGCTTTTATTGAAGAAACGACTGAACAATTTTTTGATAGAATGTTTTCAGTAAATGCAAAAGCACCATTCTTTATCATCCAACAAGCTCTATCTCGTTTACGTGACAATAGCCGAATTATTAATATTTCATCCGCTGCCACACGCATTTCTTTACCTGATTTTGTTGCATATAGTATGACGAAAGGTGCTATTAATACAATGACTTTCACGCTTGCAAAACAGCTCGGAGCACGAGGAATAACGGTGAATGCAATACTTCCAGGATTTATCAAAACAGATATGAATGCGGAACTCTTGAGCGATCCAATGATGAAACAGTATGCCACTACTATTTCTGCCTTCAATCGCTTAGGTGAAGTAGAAGACATTGCCGATACTGCTGCATTTCTTGCCTCTCCAGACAGCCGCTGGGTTACTGGACAATTAATTGATGTGAGCGGTGGATCTTGTTTGTAAAAAACATATATTTTCGAATCTTTTTTATTGCGCAATAAAACTTTTTATATAATACTATATAAAACATATATATTTAGGAGGATTACAACAATGTCCGAAATAACATACGAACTCGCAACCTTCGCAGGCGGTTGCTTTTGGTGCATGGTAAAGCCGTTTGATGAACTTCCTGGTATTCATAAAGTACTTTCTGGCTATGCAGGTGGTCATGTAGAAAACCCAACATATGAACAAGTAAAAGCGGGTACATCTGGTCATTTAGAAGTTGTACAAATTACATTTGATCCTTCTATTTTCCCATATGAAAAATTACTGGATTTATATTGGCCACAAATCGATCCAACTGATGATGGCGGACAATTCTTTGACCGCGGTCCATCTTATCGCACCGCTATTTTTTATCATACCGAAACGCAAAAAGAGCTTGCTGAAAAATCAAAACAAACTCTTGCGGAAAGCGGTATGTTTAAAGAGCCAATCGTAACTGAAATTCGCCCGGCTGCACCTTTTTATGAGGCTGAAGAATACCATCAACATTTCTATAAAAAAAATCCAGAGAAATATGCTACTGAGCAAAAAGAATCTGGCCGTGCAGATTTTATAAAAGAAAATTGGCAAAAAAAATAATAAAAATGCATCGTACTTTTTAAGTACGATGCATTTTTATCTTTGAAAAAAGTACCATACAATGATAAAAACAACAGCTGTTAATGTCCAAAGTATTATCTCATTTTTAGTTTTATTCTTTTTATTAGTCATTTTATTTTCTCCTTATAGCTATTTAACATATTCAAGATTTCCTTTGTTTCATTGTCCACCTTATATACGTGAATACATCCTTACAAATTCTTATAACAAGACCACCAACGATTCCGATTGTAATTGAAATTACTAACATCTGTACAAAACTAAGAGTAGTTGTGTATGTTATGTAGATAACAATACATATAAGTAAAACATCCGGTAAAGAAAGTAAAAACTTTTTAAACATTTCTTTAGCTCTCCTATGTTTTATTTATAAATTATATCTTTTAAAAAAGAAATCTATTACCGTTTCTTAAATAAAAAACCTCCAGTTTAAGCACTAGAGGTTTTCCATTTTATTTCTTCAATCTCTCAATAAAATCCTGCAATTTATCAAGTGATTTCATATTCTGATTACAGGCCACGGCATCTTTGCAAATATAGTTTCCCTTTTTCACGAAAGTTCCTGGTATATCACCTTTAATTTCAACTAAAAACATCCCTACCTCTTCATGTCCGTGACATAAAGAACAAATGCTCTTTTTATTTAAACTTTGAAACGTTCCTTGCAGACCAACAAACTTATTTTTATCATTTTTCGCTATAATAAATTTCCTGCTTGACCCTTTATCAATCCAGCTTAAATAAGATAATTCTTTCATGTCCATTTCTTCCATATCAGGAAGTTTTAATTTTTTCACCTTAGGAAATAATTTTTTTAATGTTTGTGCTGTAACTTCCTGAAACGGAATGACGTACGGATTTATTTTCATTAAAAACGATTCTGCGTCTTCTCTATTTTGAACTGTTAATACCGTATCGATTAACTCTTTCTGCTCATCCGTTAAATTCTCAAATACATGTATTATCTTTTCAATTGCTAATGATTTTAACGCTTGAATGACACCTCTATCATTTGCCGTTGCGTGCCCATTCGCTAAAATATAAGCTTGTGATTTTATAAAATTATATTGATCACTTCTAATAAAAGCTTCCATCTTTATCACTCCATACAAATTGTTGATCTAATCTTATTGTATACAATGATTTAGCTTTTTGGTATGTAAAAGATAACTTAGAAATGAATATTACATACATCGATTATATTTTACCGCTCCATTTCCTGACAAAAGAAGCCATCATCTGTTTTCCATTCCGCATATAACACGTCTTCAAATTTAGTAATTCCTTTTTGCTTTATTTGCTTATACAGCCATCCTTCATCAAAGCCCGCTTCTCTCAAATTATCTTTCACTACTTTCCCATCACTAATTAATGAAATTGGTAAGTATACAGGCTTATGCTTTAAACTTAAATCATTTATAGTGGGAGATTCGTATTTACTTTTTTTCAGAACACTTATATTTCCGTTAGGTTCTAATATCATATATTCAACTTCTCGGATTGAAAATATATCTTTTTGTTGCCTAAGCATTTGTTGTAATTGGTTAATGTCCAAATGATTTACACTTAATTGTTCACGATCAATCTTTCCATTACGAATAATAATGGAAGGATATCCTTCAAAAAACCTTCTTGTTCCTCTTATTTTTTGCGTTATCACTTCTATTGTATAAATTAAAATTACCCATACAAATACTGAATATAAAATAGACCACACTTTAATTTTAGGATCATATATTGAATTTCCAACGAGCTCACCAAGAACAATAGCAGAAATAAAATCAAATGGCGTCAGCTGAGATATTTGTGTTTTCCCTAATATTTTTGTAGCAATTAATAGAACAAAAAAACCAATTAAAAGCTCTATCGTTATTTGTCCAATATGATTCATATATGTTCACCTTTCTGCTTTTCACTCAAATGTTCTATTTAGTAAAAAAACGACATATTTTTCTATTATCTTTCCCATTCATAAGCTATATATCCAATAGATACAAAGCAAAAAAGAGTCTAGTTCAAAATAATATTTGAACTAGACTCTTTTTTTTCATTTAGAATACACAATCTTTTTAATCGTTTCTCCGGAAAGAAAATAATCTTCTGCAAGTTGATGAATAGCAATTCCACTTTTAAACGCTTCTTTAATGGCTTTGTTTCTTTCATCTAACTGTTTTCTTCCTCCAGATCGTGTTCCCCATTTATAATGTTTCGTTTCTTGTTTTGGAATGTAAATTGTTTCACCTTGTATATACTTTTGAATTTCAGTAATTAAACTCTCTGGTAAAACTGCCTTAGCTTTTACGTATTTCATTTCTGCTCGCCCCTTATTTTTTATGGTTCATTTCAATAAGGTGCAAAGCCAAATACAAAAAATGATACAAGCTCATTTTGGCGATGAATTGTATATTACTTGTCTACCTCACGCAAAGTATCGCCATTTCCATACTTGGCTTTGCATGAGACGCTGCAGTGTCTGGCAATTGAATTATAATCGCCATGTAAACACCTCCTAATATACCTTTTTCATTACATTATATGATAAATTCCTTCCCCTTGCATCCACATCCTTTTTAAAGCATGAAATTACTTAGTTTGATATAATACTTTTTAGTCCAATCAAAAACTATAGTGAGGTTGCTTTATGAAAAAGAAAATAATCATTACAATCATTACATTATTCATTATTAATATAGCATTATTCGGAACATACAAATTGATGAATGCAAGAAGCTTTCAATTATTTGGAGATTTAACAAATCGAGTAGAAACAAATGAAAAGGTGATTGCTTTAACTTTTGATGATGGCCCTACTAACAATGTAAAACAAATATTACCGCTACTAGATACATACAATGCAAAAGCTACTTTCTTTTTAATTGGAAATGAATTAGAGAAAAACCTATCGTTAGGAAAATCTATCGTACA
Organism: Bacillus cereus group sp. MYBKT111-2; assembly: GCF_051915205.1. Lineage (NCBI taxonomy): Bacteria > Bacillati > Bacillota > Bacilli > Caryophanales > Bacillaceae > Bacillus > Bacillus cereus group sp. MYBKT111-2. The sequence goes on from NZ_JBQAEG010000004.1 coordinate 354,639, forward strand.
ATCTGGACACCAAATTGGAAACCATACATATTCTCATAACAGAATGGTTTTTAAAACACCTTCTTTTATTAAAGAAGAAATAGAAAAAACGAATGCATTAATCCGCCAAACAGGATTTACAGGCGCCATTGATTTTAGACCACCTAACGGGAAAAAGCTAATTGGTCTGCCCTATTATTTAAATAAAAACAATATCGAAACAATCACCTGGGACCTTGAACCTGATACTTTTTATAAATCTGCTGCTGATAAAATTGAATATGTTAATAAAAATGTAAAACCAGGTTCTATCATTTTACTGCACTCTATGTATGATGAGTCTAATGAAAGTTTACAGACCATTGAAGGTATTTTAGACTCTTTATCTAAGAAGGGCTATCAGTTCGTAACAGTAAACGAACTACAAAAAAGAACAAAGTAAAAAAGGTAGCGTATCATACAATGATACGCTACCTTTTTGTTTAAATAATGCCAAGTACATTTAAGAATACGATAATAATCGCAATTGGTGCGATGAAGCGAAGTAAGAATAACCATAATACAAACAATTTATAGCCTTTATTTTTACTTACACCAAGCTCTTTCATTAATACATCTTTCTTCATTTTTAAAGGAACAAAGATAGAAACTAATAAAACACCAAGTGGCATTAATACGTTACTAACTGCATAATCCGCTAAATCAAAGACTGTCTTTCCGAAAATCTTCAGATCGCTTAATATACCAAATGACAATGCCGATGGTACTCCTACAACGAAGATTAATAAACCTACGATTAAAGCCATTTTTTCACGTTTCCCTTTACCTTTTGCAGTTAAAGATGCCACGCTAATTTCTAACATCGAAATCGCTGATGTAATAGTAGCAAAGAAGAATAGTAGTAAGAAAACGATGAAGAAGAATTTTCCGAATGCCATTTTACTAAAAATAGCTGGCAGTACGATAAATAATAGTCCCGGTCCTTGAGATGGTTCCATTCCAAATGCGAACACTACTGGGAAAATTGCAAGTCCTGCAAGTAATGTAATTACAAGCGTTAAAGCTACGATAGAAAATGCTGAACGCGGTAAACTTTCCTCTTTCGGTAAGTATGAGCTATACGTTACCATTACTGCTACTCCGACTGATAGTGAGAAGAACGATTGTCCCATCGCATATAAAATAACTTCTGATGTTACATGTGAGAAATCAGGTTGTAAGAAGAAACGAACCCCTTCTCCTGCACCATCTAACGTAAGTGCACGAACGATTAATACAAAGAATAAAACGAATAGTGCTGGCATGAAATATTTATTTACTTTTTCAACACCATTTTGTACACCTTTACTTACGATAAAAATAGTAATAAGGATGAATAATAGCTGTGATCCTACTGCTAAATACGGATTGGAAATGATTTCACCAAACGTAGCTTCGTATGCGCCATTTCCTTCCCATAGTCTACCTGTAATTGCATTCCATAAATATAATAAAATCCAGCCTCCTACAACACTGTAGAAAGAAAGTAATATGAAACAAGTTACAATCCCTAATTTCCCTAACCATGGCCATAATGTTTTTGGTGCGATTTCTCTATACGCATCAACAGCCTCTTTTTGTGTACTTCTTCCAATTACGAATTCAGCTAATAATAGCGGTAAACCAATTAATAATGTGAAACCGATGAAAATAAGGAAGAACGCGCCGCCCCCTCCAATTCCGGCCATATACGGGAACTTCCAAATTGCCCCTAGACCAATCGCTGAACCTGCCGCAGCTAATACGAAACCTAATTTCGATGTCCATTGCTGTGAATTCATTTGTTAATCTCCTCTCTTTATCTTTTTCTGTTTTACAATTCGGTATTTATATTGTTCTATCCACACTCTTTTCTAATACGTTCACTTCCTCTCTACTAATAAAAAACGCCCCTACGTAAATACGTAGGGACGACAAAAATATCGCGGTACCACCCTAGTTATGAAGATACACCAAAGTTAGGACCTAAATAAAAAACGTCCCTACGCAAATACGTAGGGACGATAAATTATCGCGGTACCACCCTAGTTATGAAGCCACAACAAAGTAAGACCTAAATAAAAAACGTCCCTACGTAAATACGTAGGGACGATAAATATCGCGGTACCACCCTAGTTGTGAAACAATCTTCACCACTTTATTTGATAACGGTATAAACTACCGTCTTTCATTTCCTCATAATGTGAGATTTATGAAAGATGCTCCAGGACGAACTTCATGAATAATCTATATACTGATTCACACCAACCATCAGCTCTCTGTAATAGGGAGATATTCACTACTATACCCTTTCATTGCCCAAATATTATTTTCCGAATTGATTACTATCATTTTTATCACACATTAAAAATAGTGTCAACTTATATTTTGAATTTTTACGTATTACATTCTATTTGAAAATGTAAAATATGACTTTTAAGTGAATAATATTAGAATATTTATGTTCCATACTATATTAACTACTCTAACAGGTTTATAGTAATATACGATAAACGTAAGACAGCACGAGTAGGAGGAAAGAATTTTGTCTACTTCAAAAGTTTTAAAAGGAACTGCTTTATTAAGCGGCGCAACAATGATTTCACGTATATTAGGTTTTATATACTTCTTCCCTTTTCAACTATTAGTCGGAACACAAGGGGTCGCTTTATATGGATATGCATACTCTTGGTACGGAATTTTATTAAGCTTTTCAACTGCCGGCATCCCTATTGCCGTTTCCAAATTTGTTGCAAAGCATAATGCGCTTGGTGATTATAGTACAAGCAAAAAATTATACAACTCTAGCGTAAAATTAATGTTGTTTATGGGATTTTTAGGGTTTTTAGTTTTATTTATTGGAGCACCCTACATATCACAATTTATTATTCGCTCGAAAACGCCAGATCCACAATTTATCGCTGACGTAACACTTACGATGCGAGCATTAAGTTTTGCACTTATTATCGTACCAGCTATGAGTGTTACACGTGGTTATTTCCAAGGTTTTCAACATATGAAACCAAGTGCTGTTTCTCAAGTCGTGGAACAAATTGCACGTGTTGTTTTCATTTTAGTTGGTAGCTTTATCGTCTCAAAACTATTAGGAGGTTCCGTAGCCTCTTCTGTTGCAGTTGCTACGTTTGGAGCTGTTATCGGAGCACTTGCAAGTGTCTCTATTTTAATGATGTACTGGAAAAAATATAATGGGTTAAAACCTCCCGAAGGTGAATTAAAATCAAGAACATCCCATATCCCATTAAAAAATATTTATATAGAATTACTTCGCTATGCAATCCCAATTGTATTTGTCGGCATCGCAATTCCACTTTACACGTTAGTAGATCAATATACTGTAGCTGATGTCCTTAGGGCGATGGGAGAGCCGTTAGAAACAGCAAATGCAGTTTTCGCTTATATAACGAACTATGCCCAAAAGTTAATTATGATTCCAGCTTCACTTGCAACTGGATTCTCCTTAACGATCATTCCGGCTATAACGAAATCTTATACAAGCGGGAAATTAGAAGAATTACAAGAACAAATTTCAAAGATATTTCAAGTCTTGTTATTCTTCACAATCCCGGCTGCATTTGGTCTTGCTAGCATCGCTTACGATGCATTCCGCATGGTTTATGTAAATCCTGAAATCGCACTTGGTGGATCACAATATTTAATTTCATTCGCACCGTCTGCTATATTAAGTGCGATTTTCACAGTTTCAGCAGCTATTTTACAAGGAATCGATTATCAACGAAAAACAATGATTGCATTCTCAGCCGGAATTCTCGTTAAAGTTGTAGTAAATACACCGCTCTTACATTTATTTGGCGGACACGGTGCTGTACTTGGAACCATTCTTGGATACCTCGTTTCCAATAGTATTATGTTGTACTGCATCGTTAAGTTTGCGAAATTTAAAATTGGTGAGACAGCAAAAACAGTATTTCTTATTACAATTTACTCCGCAGCAATGTCTGCTGTTGTGATGGCATTAAAATCAATTTTAACATGGTTAATTCCTGGACAAACTTATATGGAATCACTTCTCATTGTCGTTATATGTGGCGCTGTAGGAGGGCTTGTTTACCTTTTATTCGTATTAACAAGTGGACTTGCTTCACATATTCTCGGTGATAGAATTCAACGCTTACCTATACTGGGGAAATTAGTAAAATAAAAAACAAAGAGATGTAACAAGGGTTACATCTCTTTGTTTTTTATTTCGCATATTGAATACGCTTTTGCTGTTCAGCAATATGTAATTCCGGAGCATGGTGTTCTACTAACTGTAATAGCTCCTCGATTAACACTTCTAACTCTTGTACACTATACTCCGGTTTCCCTATTAACGTATTCGTCATACGCTCATATAAGTTTTCAGGCTTAATAATCATTCGTTCCACATTATATGGCATCCATTTAAACGCCGGGTGATGTACATACATTTTATTCAAACCAAATAAGACCCCAAATATATTCCTTTGTGCTTCACAAATAACATCATATAGCATAAGCCAATCTTTTCGTTTTAAAAGCGCCTCTCGATTATGCCAGCGATTGCTTAACCAAAGATTTTCTGAAATCATCCGTTTCGCTAGATTTTCTGGATATGCTACCACTCTATCTTTTAATTCATTCACTTTCTCTTCCCCATACAAACTAACACCGTCATGCACGGATGATACAATACATTGTTTTTCATAACTTATATCATATTGATCCACCACATCCGAAATCACTTTCTTTACTGTTTCTGTTAAAAAGTTACTAATCTCTAATTTAATTCCTTCTTTCGTCAAATACGTTTCCGACCATTCTTCTTCTTCATAAGGATGATATGACAAAATTGTTCCACCAATATAGTTAATAGGCCCTTTACGATCCTCATTCTCTGGTGGCATTGACCATAAAATATGTAGTTCTATATCTGAATGTTCATCTTCTAGCTTTCTAGCTACTGAACCGGCTAAAATAATAGCCTCCACTTTTGGGTTCTTCCTATAAATCTCTGACATTTCTATTACTTTCTCTTTTAATCCCACTTCATTTCCCCCTATAATTGCATTACAGCCTTATTTCATTTATTTATTTCGATATTACACATTTTATTCCCTTTTCAAAGTTCCACTACATCATATTTCTACCCAATAACGTTGTACAATTTCCCCAGTATGAGAAGAAACTACTTCATTTTCTAACACACCGCCAACCTTTTGAATCGTTTTAGCCGAAGCGATATTAGCTTTATCACAAGTTATTAACACTTTCTGCAATCCTAATTTTTGTGCTTCATCCAATGCAAATTGTAGTTGTTTTGTAGCGTAACCTTGGCGACGTTTATTTGGATGGACACTATATCCAATATGACCACTTTCCCGCAATAATTCTGAGTTTAGTCGATGTCTAATATTTACAAAACCTATAAGTTCCCCTTTTTCAAAACTTAAAAATTGGCTAGACGGTACTCGATTACCTTGTAAGTTTTCTCCCGCTTCTTGTATACTCACTTTTTCAAACCATTCATCGAGAGAATCAAAATTTTGTAAAGAACTACTGCCGTGTGGTTGTTCATCAGCATGTAAAAACGCATCGCGATACTCCATAATTTGTTTGCTATATTCATATGTTGGTTTTAATAGTTTCATTGTGCTTCTCCTCTCTAAATAACCTACAACAAACCCCTTAATAGCTCTCTTTCACCATTAAGGGGTTTCTATCATTTTCATTCAAATAATCCCATACTCAAATAACGCTCACCTGTATCAGGTGCAATACATAAAACTTTTTTACCAGCACCTAATCGTTTCGCAATCATAATCGCTGCGTAAACAGAAGCACCAGAAGACGGCCCAACTAATAATCCCTCTTGTCTAGCTAAGTTTCTCATTGTCGTTAAAGCCTCTTCGTCTGCAATTTGAATAATTTCGTTATACACTTCTGTATTTAAGTTTTTTGGGATAAACCCTGGACTTGTTCCTACTAGTTTATGAGGACCTGGAACACCTCCGGATAAAACAGGAGATCCTTTCGGTTCTACTACTGCAACATATAAATTGGGTAGTTTCTCTTTTAACGTTTCACCAGTCCCAGTAATCGTTCCGCCTGTTCCTGCCGTTGCTACAAATGCATCAAGCTCTCCATCCATTTGTTCATAAATTTCAAGTGCAGTTGTATAACGATGAATATTCGGGTTTGCTGGATTTTCAAATTGCTGCGGAATAAAACTATTTGGAATTTTCTCTTGCAATTCTAACGCCTTCGCAATTGCCCCTGGCATTCTTTGTTCTGCTGGTGTTAAAACTACTTCTGCTCCGTATGCTTTCAATAAATTTATACGCTCTTTTGACATATTATCTGGCATAATTAAAATCGCTTTATATCCTTTAGCTGCTGCGTTCATTGCTAAACCAATTCCTGTATTCCCGCTTGTTGGTTCAATAATTGTATCCCCTGGTTTGATAAGACCATTCTCTTCTGCAACGTGCAATAAATTATAGGCAGCACGGTCTTTCACACTGCGTGATGGATTAAACATTTCTAGTTTTACATACACATCTGCTGCGTCTTCTGGAATAAATTTAGATAAACGGACGACAGGTGTATCTCCTATTAATTCTGTAACATTTTCACATAATTTCATAGTGCATCCCCTATTCTATCGTTTTCTTATCACTTGGTAATAACCAAGAAGTAAGTCCAATTAATGGTAGACAACTACATAGTAACATAATGAATTGTAGACTATATATGTCAGCCAATTTCCCAAGAACTACAGAGCCTAAAGCGCCGAGTCCAAACGCAAGCCCTACAATTAATCCAGATACCATTCCTACTTTTCCAGGAACAAGCTCTTGCGCATATACAACAATTACACTAAAACTACTTGAACTAATAAAACCGATACATAAAAATAGCGGTATGACCCATACGAGCGAAACGTGGGGTAATAAAAGTGCAAGTGGGGCTGAACCTAGCATTGAAAATACAATAATTGTTTTCTTTCCAAATCGATCTGCTAATGGACCACCAAAGAAGGTTCCTAACACACCAGCAATCATAAATGCGAATACGAAATACTGAGCATTTTTTATAGATAAACCGTAATGCTCAATTAAGTAAAATTGATAAAAATTCCCGATACCAGCACCGTACCAAGAGCGTACAAAAGTAAGGAAAACAAGAAGTAAAATAACAAATTTAATATGTGTACTTACAATCGCATTTTCCGCCTCAAGCGCAGCCCTCTTTTTTCTTCTCACAGCGCCAGTCGCTAATTCATTCCTATACCAATTTGATACGAAAATTAATAATACAATCCCTACTGCTGCAAAGGCCGTAAAACCTAAAGAACCAATTTGCCCAAGTGGAACGAAAATTAACGCTGTAAAAATAGGAGCTAGAGAATTCCCTGTATTTCCTCCCACTTGATAAATCGCTTGCGCTAAACCTCGTTTCGTCCCTGCTGCCATATAAGCAACTCGGGCGCCTTCTGGATGAAAGACTGCGGAACCTAATCCGATAAATAAAACAGAAATAATAACAATAATAAAGTTCGGTGCAAACGCGAGTCCAATCATCCCAAGCATACTCGAAAACATTCCGAGCGGTAATAAAAATGGTGACGGTTTCTTATCCGAATACATACCAAAAACCGGCTGCATAATCGATGATGTCATATTTAACGCAAACGCAATCCACCCTACTTGCATATAGGATAAATTCATCGTTTTTTCCAAAATAGGAAACAACGCGGGCACAACTGCTTGCATCGAATCATTTAGAAAATGACCGAAACTAATCGCAAATAATATTCGATATATTGTCGGTGTTTCTACTGTATTTTTTTGCGAAACTGCCTGCATATGTGAATCTCTCCTTTCTGTACAAAATATATATTTATTACAGTAGGTGTAATAAATTCTGACTTTTGAAACATTTCTATTCTATACTGGTTTCATTTCTTTTTCCAGAAATATCACTTTTTAAATAATATATTTTCTCTATATGTTTTATCGGATTTATTTATAGAAATTTTCTATATTTTCTTTTATACTAAGGCAGAGATGAAGGAAAGGATGACAACTATGAAGAAAAAAACAAAAGGAATCGTTGCACTCTCAATCACATTATCTATGTTTTTAACAGCATGTAGTCAAAAACAAGAGGCAACAACTACTGGAGAAAAGAAAAAAGAATCTTCAAAACAAGTATTAAACATTGTAGAAGCTGGGGAAATTTCTACACTTGATTCATCTATCGCAACCGATGGGTTTTCTTACGCTGCTTTAAACAACGTAATGGAAGGATTATATATGCCTGGGCCTGACAATAAACCTGTTCCTGCAGCAGCTGAATCATACAAACTGAGCGAAGACGGAAAAACATATACATTTACATTACACGATTCAAAATGGTCAAATGGCGATCCAGTAACTGCTCATGATTTTGAATATGCATGGAAACGTGCCGTAAATCCAGAAACTGCTTCTGAATACGCACATATTATGTTCGATATTAAAAACGCAGAAAAAATAAATAAAAAAGAATTGCCAATTGACTCATTTGGTGTAAAAGCAATTGACGATAAAACATTAGAAGTACAGTTAGAACACCCTGTTCCATACTTTTTAGGTTTAATGGGATTTGCAACATTTTATCCTCAAAACAAAAAGGTTGTAGAAGCACAAGGGAAAAATTACGGACTTGAAGCTGCAAATGTAGTTTATAACGGACCTTTCCAATTAAGTGAATGGAAACATGATACAAGTTATAAAATGACAAAAAACCCGAACTACTGGGATAATAAAAATGTGAAATTAAATGAAATTAATGTAAATATCGTAAAAGATACTTCAACAGCTGTTAATTTATTTGAAAGTAAACAAGTAGACCGAATTACGATCAATTCAGAGTTTGTTGATAAATATCAAAAAGATCCGAGCTTAAAGAAGATGGAACGTCCTTCTGTAACGTTTTTCCGATTTAGTCAAAAGAACCCTTTGTTAGCAAACAAAAATGCTCGTAAAGCTATTTCGCTTGCTTTTGATAAACAAGGAATCGCAACAACGATTTTAAACAATGGTTCTATACCTGCGAATGCATTCGTTCCAAAAGGATTCGTAAAAGGACCTGACAATAAAGATTTTCGCAGTACAAGTCATGTAAAAGTAGAAACAAATGTGAAAGAAGCTAAAACACTATGGGAAACTGCGAAAAAAGAAACAAATTTACAAAACGCTTCTCTTTCAATCATAACAACTGATGAATCTAACGATAAAAAAATTAGTGAGTTTTTAAAAGGTGAACTGGAGAAAAACTTACCTGGATTAAAAATCACATTACAACCACTTCCAGTAAAAGCATTTTTAGATCGTGAAGGAAATGGTGATTTTGAAATTTCACTTTCTACATGGGGACCAGATTATCCTGATCCTACAACATTTTTAAATATGTTCGTCACAGACGGACCGTTTAATAAGATGAGTTACTCAAACAAACAATACGACGAATTAATTGAGAAAACGAGCTCTACTTTAGTAACTGACTTACCAGCACGTTGGAAAGCGTTCCAAGATGCTGAGAAAATCTTACTTGAAGATGATGCAGCTATCGCTCCAATCTTCCAATCAGGACTTGTATATTTAGAACGTCCAACAGTAAAAGGTGTTGTTGTTCGTCCATTTGCAGGAATTTATTCTTATAAGTGGGCCTCTATTACGGAATAAGAAAAAGGCGATCCTAAAACATTTTAGGATCGCCTTCTTTATTAAATTGCAAAACGCTTATATTTTTCGTAATCGCTCGTCTTACACTCCACTTCTAGTTTCGTACCTTCGTTTTCATAACTCGTAGATAGAACGTGCGCATGAGTATTGAAATAAGAAACTACCTGTCCTTGATCATACGGAATTAACATTTCACACTTCGTATACTCTTTATAGATGTGTGAGCGAATCATTTCGACAAGCTCTTTTATTCCAACATGTTTCTTCGCCGATAAATAAACACGGTCTTCTTGTACTTTCGGAATTTCAACATCTACCATATCTGATTTGTTATAAGCATAGATTGTTGGAATATTTTCTACTCCAATTTTCTTTAACGTTTCATTTGTAATATCAATTAACTGTTCATAATTTGGATTTGCGTAATCTACAACGTGAATAAGTAGGTCCGCTTCCGCTACTTCTTCTAACGTTGAACGGAATGCTTTCACAAGGTGATGTGGTAATTTACTTACAAATCCAACTGTATCTGTTAATAAGAATGATTTATTATCTGGTAAATCAATATTTCGCACCGATGTTTCTAACGTCGCGAATAACATATCTTTTTCAAATACTTGTTTTTCTTCTGTCCCATTATAAATTTCAAGCATCGCATTCATCGTCGTTGATTTTCCCGCGTTTGTATAACCTACTAATGCTACAACAGGAATTTCATTTTTCTTACGTTGCTTTCGCTGCGTTTGACGCTGCGCAACAAGAGCTTCTAAATCTTTATTTAAAACTGAAATTTGTTCTTCAATTTTACGACGATCCAACTCTAATTTCTTCTCACCGACACCTTTATTTTTCGTACCAACACCGCCGCTCTGTCTTCCTAACGATTCGCGAAGACCGATTAAACGAGGCATCATATACTGAAGGTGGGCCACTTCTACTTGCAGCTGCGCTTCTTTCGTTTTCGCACGTTGCGCAAAAATATCTAAAATTAATATGGTACGGTCAATTACTTTACAATCTAAATCCGCTTCTAAATTTCGAATTTGCGAAGGAGATAATTCGTCATTAAAGATGACCATATTCGCATCTACTTCATTTACATAGGCTGCTACTTCTTCAATCTTTCCTTTTCCAATATAATGAGATGGATTTACACGTTGCAAATTTTGCGTCACTTGTCCAATTACCTCTACATCACAAGCTTCTGCAAGATTCGTTAGCTCTTCCATCGAATATGCAAAATCATCCTCATTACCTAAATTCACTCCAACTAAAACTGCTCTTTGTAATAATTCTTCCATATATTTATTCCTCCATTTCGATTACGTAAAATAAAAAACACAGGTCGCTGCCTGTGTTTTCGTAAACGGATAGGGGTTCACCAAAGAAATAGAAGAAAGTTGTGCTTTCATCCTATCTCATAGTTAAAAAGTCCCAAGATCGTATGCGTATCCACTATAAGTGTTCACCTATACAATCCCATTCTATTTATAAAGGCAAAACAAAAAGAGGGCGTATTCGTCCCTCCCTCTTTTTCACATATAAGCTTAATAAAGGGTTCCTTTAAAATAGGCAGACCAATCCCGTTCACTCTGCACACAGACAGAGCCTTTGAGCGCTATTCAATTATTGGCACAAAGTATTGAGACGTAATCTGATTAAGATCAAAGGAAGCCCCTCCGTTCATTTTAAGTTACATAAAGTGTAGCATAAGTAATTCGCTTTCACAAGATTAAACCACCTATAGAAACAGAAAGAAAATCTTTATATATTTACTTTAATCGTCATTTTTTGCGAGTTCTTCTCACAACAAAAACAATGATTAATAATAGACAAATGGAAATGATAGCAACTTGCCACCAACTGAAACCGCTCACCATCTCCCCTTTTAAATCCACTTTCTTCGTTGGAACAGACTCTTTTGCAATTTGACGTAAAGCCACTTTGTCCGCCCCTGCCTCATCTAATCTCTTCGTTCCACTACAACTATTTGTGTGTAATTGTTTTTCAGATCCTCTTTGAGAAGAATATATTAAGTACTCTCCTCCTTCCACAAAATGAAACACACAATCACCACCATTTGTATATACAATAATTTGCGAAGAATTTGTCCCTTTCCAAATTTTCTTCACTTCAAATAATACTTCAATTCCACCTCCTTCTCTCCTTCCAACCTCAATTACTTTTCCCTCAAACACTACATCATTTTTTTGAAGTGCCTCTTCTGCTGATACGTTAATACAATCACAAGCATAAGATTTCTCTGAAAAAATAATAAGAATAAAGCTACAAATAATGACAAAAGGCAACATGCGTAAAATTGTTTTCAAGGAGCTCAACTCACTTCATTATCAATTTTAGAAACTTCTCGTATATTATTTTTACAACACTCGCTAAATTCCTTCATAGTAAGCTAAGTCGTTCAATACACTAAAAATCTATATTGACATTTTTATAACCTGATATTAGTATCAGGTTATAAAATAAAGTTAGGAGCTGTTCCTATGAATTCTAAATCCCGTATTACTGCAATTGGCACTCATGTTCCAAATCAAATATTATCTAATAATGATTTAGAAAAAATGATCGATACGAATGATGAATGGATTGTACAAAGAACAGGAATGAAGGAAAGAAGAATCGCTAGCGAAGATGAATACTCCTCAAACTTAGCCATTAAAGCAGTTGAAAATTTATGTACAACATATAAGAAAAACTTAGAAGATATCGACTGTATCATTGTCGCTACTACTACTGCTGATTACGTTTTCCCTAGTGTTGCTTGCCAAATACAACAATACTTCAACATACCTCATACAATGGCATTTGATTTAAATGCCACTTGCGCTGGTTTCACATATGGCTTGCACGTCGGTAATAGCTTGATTACTTCTGGATCGCATAAAAAAGTACTTGTCGTAGCGACAGAAACATTATCAAAAGTTACTGATTACACCGATAGAACGACGTGTATTTTATTTGGCGATGGTGCTGGAGCTATTTTATTAGAAAGAGATGAAAACAAACCAAGCTTTATCGCGTATCATATGGGCACAAATGGGCACGGCGGTATTCATCTATATAGAACAAACTTATCTACTACTATGAATGACACTCCACTGCAAACAAATGAAAAAATCGTGCAAAATGGAAGAGAAGTATATAAATGGGCAACACGCACGGTGCCAACAGGGATAAAAGAACTATTACATACCGCAAATATGCAAAAGGATGATATAGACTGGTTCATTCCTCATAGCGCTAACTTACGCATGATTGAATCTATTTGTGAAAAATCTCAAATTCCAATACAAAAAACATTAACGAGCGTGGAATATATGGGGAATACATCTTCTGTCTCTATTCCACTCGCTCTAGATTTAGCTAGAAAAGAAGGAAAATTAAATAATGGAGACACACTTTTACTATACGGGTTCGGTGGTGGTCTTACGCATTTAGGGCTTATTGTGGAATGGGATTTAAGCTAAACATATAAAAAAGAGGTTCTAGTTAGTAACTAGAACCTCTTCTTTAATTTCTTTCTCCTTTTCGAGACCATATCACAACAGGAATAAGCATGAAAGCTAACACTCCTCCAGCTAATGACAATGCCGCATAACTTGAATTCGCTACTACCATTCCTGACATCGCTCCACCAGAAGCTCCAGCTAACGCAATAAACACATCTATTTTCCCTTGTGTTTTTGCACGTGTGGAAGGTATAGTTGCATCAACAATTTGAGCAGTACCACTGATTAAACCGAGGTTCCACCCTAATCCAAGTAAAGACAAAGCAACAATTAATAGTATTAAAGAATCGCTCGGTGCTAGCGCAGCTATGACACCTGCTGCTAGTAAAATTACTCCGCCAGCTATACTCATCGTAGTTCTACCAATTTTATCAATTAATATTCCTGTAACGAGAGATGGAAGGTACATTGCACCAACATGAAAACCAATTACAAGTCCTACAGCACTTAAACCGTGACCGTGGTGCCCCATATGAACTGGCGTCATCGTCATAATTGCAACCATCACGATTTGCGTAAGTATCATTACGATAGCTCCAACCGTAATGCCTCTTTTATTTTCTTTCGCTTCTTCTGTTACTGCTTGCCCTTTATATGTATGCTCTTGTTTATATGTTTCTATCATATTAGCAATAAGTAACGGATCTGGACGTAGCATAACAAAAAGGACAAGGCCCGCCAGTATAAACGCCACTGCTGATAATATGAACGGACCAGCAAGTTCAGGAATTCCAATTGAATGAGCAAACCGTCCCATTACACCTACTAAATTCGGACCTGCGACCGCACCAAAAGTCGTCATTACCATAGTGATACTAATAGCAGTTGCTCTTTGCTTCTTATTCGCTAAATCCGTTCCAGCATAACGCGCTTGTAAATTTGTAGCTGTGCCCGCGCCATATATGAGTAAAGAAACTAGTAAAAGAATAATACTATTTGTTAAAGCTGCCATCACAACTCCAATAGCCCCTAACCCACCTACTATAAAACCTCCTGCAAGCCCTACGCGGCGACCATACTTTTGCGATAACTTCCCAACAAAGAAAGCTGCTACCGCAGATCCCATCGTAAACATAGCTGCCGGTAATCCTGCATATGCATCTGTCCCAAGCATTTGCTGCGCAAGAAGTGCACCTACTGTAATCCCAGCAGCTAAACCTGCTCCGCCAAACATTTGTGAAATGCTTACGATTATTAATGTTCTTTTGTATAATTTTCGTTGTTCTTCTTCTGTATACATTCGATTACTTTTTAAAGCCCCCGCTCTATCTAACAATTCCTCATCCTCCCTTTAAAATTAAATCCTCTTGTTAATGTACTATGTTTAACGTTACATATTCAATGCCATTTTCCATTCTTCTCTTTCATTCTAAAAAACTTTCTAACCAAACTCGACTTCTCTCATGCTATATTAAAAATACTACCATTCACAATAATGTAATCAGAAAATAAAAAACAGGCTGCTATTAGCCCGTTTTCTTTACACTTCCTCTACTACTCTTCCACTTTTCTTTTTACTCAAAACCTTTCTTTCCGAAAATAACAAACTTACTAAAGCACAAATTAAAATAATTGGCACACTCGCTTTATATAAATCTGTAAAACTCATCGCCATCTGATTCTTAGCATAATGGTTTACATCATTCGAAAATGCGAGTACTTCTTTCTTTATACTTTCCTCTTGTTTTTCAACTTCATTTGTCACTTGATTCATAACTTCTTCTCTTTTTATATCTCTATATTCTACTGGAACAGCATTTAACACTTCATCTACTTTTTGGTGAATTAATTCGTCTTTTTTCTCTTTATGTAACCCTACAAATTTTTCATTTTGATGCTTTTCTACATTCGTTTCTATACTTTGATTCTCTATTTTTTCTTTTGTCATTTGTAATATCTCCGCTTGCTGAGTATTACCTACATGAATATTACGTACCTTTTCTTCTGCATAACGATATACATTCTCTTTATTTACAGTTAAGTTGTGAGTTAAGTTAGATACAAATATTGCGACCGCTAAAACAATACCTACTTGCCGCAACATTGATACAACACTTTGAGAAGCAGTTAATAATTCCCCTTCAAACGAAGAAGCACTTAAAACTGTAATTGGACCTACTACTAAACCATACCCAACACCCAATATCATACATGGAATAATAATTTCTATATTTGTTGAATTAACATCAATCATTTGCAACCAATAATAAGATAAGCCCATAACAAGAAAGCCTGATAAAATAATAGTTACTTTTCCGAGTTTTTTAATTAAAGTTGCTGCAGCTGGTGAGACAAAAAATATCATTGCTGAAATAGGTGTCACTAAAAAAGCTGCTTCAATTTCCGTTCGACCTTGTATTTTCGTCAAGAACGTCGGAAGCAATACAGTAACTCCAATTAAAAATACATTACTTAATATAACAACGATAGATGCTCCAACAAACATTCGATCTTGAAATAAATTTAAATTCACCATTGGATTATGAACCTTTCGTTCCACTAGAACAAATAGAATAAGAGAAATAGTGCTAATTGCATAACAAGACAAGGCTATGTTACTTTGCCATCCCCATGTATTTCCTTTTACTAATACGAGAGTAAAAGAAAAAATTGCTAAGCTACTTAATAGTAGTCCTACCCAATCTATTTTTGAGATAATACGTTCTTCATTTTTTATTTGTAACATAATGCAGCATAAAATGATTCCAAGAATACAAATTGGAACATTTACGAAGAACACCCATCTCCAACCGAAATTTTGTGTAATAATTCCACCTATTACTGGACCCATCGCAGCTGATAGCCCCTGTGTTACTCCCAAAATCGCAAGTGCAACATGCCTCTTTGCTAATGGCATAGCTGATACGCCAATTACCATACTAGTTGGAAATAAAATCGCTGCACCTACACTTTGTATAAAGCGAGAAAAGATAAGAAAATCGCCCGTATTAGCAAAAGCACAAAGTACTGATCCACCACCAAAAATTATCAAACCAACAATATACATCTTTGC
This sequence comes from Bacillus cereus group sp. MYBKT111-2, assembly GCF_051915205.1. Taxonomy (NCBI): domain Bacteria; kingdom Bacillati; phylum Bacillota; class Bacilli; order Caryophanales; family Bacillaceae; genus Bacillus; species Bacillus cereus group sp. MYBKT111-2. The sequence continues at coordinate 370,907 of NZ_JBQAEG010000004.1, forward strand.
TTTCCCAAAAATATCAGCTATCCGTCCTAGCGGAATAGCGAGTACAGCTATTGTCATTGTATAAACATTTAATACCCAAGACATCTTTTCTAATGAAGTATTTACACTCGTTTGTATCGCTGGTAAAGCTATATTCATAATTGTTGTATCAATCATACAAAGAAAAATACCTAAGCACATTAAAAAGACAATCTTAATACCCTTTGATTGCTCCATGTTCATCTACCCCTTTATTTATAATGAACGTGTTTTTCATTCTTCCATTTTATCGTGTTCTTTTGCTTCTAGTTGTTCTAGTTTTCTTTTCAATGTCTCTACTTGAGCACTATAAGATGCAATACCTACATCGAGTGAAATTTCCTCGACAAAAGTAATACCGTTTCTCCACTTTTCATATTTCAAACGAAGATCCGTAATATATGCTTCTTTCTTTTCAATTTCATCCTCAATCCATTTTTTAATTGCCTTATCATCAATATAATTACCGAAATACATCCTCATTAAAAAATCTGAACGCAAAACATCTTTCTCTACATCCGTTTGCATGTATTGATAAAACTCTTCACGCCCTGCATCTGTAATAAAGTACATTTTCTTATTCGGTTTCCCTTCTTGCATAACAACTTCTTTTTTTATTTTCCCCTCTTTTTCCAACTGACGTAACGTTGGATAGATCATCCCAAAACTTCCATCAAAGAAATGAGTAAATACATCTTCAAACACAATTTTAATATCATAACCAGACAATTCTTTTCCCATTAATAAGCCTAAAACAACATCTCTTCCTTTCAAAATAAGACCCCCACATAGTATATAATCAATAATCATATTAACAATGTTAATATGATTATTGATTATATACCTTATTCTGTTATTTGTAAAATGTTTCTAAATAAAAAACACCCTGTAATTTTATTGTTCAAAATTACAGGGTATCTCTACTTTATATTTCATATGTAAACCTTGTACTATTTTACAACTACATCTTGATTCGTTTCAAAGTCTTCCGTCTTACCTTCTTTCATTTCATAATAATAAGAAGGCAATTCTATACCATGCTCTACAAAATAATCCTCAATTAACGAAATAATCACTTTCAACGTTTTCAAACGTGCGTATAATTTATCGTTGCTCGCGATTATTTGCCATTTTGCATTAGGCTTATTTGTTTTTTCAAACATGTCTTCCATTGCCTCAACATACTCGTCCCATTTTTCACGGTTACGCCAATCTTCATCTGTAATTTTCCATCTTTTTAAAGGATTGTTCTCTCTATCCTTAAACCTCTTTAACTGTTCATCTTTACTAATATGATAGAAAAACTTCCCGATTATATAATGATCATCTGTTAATAGTTTTTCAAAATCATTAATCTCGTCATACGCTCTCGTCCACTCTTCCTTTGTAGCAAACCCTTCAACACGCTCAACTAACACGCGGCCGTACCACGAGCGATCGAAAATAGTAATTTGCCCGTACTGAGGTAGTTTCCGCCAGAAACGTTGCAAGTAATGGTACCGTTTCTCATGAGGTGCCGGTGCTCCAATTGGATTTACTTGAAACCCACGCGGATCAAGGTGCTCTGTCACTCGTTTAATCGCTCCGCCTTTTCCAGCCGCATCCCAGCCTTCCATAACGAGCATAACTGCAATTTTTTCTTCTTTTACAATTTGCTGCAACGCTAATAAGCGCCTTTGATATTTTTCAAGTTTCTTATTGTACTTAGATTTCGATTCAATTCTTTTCGTTACATCTACTTTAGCAAGAACTCCATTTTCCATAAAACAAATCCCCCTTGTTGTATGACAATGTTATTTTAACATATTATTGGAAATTTTTTCACATTAGAAAAAACTGTGTAGAAAAATCTCTACACAGCTTCCTTCTCTAATTGTACATCTACTTCAATATTCTCATTTTTATTTTTCACAGCTTTCATAAAGAATATAGCAGTTAATATAACGGTAATAACTGCACCTATAATATAAGATGTGTTTAACGGGATATTAAAACCAATTTTCGCATTTAAAATATAAATAACAGTCATAAGCGTCATAAATATCGCTGGAATTAAGGAAACAACATACGGCTTTCCTTTTATGAATAAATACATCGTTCCAATCCATAACGCAATTGCTGCAGTCGATTGATTAGCCCAAGAGAAATATCTCCATAATAGTGTGAAATCAATTTTCGTTAAACCATATGCAATTACAAACAACGGAATTGCAATAATTAAGCGGTTTTTCAATTTCGTTTGCTCAAAGTTAAAATAGTCCGCAATGATAGAACGTGCCGCACGGAATGCGGTATCACCAGATGTAATTGGTAATACAATTACTCCGATAACAGCGATCGTTCCGCCGACAGCACCTAACATTGTCTTCGAGATTTCGCTTACAACCGCAGCTGGTGTACCTGATTTAATTAACTCATTTAATTCACCGTATGAGAAAATACTCATCGCGGCCGCTGCCCAGATCATCGCAATAATCGCTTCCGCAATCATCATGCCAAAAAATACATATCTGCCGTGCTTTTCAGTTTGAAGTGTCCGTGAAATAATTGGTGATTGTGTTGCATGAAATCCTGATAAAGCACCACATGTAATTGTCAGCATTAATAATGGAAAAATCGGAGCATTATCTGGATGCATATTTTCAAACGTTAATTCTGGGATAGGAGAACCTTTTATTATCATCATTCCCCCTATGCCAATAGCACTTATTAGCAATAATGCACCTAATACCGGATAAATCTTTCCAATAATTTTATCAATCGGCAAGATTGTAGATAAAATGTAATATATGAAAATAACGGATAAAATAATAGTTATTGACACTTTCCCTTGCAATACAATATCAAGTAATGATGCTGGTGTTGTAATAAACACAGTTCCTACTAATACTAAAAGTAACAGTGAAAAAACATTTACAATGTGTCTCATTGCATTTCCTAAAAACTTCCCTGCTAATTCAGGAATATGCGCCCCTTTATTTCGAATAGAAATCATCCCTGTAAGATAATCATGAACAGCGCCTGCAAAAATAGCCCCTATTACGATCCAAACAAAGGCAACTGGTCCATATAAAGCACCTAATATTGGCCCAAATATAGGCCCAGTACCTGCAATATTTAATAATTGAATCATAGAATTCTTTCGCCTATCCATAGGTACATAATCTATGCCATCTTGGTTCACATAGGCCGGTGTCTTTCTTTTGTAATTGACTCCAAATATTTTTTCAATAAACTTTCCGTATGTAAAATAACCAATTATCAATACGACGATTGATACTAAAAATGTAATCATTACTATCCCCTCCCCTTTACAGAAAATGCTTTCCTATTTCCATATAAGAAAACGCTTTCAATTTATTCTAGCATATTTAACCAAATTAAATAAATGTTTTATATAGAATTTTTAGTATATTCTTTTTATATTAAAAACATTCCCCTCATAACAGTAAGAGTAACTTAATTATCCGTAACTAAATCCATTCCAACGATAAGGCTTAGTACCTCAATACTTATATACACAATTACTGCATTACATGGATTCAAATCTAATAACATTCCTGAAATAAATATATACAAAAATAATAATTGTAGAAAAATACTGCTTCCCATACTTACGAGTTCTTTCAATATATCCTCCCCCCTAAATAACATGGTATATTATCTCAAAAAGAGAAGAAAATAACAAACAAATTCATTAAAGAATGGGAGCTCTCAAAAAATGAAACGAAAAATATTAACTCTCTTTACGCTTATATGCTTAGCACTACCAATACAAGCTAGTGCATACACATTTCAATCACTACCAATTGCATCAAAGTCTAAACAATGGTATATCGAAATTGATAAATCTCATAACGTAAACAAGCAAGCAATCCAGCCAAAACAAGGTGTATTTGATACATATAGTTTACTCGTAAAAAACATCGGTCATGATGTATCAAACGTATCCGTGGAAATACTTGATAACAATCCTACTTCTAAAGCTACCTTTAAACCTACTACACCTAATGAAAATATTTCTAAAAGTCATACAAGCTTTGACTACATGGTATTCCCATTAGACTTTAATAGCCATAATTTTAAAGTTGTGATTACTTGGGAAGAAAAGAACTTTTCTTACAACGGCCATCCAGTAAATGAAAGTAAAAAAATGAAACAAACATTTGTATTTAATGAAGAGTAAGCCCTAATTAAATTAGGGCTTACTCTTCATTTACAAAACCAGTTTGAATGGCTTCTGTCACTTCTTTTGTGATGTCCAGTTTTGTTGCATCGGTGCTAATTTTCTTATGCCAAATATGCACGGAAGGCTTTTCGTTACAAAAATGTTTTATTAATACTAGTTGGTTATATGCTAGCTTATTTTCTCTATGGGTAGCGATATAGACTGTGAAATTTTTTGCTTCAAAGACCTTTTCCTGCAAAGTATATTGGTTGTCCAAGTCCTTTGCGACTATATCTTTCAAATCTTCTATAAGCATATAAATCGTTCCCCCTCCCCTTATATCATCAATCAAATCTTCGAATACTCGGCACACATAATGCTACTCCAATTGTTACAAGTACTAAAATAGCTAATGTTATAATCGTTATCTCGCCACCTATGACAGTAGCTAACCATCCTACAACTACATAACCTAGTGGCAATAAAGCAAATGAACCTAACATATCAAGGCTTGCCACTCTTCCAAATGCTTCTTCTGGCACGAGCTCTTGTAAACTCGTTTCCCAAATGAGTCCAAATATCATCATACCGAACCCTTCAATTGCCATTAATACAATTAAAACAGGTGCCCAAGTAATGAACGGCATTATTAAAAGCGCACAGCCACTTATTAAAACACCACCATAGGCAAGTAATCCCCGCTTATGCCACCGTTCTCTCCCGCCAAATATTAGCGCGGCAATTACAGCTCCAACACCAGAGGATGCCATTCCTAATCCATACACGTATGCTTCAAAATGATGATGAACATTAAATAACCATGGAATTAATACGACGATAATTCCTGCATAACAAATATTGATGAAAGAAAAGACTAAAATTGTAATCCATAGCCACGGATGACTTTTTAAAACGAAAACACCTTCCATAAACTCTTGTTTATAATCGACTTTTTTCTTTTCAATAGGTTTTACTTTTTTAAACTTTATTTCTCTTAAAAATAATAAACAAAAAAATGATAACAAATATGTTACTGCATCTAGTCCAAACCCTATTCCGGCAGATGCAACTGAAACGATCAATCCTCCAAGAGCCGGTCCAATTAGTCGTATACCTTGATTGCTCATTTGCGTTAATGCATTAGCTGCATTTCGAATGTCCGGTACAAATACTTTCGCTCTTACAGCCGCATACGCTGGTTGAAATATCCCTTCCATAAGTCCATATAATGCTATGAGGACATATAGAAGCGGAATTGTTAAAACATCCATAAATATAAGTGTTGCAAGTAATAGCATTAATACGCAGCGAATGATATCTGTAAATAACATTACTTTCACCCGATCCATTCGATCTACGACTAATCCAGCAAACGGTAACGCAAGAATATTAGGAAGCATGTACATTGCCATAGTCATTCCCATTACAACTGTTGAACCAGTTAATGAATACACAATGACTGGCAAAATAACCATCGTTATCGAACTACCTAAAGTCGAAAGCAATTGCCCGATCCATAAAAATTTAAAATGTGGTGACGCTTTAACCGGCAATAACAATTTACCGATATAACTTAAATTTTTCTCCGTTTCTATTTCTCCTTGCATACCTCTCTCCTCTTTTCGAAAGATTAAATCATCCCGATGAAATATTTTATTTTTAATAATATTCAATCTAATTATATATGAAATTATCAAATTTATGGTAATATTATCAAAAACATAAAGGGGATAATATATGAAAACAATTGAGACAGAAAGACTCATACTACGCTCATTACAATTATATGACGCTCTAGTAATCGAAAAATTAGCTGGCGATTATGATGTTGCTAAAACAACCCTATCTATTCCACACCCATATCCAAAAGGCTCTGCAAAAGATTTCATTACACATATGCTACAAGCAGAGATCGATAAAAAAGTTGTGATTTTTTCTATAATAGATAAGAATAATAAAGAATTTATAGGTGTAATTAATTTAAATTTAAATCATATACATAAACGTGGGGAACTGGCCTATTGGGTTGGAAAACCTTATTGGGGCAATGGATTTGGTACCGAAGCAGCGAAAGCACTACTACACTATGGATTCAATGAGCTACATTTAAATAAAATATTCGCTACAGCTTTTACAAATAATCCTGGTTCATGGCGAATTATGGAGAAAATCGGAATGAAACATGAAGGGACGTTTAAACAGCATGTTGTAAAATCTGGTGAACCTATGGATATTACATACTATGGAATATTACTTGATGAATATAAATAAAAAGGTGTTTTCATAAATGAAAACACCTTTTTATTTATAATTTTAAGTTCTTCTTCAATGTCCAATATTTTTCTTGCGCATTTTCAAATGAGAATTCTACCCAGCCATTTGGATCTTCACGATATACATTTACTTTCTTGCCACTTTCTAATTTTCCAACTTCATTTTGCGTAATATTTGGTACGCTCTTAATTGTATAGCCAAATGGATATGGTACTTGATAGTAAGAGCCTACTAATTGAACAGTAGCTGTTGCATCTTTTGCATAATCTTTATATGGAATCGCTTCGCCTAATGCATTTACATTTAATGTATTAGGGTTTTTTGGTAATCGTTTTACATTTTCATAGTCTTTCTTGTTAAACGGTTTAATACGTTCCATAATATTAGCGATTTTGCCAGCCCATCCTTTATCTGTTGCATACTTTTCATTCATAGCAGGTAATGTGTAGCCATGGAAATGATCAGCACCTTCTTCTAAATAATTCTTTCGTACATAATCAGCATTGTATGAAATACTTTGCGCGTAAGATGGTAAGTATTTCGCATTGGCAAATGGCTCCCAATCAAATGCCTTTAAGCCAAATAAATTATGTTTACGATATGCAATTTCTGATTTACCGTAACCAGATTCTAAGATTGCATGTGCAGCTAAGTATAATGCGCTCACTCCATACTCATTTTGTGCTTGAATAAAATCTTTACCCGTCCCAATAAGCGGACTGTCAGGGTGCCATTCTTTGATAAAATTATCAATCTCTTGCGCTGTTACGTTAGATGGTAATGTCACATCTAGATTAATATATGATGGTTGTTCAACAGGAACACCCTTTTTTATTTGCATCGCTTTATATAAAAGTTGTGCATAGCCTTCACGCGTTAATACACCTGATGGATCAAATCCTCCAAGTCCATTCCCTGCCGCTACACCATTAGATTGCAATGCACTAATTGCTTCCTTTGCCCACCAATATGTTGCATCTATATCATCAAATGTATGTGGTGCTTTTACTTCTAATTTAAATGCTTTTTGCAAAATAACAGACATCTCCGCACGTGTTAATGATTCTTTCGGTCTAAACGTTCCTTTATCATCACCTACGAAAATCCCCATATCTGTTAATGCTAAAATTTCCTTTGGGAACATTGTCGTTCCTGCACTAATATCAGAGTATGGATTTTTATAATCACTTTTTGCTTCTGGTTTTAATGCGCGATACATTAATGCTGCTACTTGCTCACGAGTTACAACATCCCCGAAGCCGAATTTACCATTATCGTAACCTGCAATAATCCCTTTTGACGTTAAATCATTAATTGCTTCAAGTGCCCAATGATTTTTTGGAACATCTGGAAATTCTTTTGTAGATGCAAACGAAGTTGCTGGAGCCATCACTACTTGAAGCGCGACTGTCACTGCTAACACATTAGAAATAACTTTTTTCATAAATTTTTTAACACGTTTTTTATATGCTTGTCCCGTGTTAACTTGCCTCCCTTTATCGTATAATTTTCCCTATTAAACTAACACACTCTTAAATAGTCAACAGTAAAAGTATACGTGATAAAAATCAACTAATCTACCATTATTTTATTTATAATCAACATAATACGATATATCTTTTTATTTCGATACAAAATTACATAAAATCACATAAAAAGCCCATCTCTATGTAGACGATGGACTTAGCAATCAATATTGTTATTTAGCTAAACGATATTTTTCAACATCGAAACCTTTCCACTCATAATAATCTAAAATCCCAGCATAAACTGCCTCAGCAGCAATTTGTCTTCCTGATTCAGTAGCTAATTTACCATTATCTATATCATTATCAATAAAGGCAAGCTCTGTTAAAACTGCTGGTACTGTATTATTATTTACTACATAAAGTGAGTGATTGTCTTTTATATTTCTATCTCTTGTATGTAGTGCTTCTACTACTCTATTTTGAATTTTCTTTGCTAACACTTCACTATCCTTTTCAATCTGTGTCTCTTCTCCACGCTTGGATTTTTTATAATAATACGTTTCCGTTCCATGACCATCATGATTTTCAGAAGAATTTGCATGAATGCTTACAAATATATCTGCATTGTTCTCTTGACCAAATTTCACTCGATTCGCAAGAGATTCATTTTTGTTACTTCCTGGATTTCCGTTCTCTTCACGTGTTAATAAAGCTTTTAAAGGTGTATTTTTTTCTAACAACTTCTGTAATCTTAAAGATGTATCAAATACGATTTTACTTTCCTCTACACCTTGCCCTGGATTCCCTGGATCAAATCCTCCATGACCAGGATCAATAATAACTACCTTTTCTACTAAAGGGTTACCTATTTTAAGAGAATCTGCCTTTTTTATAAATTGAGCTGCCTCTGCTTTAGTTAGAATTTTTTCGGGCTCCCATTTGTCACCAGTTCCAATAGAAATCCCTAATTCAACTAGAATGTTAGCTTTTGCTTTACCCCAACTTTTTTCTAGATCACTAAATTTAGTTGCTGGAGTACCATTTACTTTAGAATCTAATTTGTAAGCTTCTACAATAAGAGAGGCCATTGAAACTCGGTCAATTTTCCCAGTTGGATCGAATACGCCCGCTCCTTTCCCTTTTACAACGCCAGCTTTTTCTACAGCTGCGATGAATGGGGTATACCATTGGTTTTGAGAATCACCGAAAGATGGTTTAGCATTTTTATCGATTGGTAAGTTTAAGATTTGAGCCATCATTGTAGCTGCTTCTGCACGAGTGATTTCTTTTCCTGGCTCAAACATTCCTTTTTCGTTACCTGTAACTGCACCTTTCTCTACTAAATAGTAAATAGAGTCTTCTGCCCAATGTTTAGCTGGGACATCTGGAAATTTTTTCGTTTGCGCGAAACTACTAGATGAATAAGATAATATACTAGCTGCAATTACTCCTGCTGCGATTATTCTATTTTTCATAGAATATATTCCCCTCTCAAGTACGATATATTGATGTAACAGACTAATTATAGTTCTGAAAATTAGTAATAGTCAATTGAAAATTGTATAATTTTGTATTATTATTGTATTTTTTGTCATACATAACTATAGTTAAAAACTATAAGATTTTATTAAGAGGGGAGATTCATATGAGCAACAATTGGAAAGATATAGAGCACCGTATGTATACAATGTGTATGATTCAGCGGAATAACAAAGTATTGTTAATACAGCGCCCCAATCACCTTGGCTTCCCTGGTTACATCGCTCCCGGCGGAAAAGTAGATTTTCCAGAAAGTATCGTTCAAGCTACTAAACGGGAAGTAAAAGAAGAAACTGGATTACTTGTTTCAACTTTAACCTTTAAGGGATTAGATGAATACGTAAATCCGAAAGAAAATGTTCGATATATGGTATTTAACTATTGGACAGATTCATTTGAAGGTGAGCTTCTTGTGGACCCTCCTGAAGGTAAATTATTATGGGTACCAATCGCTACAGCATTAAATCTTCCTATGCAAGATTGGTTTAAAGAAAGATTTCCATTATTCTTTGAAAAAGGTACGTTTGAAATTCAACGTGTTTGGGACAAAGACTTAGATAAACAAGTTGCTATGACAATTACCCATACGTAAAAAAAGCTTGGAATCTCTCCAAGCTTTTTTTACTTCTCCTCTATTTTCTTAATCTCATAATCAATTTCTAAAAACTTAACTCCAAATATCCACATTTTATGGTTAGCTTCTAACATTTGATTGGTGCCTTCTTTAATAATAAACGTCTCAGCTAACGGTAAACGGATTGTAAAGAAACGAGTATGTATATAGATCCCCTCATCTCCCTTACCATTTCTTCTCAGCTTACTAGTAATAATTAAATTATTATTATCATTACGTAATTTTAAAACCCCCGTCATATTCGAATATGGTAGAGGCAATGCGATATTCATATATGTCTCATTCTTATACGTATGTTTTGAGTAAAGAGCTACAAAAATAGATGCTCCTGCTTCATTTTTCCTTAACCAAGCTCTTACATTCTCCCTTCCATCCTTCTCATCCATTATCCCTATGATAGAGCCGTGCATCGTTTCCCACTTACCGCCCATTCCTAAATGTATTTGTCCTACACGCTTACTCATTTTCTCATAGCAAAATGCAAACGGGCGGAACCAGCGAGTCCATTTAATATGCGATTGTAATTCATACTCTGTTGTATTTTCATAAAAACGAATAATACTTACAGGAATCTTGGCCCTATCAAATATCCCACTATGGAAATCATTCATTTTATCAACTAAACCGTTGTATTCCTTGCTATCTATTACATTTCTGTTATGCAAAAATGCTTCCCCAACTGTCGCCTTTCCTCTTAATCTGCTCATTGGTTTCCCGTAATATTTATAGTTCGGAACACTCTTTTCAATCATCCAGCCGACAAATGCCGGCAACGCTACTCCAATTCCATTAACAACGCCGTGAATCCAAACCATTTGGGCAATTGTAATCGTCATTACATGTTTCAAATTCCCATACGAATATATAAGTGAAAACATAATTGTTACCATGAGCGTACTAGACGATATGATTAGGAGGATTTTTGCACTGATAGCATTACATTTCGCCAGCCAAACATAAATTCCATACCCATAAATCGCACATAAATATAGGAACACTGCAAAAAATTCAAATACCCTTGAGTACGTAATTCCAATCGCAACTGTCATCGGTGAAATGACTATAATAAACATAATTACATCATATACTTTACTGCTCTTTTCTCTCTTCCGCCCTATTAAACCAGCTGATAATGGCAATAGAAATGCAGAGTAATGAAAATGTGCAGCGGTAAGCAAAATGATGTCAGAACTAAAGTGCATAATGGAGAGTTTTGCTACAGAAGCAAAAAACCAAAAACCACCTAAAAACAAATAAATAAACGCACTATCGATAGCTGTCTCTTCTAACGGTGTCCATCCTCTTTCTAGTAATCTATTTATACCAAATAACGCAACGATCCCCGTATATACAAACCAAATTATCGCAAAGATATATTGATTTGTTACGAAAGCTAACATTGCACAAATCGCTGCTATCGGATATAAAAACGATACGGATTTATAAAATAATACATACGATCCATTTCGTGCTCTTTTATCAATAATACAAAAAGACATCGGTATACATAACAAAATAGATAATAAAATAATTGCTTCAACTGGGTTTACATTTGACCACTCACATATTAGAAAAATAATATAACAAGCAAGCCCAACTATTATATTTTTCATATCATTTATTTCCTCTCTACAAATGTTCCCCTATATGAAAATAATGAACCAATTAACGGATTGCATACTTGTACATGAATTCGAAAGCACTGTTTTGTTTCATCATAACTTTCTACAATGTTTGCCTCTCCGTATAAGAATCTAGGTAACGGGATTTTTCTTCTAAACATGTAAAACCATTGTTTCTTTGAAGAAATATGCATCGCCCCCATCTCATCAATATGAAAATTCAGTGTAGAAACAAGTATGTGTGGTTCACCAAAATAATCTACAATTTCATTTTCATCGAATTTCATTACCGCATTAAAATATCTTTTCTTATTACGAAAGTAAAAAGTACGATTCCACCGCACAAGTTCATTTCCATGTTCATCTCGCTCAGCGGTATTATGTATTGTAAATGGCACTTTCTTCCCACGCTCAGGGAAAAACATTCGAAACTTCGATGCAATTTTTAATATCAATTTTACGAAAAAAGAACCTCCGTAAATTTCATCCATCTTTCCTTCTCCAGTAAAGCTATTTTCTTCTGTAATCTCATAGCGTTTCTGTAATTTTGGATGAAGTTTTTTATAAGAATCCCCTAATAGTCTTTCATACATATTAGCCATACATTATCCCTTTCTCTTCCTCTTGCAATTTTTTGCACTTGGTAAATCGAAGCTATTTATATAACCGACAATCGATAATCCAATTAGAAGAAGATTTAACGTAATTGGATTAAACGGCTTTGTAAAGCTTGCGATATTCGTAAATCCTACTGTTATCGTTAAGGCTATTAACACGAAAATATGTATTATAAATACATTTCGTTTTGGAAATGGAAGTAACCATATGACTCCAAAAATCACTTCTAACAGCCCAATTATTTTAAGAATAAAAATACTATTTTCAGTTGAACCAATTATGACCGAAAGCATTTTCACTTCTTCTAGATGGGTAAAGATTATTTTCGGTACAATCCCTTGATATAGCCATACAAAAGCGAATAAAAAACAAACGAGCCAATATGTCATTGTTCTTCTAATTAGCAACCTAGGATGAAGCCCCTTTTCTAACCATAATTTTAAAGCATCAAAACTCCAAGCAGTTGCCCAGCCTAATAACGGCCGAAACATATAGAAATCTATTACATTCCCTATACGACCAAACCTCGTATCATAATTATATTGCGTCTCAAAATGAATGTGTTCTTTACGGGGTGTATACTTCCAATAACCACGTCCTATTTGAATAAGTGATAATTGATTTTCTGTCCAAAATTTTAAAGAAGAAATCCGTTCACCTGTTTCTTTTCTTATTTCACCTATCGATTCCCCTTCCCCAGCTATTTCAAGTCCAAATCCGATTTTTGTTTTATATAAAAATTTCTGTGGTTCTCCTTCTTTTTTCTCTAAATATGAAATTTCAGTAAAGCGGGCATCCCATTCTGTATGTATATGTGGTTCTTGCGTGTATTCCCATAATTTCTCCATTGTTGTGTTCATTTCTGCTGAAACATAAATAGGCTTTTTCCCTTTCATTCTTCCACCTCCAATGAACTATAATTTTAATGTACATGTAATAAATTTATTTTGCTACATTTTTCACAAACTCCCTCATAAAAAGATAGAATTTTTAAAATATATATAAAACACTTGATTCCTCGAAAAATTTAAATTATTATAAAACAAATGTTACCAACAACTTCATAAATCAAACACTCTCGCCTAAAACGTGAGATAGAGGTTGCGATACTTATGAGTATTCTAATGGAGACACAGAGATGTCTATGAAATTAGATGAAAGGAAGTATTGCCGAAATCGATATATTTCTCTGTATGTATCGATTGGGGCTGTTTTCGAATAGAAACAGAACTGTCATATGTACAGACGTGTACGTATGAAGAGCTATCTACAAAAAAGAGATATCATTTTTATGGTATTCCTTTTTTGGCGGTTTTTTTATTAGCTCCGTTTTCTGTTTCCCTTTTCCTGTAACAGCACCATCCTCACTTATTTGAGATGGTGTTTTTTGTTTTTCTCTGGTAACTACAGGAATATTGGGATTTATATATGTCCTAATCTATTCTTAAAAATGGATGAAAGAAGGAATTCGTAATGGAAACGATTGTACAAAAATTTGGTGGCACTTCTGTCGGAAGCGTTGAACGCATTCAACATGTAGCAAATTTAATTATTGAAGAATATGAACGAGGACATAGTATCGTCTCTGTCGTTTCAGCAATGGGGAAAAGTACAGACGAACTTGTAGCACTTGCTAACGCGATTACAGAAAATCCGAGTAAACGCGAAATGGATATGCTTCTATCAACAGGAGAGCAAGTCACTATTTCATTATTAACGATGGCATTACAAGCAAAAGGTTATAACGCGATTTCATTAACAGGATGGCAAGCTGGTATTACGACAGAATCTGTACATAATAGTGCACGGATTACTGACATTCATACAGATCGAATTCAATCTTATCTTGCTGAAGGTACGATTGTTATCGTAGCTGGCTTCCAAGGCGTTAGTGAAAACCATGAAATTACAACGCTTGGACGCGGTGGTTCTGATACAACTGCTGTTGCATTAGCTGCTGCACTGAACGCAAAAAAATGTGATATTTACACAGATGTGACCGGCGTATATACGACGGATCCACGAGTTGTAAAAGATGCTTATAAATTAGATGAAATTTCTTATGACGAAATGTTAGAACTTGCAAATCTCGGTGCTGGTGTATTACACCCACGTGCTGTTGAGTTTGCTAAAAATCATAATGTCATTTTAGAAGTTCGCTCAAGTATGGAACAAGAAAACGGAACAATTGTAAAAGGAGAATGTAACATGGAACAACAATCAATCGTTAAAGGTATTGCATTTGAAGATAATATTACACGTATCACATTGAAAGGATTGGAACAAGGCTCGCTTTCAACAGTTTTCGCTACATTAGCAGCGGCACATATTAATGTAGATATCATCATTCAAAGTATTACAAATGAAGGAACTGTTCATCTCTCCTTCTCCATCCATTCTAATGATTTAAAAGAAACATTAGAGGTATTGGAACAAAATCAAGAGGCACTTCACTATGAATCAGTAGAATATGAAAATCATTTAGCAAAAGTATCAATTGTAGGATCTGGTATGGTATCTAATCCAGGTGTTGCTGCGAATATGTTCACTACTTTAAAAGAAGAAGATATTCATATTAAAATGGTAAGTACATCAGAAATTAAAGTGTCTGTCGTTATTGACCGCCTTCATTTAGTAACAGGTGTTGAGGCGCTGCATCAATCATTTATGGCGAAAATTGAGCCTTTAGTGCAAATGAGCTAATTTCTACTAGTAAAACTTAAAACAAATTATATGAATCTACTTCCTTCCTATATAAATAGAAAGCTATTTGCATATAGAGTAATAAGAAATGTATTTATCATTTAAATAATACACTTCATTCTATACAACGATCGGGCCCTTTAAGAGCATACAGCGTAGAAACATTTTTCGAGGAAATCGCGGTATTGTTTGTTAACAAGATACTATATGACATACTTAAAAACAGCTTGTCACATTTTCCTATACTGTGACAAGCTATTTTTTGTTTGAAAGGAATTTGTAACTTTTTAATAGTATAATTAAGAAGATGATTAGATAATACACTTTTACATATAAGGAGATAAAGACAATGTCAAAAAATAAATTACTCAGAATGGACAATGTCAGCATCGTTGTAGAATCCCTTGATCATGCAATCTCTTTCTTCGAGGAGATTGGGTTAAAACTCGAAGGGCGCGCCACTGTCGAAGGCGAATGGGCTGGTCGCGTAACTGGACTCGGTTCGCAGTGCGTAGAGATTGCTATGATGGTAACTCCAGATGGCCATAGCCGCATTGAACTTTCGCGATTTCTTACCCCGCCTGCTATAGCAGATCACCGGACAGCTCCTGTCAACGCCCTCGGTTATTTGCGCGTCATGTTCACCGTTGAAGACATTGACGAAATGGTATCTAGGCTTACTACTAAACATGGTGCTCAGCTCGTTGGCGAAGTAGTTCAATACGAGAACTCTTACCGTCTCTGCTACATTCGTGGAACTGAAGGCATTTTAATCGGTTTAGCGGAAGAACTCGGTAATAAATAATTAATGTTTTATTAGAAGCCTTTACTGAAGTAAAAATATTTGAAAGAACTTTACACTTAATAAAACTTAGATTTTGAACCCCGTCCTAGCTTTAGAGCGGGGTTATACTTGTTTGAGCTTTTTAACATACTATTAACATCCTAAAATTATTATAAAACAATTTATTTTCTTGTTATACTCTTTCCTAGGAAATATAACTTACTCTTCTCACTTCTTATCATATATATCTTTTCTTTTAAAAAACGATCTGAACTCATTCAAAATAACTTTCTTCACATCCGAATAAAAAACCATCATGAATAGTGCAATTACTAATACAACCACCTGTATTTTTTCATAATCAATGAACGCACTCATAATTAGTAAACCAAATCCAATATAAAAACCAAACTCGTTCTCTTTCTCAAAATCCTCATCTTCTTCATCAATATGTATTTTTTCTTTAATATTTTGATTCCCTTTTATTAACTCATCGAGCGTAACATTGTACATTTCGCTTAGTAAAATTAAATTATCAATATCAGGACAACTTTTATCATTCTCCCATTTATATACTGCTTGCCTCGTTACACCAATCTTTTTAGCAACATCCTCTTGTGAAAATCCCTTTGACTCTCGTAATTTTTTTAACTGCTCTCCTAAGCTCATAACATCCCCCTCCTTTAACAAATTATTACATAAAAAGAGATATAAAAGAAAGAAACCATTAGTAAAATTCACTGTAAACCATTCGTTTACAAAGTAAAAAAAGAGAAAATAGCTCTATATTTAAGCTATTCTCTCTCTTCTATTAAAATAGATGAATATTTTCTTTCTTGCAAGCTTCACGTAAATCGTCAGGCCATACAGAAGATTGAACTTCACCAATATGCGCTTTACGTAAGAAGTACATGCACATTCTTGATTGTCCGATACCACCACCAATTGTTAATGGTAGTACGTCTTCTAAAATCCCTTTATGGAAATCGTACTCACGTTTGAAGTCTTCACCTGTTTTCGTTAACTGCTCATCAAGTGATTTACTATCAACACGAATTCCCATTGATGATAATTCGAATGAAGATTGTAGTACTGGGTGCCAGAATAAAATATCACCGTTTAATTTCCAATCATCATAATCAGCTGCGCGTCCATCATGCTTTTCACCTGAACGAAGTGCATCACCAATTCCGATAATGAAGACTGCACCGTGTTCTTTTGCAATTGCATGTTCACGATCTTTCGGTGTTAATTCTGGATATTTATCTTCTAGTTCTTGAGAAGTAACGAATACAATTTCTTCTGGTAAATACTTCCCAAGGAACGGATACTTTTCAAATAAGTGGTCTTCTAAATCTTTGAATATTCCATAAATTGTTAGTACTGTTTTTTGTAAGTAATCTACAGTACGCCATTCTTTTTGAACGATTTTTTCCCAATCCCATTGGTCAACGTAAATAGAATGTGTTGCATCAAGTTCTTCATCACGACGGATCGCGTTCATGTTTGTATATAAACCTTCACCAGCTTCATATCCATATTCATGGAGTGCAAATCGTTTCCACTTCGCTAGTGAGTGCACAATTTCTAATTCTTCTCCTGAGTGTAACATATCAAATTCAATTGGACGTTCTACACCGTTTAAGTGATCGTTTAATCCTGATTTTTTCGTTACGAATAATGGTGCAGATACGCGGAATAGTTCAAGTCGTTTTGCTAATTGATCCTCGAAAAATGTTTTAACTTCCTTAATTGCGATTTGAGTCTCTCTTACTGTCATTAATGATTGATACATGGTGGTTTCCTCCTAAAATGTTTGGATGTTGTGAAAAGAAGCCAACAAAAAAAGCCCTTCTTTCCCAAAAAACTGGGACGAAAGGCTTTGGTTCCGCGGTACCACCCAAATTAGCAACAGAGGTTGCTCACTTATACAATACGGAGATGAAATATCTCGATACTGTTCTTCTTGTAACGGCGAAGTTCCCGGCTAAGTCTACTTTCCTATCAAGGATTTCGGTTAGCAACTCCAGGAGGTTCTTCATAATAGGCTTCGTATCAGGCTCACACCACCCCTGACTCGCTTAGACTACGTCCTACTACTACTCGTCCTTTCATAGTCGTTTTGTTGTCACATCTCTGAAACATTTTATTAATGATTATTCTATACAAAAAATAAAGAAAGTCAACAAAAAGTTTTAAAATATTTTTCAATTCTTTATTTTACGGCTTTATTGATTGTTTCCAATATACCTTCTTTACTTCTTTTGTCTGGGCATTCCAAAAAACGTTTCACTAACAGAAACTAACATATATACAACAATTAATGTAATCGTCCGAAATATAGAATCCGCAGTATTTCGTATTATTTTCATTTTCTTTGTAATTCCTTTCAGTTTACTTGCAAATTCATGATATACTATAGCATTCAAGCAGTTTGTTTTTACTTAAAACAAACATAGTCATTTATAAAGAGTATTTTCTAAATCATTGACTATTATCAAATAAGATTTTTATATAACGGAGTGATCATATGAGTAAAACGAAAGCAAAACCGAAAAAAGGTGTAGGACAAGGTACAGGAAGTAAAGGATGGAACCGTTGGCAATCAAGCGCAAAGAAAAAGAAAGCTGCAAAACCATACAAAAGTAAAGGTACAAAGAAATAACATTTAGTTTCTTTACTTTGTACAAAACAAAATATAATTATTACAACGAAAAAGCTATGCCCTCATATATTTGAAGGCATAGCTTTCTTTATTAGATCATTAAAATATCTCGAATTTCTTCCTCCGTGATGGATGATAATTTCTCTTCTCCCGGCTCAATCACTTCAGCAATTAAATTTTTCTTACTCTCTTGCAGTTCGTGCATTTTTTCCTCAATGGTTCCGTGTGCTACTAATTTAATAACTTGTACTGTATTTTTTTGCCCCATTCGATATGCCCGATCTGCTGCTTGTTGTTCAACAGCTGGATTCCACCATAAATCGTATAATATAACCGTATCGGCACCTGTTAAGTTAAGACCTGTACCACCAGCTTTTAAAGAAATGAGGAATAGGTCCCCTTCTCCTTCGTTAAATCGATTACATAGTTCTACACGTTCTTGCGAAGGTGTATTCCCGTCTAAATAAAAGTATGGAATTGCTTGACGATTTAATTCACGACCAATAATGGACAGCATCTTCGTAAATTGAGAAAAGATTAAAATTCTCTTACCAGTACTTCTACATTCCTCTAGTATGTCTAACAGTTGCTCAAATTTAGCTGAACTTCCCTTGTAATCATCAACGAATAAAGCGGGATGATTACATATTTGTCTTAATCTCGTTAAGCCGGCTAAAATTCTAATTTTATTTTTACGTAACGTATCTTTGTCTAAATGCTTTAATGTTTCTTCCCTTAATTTCGCTAAGTAAGCAGCATATAGTCTCTTTTGATCTGGTAATAACTCCGAGGACTGTAAGTGCTCTATTTTATCTGGAAGCTCCTGTAATACATCTTCTTTTAGTCGTCTTAATACGAACGGTTTTACGCGCTTCGCAATATCTTCACGCCTTAAATCACCGAATTCTTTTCTTCCTGGTAATAATTCTGGAAATACGACATGAAAGATAGACCATAGCTCTTCTAATGAATTTTCTACAGGCGTTCCCGTTAGTCCGAAACGATATTCAGCTTGAATTGTTTTCACTGCTCTTGCAGTTTGCGTTGTCGGATTTTTAAACGCCTGTGCTTCATCAAGAAATAGTGTATGAAACGGCCTCGCATACGATCTTACATCTCTTCTCAGTAATGGATATGACGTAATTACGACATCAAATTCTGCTACATCTTTTAAGATTTTTCGCCGTTCTGTCTGATTTCCATCTGCAATAACTGCTCTAATATGTGGAGCGAATTTTTTCAATTCACTAAACCAATTATAAACAAGCGAGGACGGTGAAACGACTAATATAGGCAGCTTCTTCTCTCGAATTTCAGACAGAACAGAATCTATATAAGCAATACTTTGCAGCGTTTTTCCAAGTCCCATATCGTCTGCTAAAATACCGCCAAAACGGTAATAGGCGAGTGTCTTCATCCACTCAAATCCGTATACTTGATACTCTCTCATTACAGCATTTAAAGTTTGTGGCACTGTAAACTTTAATTTTTTCGGGTTTTGAATGCTTTCAACTAAATCTTGAACAGACTCATCTAAACTTAAAACATTACCTTCATGAAGTCCGTTCATCCATTTTACACTCCGAATAAGCGGAACATTCACTTCTTCCCCATGTAAAAATTCTTTTCGAATACCTGATTCTTTTACAAACTGATTAATTTCATTAAACTCTTTACTCTCTAGTGATAATAAAGAACCATTCGCTAATCGGTAATATTTACGTTTCTCCTCAAGAGCGACTAATACTCCTTTAATTTCCGCTTCCGGTATTCCTTTTATATCAAAACGAAATGATAACCAATCAATTCTTTCTTTTCTTCTCACTCTAATAAGTGGCGCTGTATCCCCTTTATGAATACGTAATTTGATTGCTGTTGTCGCGTAAATATCAACTAAACCTTTTAACGTTGGAACAATGTGATATAAAAAGTTATACTCAGCTTCTTCATTATGCATAAAGTAGCCACCTTCTGTTTTCGCAAAAGCACTTTCACTCATAATGTCTAAAATCTCTTTTTCCTTTTTCTCATCACGATTAAAAACAGAAGGTTGCCCGTCTTCTTCTAGCGGATTAATCACGACGTTTCCATAATGGAATTCGAGCCCTGCTAGCAAACGATTTTTTACTCGATCTAAATACAGCTTTGCTTTTAGCAACGGCGTTTCAACACGATCGGATATTACTTCATCAATGCGCACTGTTCCAAGTTTCATTAATCCAGGCACAACTTTCGCTACGAAATGTTCCATCTTATTTTCAGGAATATAAAACTGATTGCTATTTGAGCGACTCATCATCTTTTGCAATTCAATAAGTCGCATACAATCTTCCATGGGTAAATGATATAATTTCCCATCGTAAAGAGCGTTGTTATACATCTCCATAACTCGAACACGATTTAGACCGTCTATATGAAGGGTAAACCCGCCATTATTCCCTTTCGTAAACTCAAAATGTAATGGCAATAACCCTTTTGAAATGTGTAATCCCTGAAACAGTTGCTCATTTTGTTTCAGCTGTACATACTCGGCTCTAGAAAGTGCAGAGAGCATATCATTCCACGAAGCTGGCGGTATAAATATCATACTTTCATCTTGTTTCGCATGTACTTCTAGTGCATCTTCATACATTTTTTCATTATGATATATTTTAATGAGTTGTTGTATAATCGCGTCTGTTTCTTGTTTAAAACTGTGTACATCTGGCGTATATGTAAATTCATTGGAACAATGAAAAGTCTCTCTCTTCTCCACTTTAGAAAGAAATTCTCTCATATGATTTATAAAATATGTTTTCGCAAGTTTTAACTGAATTCCAAGAAGAGCCCCACCGCTTTTCGTCGCTACTGGTGAACATATAAACGCAACATCTAATATTTCACGTGTATCAAACCGATGTTGTTTACTTTTTGGCCTCAGTGGTTTATCTGCAAACAACTGAAACATCCCGTTTGTTAATTGATCATTTCTGCTACTAACAGAGCCCATTCCACCCGTTTGCTGGTTATAATTTATTTGTATCAATACAGCTGCAACATGTTGACAGTACGTTTGGAAAGATGCTAACGAAGGACAACTACATCTCGCAACAACATCACCTTTCTTAGCTTTTTCTACTGTAACATGGAAATCCTCGTTCCCTTTTACCGTCGCCTCACAAATTTCTTTCGTTTCATCATAGTAATTCACGATTACTTTATTTGATTTATAATAAGCTTCGCCTCTTTTATATGAGGTTTCTCCACATACTTCTTTAATAATCGATTTATTTAATGTAAAACTCATTGTTTTGACACTTCCTTAATGTAAAACCATTTTCTCTTACTTAACATTTTACATGCTTCACGAGAAAATATAAAATGTTGATTTAACAAAAAAAGATGCTTATTTATAAGCACCTTTTCACTCTATCTCCATCAATCGTTTCGCCTCAAAATACAACACTTGAATAAATTTTTTCGTATTAATTCGTATATGGCCAGAAGTCGTTACCCCATCCTTTGTCATTTCTGTCATCCGTTTTCTAACTACAGTGAAATCAAAAAACTTCGGAGCATAACTTTCAAATTTCGGATTTGAAAAGTCTGTTAGTCCAAGGGAAGCTAAATGATTTAATGATTGATAAATTGCTCTTCTTACACGTTGTTCAGATGCTTTTCTCTCCTTTTCTATATCTGCCTCTGAAGCTAGTTCCCCTAATTTTTTCAGTGTAATTTGGTGAAAAATATCTTTCAACGCAGGAAATCCAAATTCAAATGTTTGCGTCTTTTCTTGTCCATTTAAATATTCCAGCATACTAAGTAAATCTTTACTTCCGTTCTCTCCCGCAATACCGAGTTCTGATAGTAAGAAGCGTCCTGAATCTGATATCTTTTTCCCTTCTTGCACTGTTTCACTACGCATTTGCGGCTTTTCCCACTGAAACACATTATTTAATGATTTTTGAATGTCATATATAGAACGTTCCAAACGAATACGTTCTATCACTTTTCGTACAACAGATACTACTTCTATTTTGTTTAGTGGTTTTGTAATATAATATTCCACACCAAGTGTATATGCCTCACTAATGAGCTGTTTCGATTCAACTTGGGAAATCATAATAATTTTCCCAGTAAATGAAGATGCTATATGGCGAACTGTTTCAATGCCATCTCTCATCGGCATTAGTAAATCAATAAATAAAATGTCCACTTTTTTATAATTTAACTGTTCTGCTTCAATAAACGCTCCATCTTCCGATTCTCCAATTACTTCCCCAAGATCGCCATCCTCAATAATTTGCGAAAGCATCGAACGAAAAACTTCATCATCATCTACAATATAATAAAACAAACCTATTCCCCTTCCCGCTTTAAACTGCACTCCGGTAAACAAACGATAAACTTACACCCTTTCCCATTTTCATTGTCTTCTAACCTTACTTCTCCGCCGAGCTCTGTTACCATTTCGTCTATGTAAGAAAGTCCAATACCTGTGGACGGTGTTCCTGTTTGATCATACTTTGAAGTAAACCCAGGCTTAAATACTAATTTCTTATACTTTTGTGCAATACCAGGACCATCGTCAATTACTTCCAAGATTACATTTGGTTCTCTTTTATATAACTTAATACGAATGAGACCTCTATCTTCAATTGCTTCAACTGCATTCGCAACTAAGTTATTAAAAATTGATAGCACTGTATACACGTGATATGCAGCATGCTCGCCTTCTATATGTTTAGAAAAACGTATATCTTTCTCTAGCATTTCAGCATACTTTTCATTTATTCTTACAATCATTTCTGTAAGCTCATGACCTTCTACGTATTCAGCCACATTTTTATCTAATAACAGTTTAGATAACCCTGCAAAAATCCTTTGATTATCTTTTTTTATTTCATGCACTTCTCCTGCTATTTTCAATGCTGTTTTACCATTCGAATGATTGCTTACTTGTAAATTTCGATATAATTGATACGCTTCTTGTGTAATTAATTCTGCATTTTGTAACGTTTTTTTCAAATGAACAGATTCTACATATAAATTGGATAAGTGCATTAACATTTTTTCATTTTCTTTTCGCACTTGTGATTCTTTTAATTTCGTTTCATATAAATTCATCATATTTAAAAAGCCAAGTGCAAAGAAACTACGAAAAATAGCAATAATGATGAGTTTATTTACTTCAGAAATTGTTATTGTTGTACCTAGTACTAACATGTGATAAAACGCAAGTTCCGACATACTTGCAACAATTTCAATTGAAATTCCAAGACATCCAATAATAATTGGTTTCTGATGGAACTTATTTACCCTGCAAAGTGAAAAAAGACTGCCATAAATAAAATAATAGAAGAACACAGGATAACGCAAATAAAATGATTCTGTCATATGAAATGAACCTTGCATGATCCAGTCAAGACATACGCGGAATAGGACTACACATATACCCACAACAATACCTGCAACTCCTGCTGGTATTCTTCTTAAAAATAGTAATAAAAAGAAGAATAACGGCGTCCCAAAGCTAACGCGAAACGTATCATTAAACGGATGAAAATTAAGCTCTCCAGCAATCGGAACAACAACCATTAATATAATTAAAAGGGATATGTCTTTCTTCCATAATTGATTCCAATTCAAAGGTGCCACTTCCTATATTCTTTTTTCAGTAATAAAAGTGAAAGCCCGCTTATATTTATAAACGGGCTTTATTTCTATATTCTAACCTTTTCTACCGCTTTTATTTGGCGATACTCAGGCTCCCAGATTGCTTCTTTCACTGCAATCTTGATATCGTTATCACTTAAGTTCTCTCTCGCAACACCTTCTGCAACAGCAACTTTCGCTACTTCAATTGCTACCATTTCCGAGATATTACGTAACTCTTCAACTTCTGGTAAAATAGGTGCTCCTGGCTGACTTGTATCAACCATACTTGCAACTGCTTCAGCTGCTGCTGCGAACATTCCATCCGTCATGACGCTTGCACGTACGACAATTGTTCCAAGACCAAGACCTGGGAAAATAAGTGCATTATTTGATTGTCCAATCACATACGTTACACCGTTATATGTAACTGGTTCAAATGGACTTCCTGTTGCAACTAACGCTCTTCCTTCTGTCCACTCGATTAAATCGGCTGGTTTTGCTTCAGCAAGTGGCGTCGGATTCGACATTGGTAAAATGATTGGTCTTTCTACGTGAGAAGCCATTTCTTTAATAATTTCTTCTTTAAATGCACCAGCAACAGTTGATGTACCGATTAAAATTGTCGGTTTCACATGTTTCACAACTTCAGCAAGTCCGATTACACCATTTTCTTTCCACTCACTTACTTCCGCTTCTTTTCTTGCATACGGAATTTGGAAATCAAGAAGATCTTCCATATTATCTGTAACTAATCCGTTACGATCAATACACCAGAAACGCTTATATGATTCTTCTTCTGATACGCCTACGCGGACCATCGCATCTCTAACTTGATCTGCGATACCGATTCCAGCCGTACCAGCACCAAACACAACAACGCGGTGTTCACTTAGCGGTACACCAGAAGCTTTTACTGCCGATAATACAGCCGCAAGCGAAACTGCACCTGTACCTTGAATATCATCATTAAACGTACAAATATCATGACGATATTTATCTAAAATTTTTCGTGCATTACGAGAACTGAAGTCTTCCCAATGTAAAAGTGCTTTCGGGAATTGCTTATTTACCGCTTGTACAAATGTATCAATAAATTCATCGTAAGCTTCACCTGTTATACGAGGGTGACGATTTCCAATATAAAATGGATTGTCTAATAATTCTTCACGATTTGTACCTACATCTAAAATTACCGGTAATACGCGGCTAGGATCGATTCCAACTGCGGCTGTATAAACAGCTAATTTTCCAATTGCGATGTTAATACCACCAACGCCCCAGTCACCAATTCCTAATATACCTTCTCCATCTGTTACAACGACTAAATCAATATTTTCTGCTGTTGCACCAATATTGGCAAACGCTTCTTCAATACCTGACGGATCGTTAATTGATAAATACACACCTCGTGGTTTACGATATTCATGACTATATCTTTGAATCGCTACACCAACAGTTGGTGTATATACGATTGGTAACATTTCGCGTAAATGATCTGTTAAAATACGATAAAATAATACTTCATTTCGATCATGTAACGCTGTTAAGTATACATTCTTTAATAAATCATCCGGCTGAGAACAAAATTGTTCATATGCTCGGCGTGCTTGTTCTTCCAATGTTAAAACCGCTGGCGGTAATAACCCTTTTAAACCTAATTCTTCTCTTTCTTCTTGCGTGAAAGCGACCCCTTTATTTAAAAGTGGTGTTGATAATACTTCTACTCCTCTTAATGTCGTTTCTAATGAACCATTAGAAGCTACTGTAAACTTGCTCATAACATCCCTACCTCTATTCATATATAGCATTTCTATATTGTAAACAAAAAAGAGGGGCTTGTCCCCCTCTTCTTTTAGTTTTTCTTTAAAAGAGTTGCTCCTGCAATCCCTGGGTGCGTCATTTCGAATGGATCTAGAATTAACTCTAAGTCTTCTTGTGACAGTACACCATTTTTCACACAAAGTTCTCGAACGGATTGCCCTGTCGCGATTGCTTCTTTCGCAACGCGAGCTGCTGCTTCATAACCGATATGAGGGTTCACGGCTGTAATAATTCCTACACTCTTCTCAACATACTCTTTTAAACGATCTTCATTCGCTTCAATTCCTTTTAAGCAATTATCTGTAAAGGCACGGAAACCGTTATTCATAATGCTAATTGATTGAAGTAAGTTGAAAACAAGTACTGGTTCCATAACGTTTAATTCTAATTGACCTGCTTCTGAAGCAAGGCAAATTGTATGATCGTTACCAATTACTTGGAACGCAATTTGATTAATTACCTCTGGCATAACAGGGTTTACTTTCCCTGGCATAATAGATGAACCTGGTTGACGAGCAGGTAGCATAATTTCCGCTAAGCCAACACGTGGACCTGATGCCATTAAGCGAAGGTCATTCGCAATTTTAGACATATTCATCATACATACTTTAAGTGCTGCAGATACTTCTGTATATGCATCCGTATTTTGCGTTGCATCTACTAAGTCTTCTGCACCAACTAGTGGTAGTTCACTAATTGCAGCTAAATGTTTTACAACTGCTTCAATATATTCTGGGTCTGCATTTAAGCCTGTACCAACTGCAGTTGCTCCCATGTTCACTTCATATAAGTGTTGACGTGATTGCTGAATTCGTTTCATATCACGTTCAAGTACACGAGAGTACGCTTTAAATTCTTGTCCAAGGCGAATTGGCACAGCGTCTTGTAAATGCGTACGACCCATTTTAATAACATGATCGAACTGTTCTGCTTTTAATTCAAATACATCGTGCATATAACCCATCGTTTGTAATAAACCTTCTAATGCGTTTAATGTAGCGATATGAATCGCCGTTGGGAATGCATCGTTTGTTGATTGCGCCATGTTTACATGACTATTTGGACTAATATAGTGATAGTCTCCCTTTTCCATTCCTAATAATTCAAGAGCACGATTGGCAATGACTTCATTTGCATTCATGTTCATTGAAGTACCTGCTCCGCCTTGGATTGGATCTACGATAAAATGATCATGCCATTTTCCATCGAGAATTTCTTGAGCAGCTTCTGCGATCGCACCGCCCTTGTTCAATTCCAATCTTCCTACATCTGTATTGGCAAGCGCTGCAGCTTTTTTTACAACTGCGAACGCTCTAATTAAACCTTCATGGATTTTGTATCCTGTAATTGGGAAGTTTTCAACTGCACGCATTGTTTGTACGCCGTAGTATGCATAGTTTGGTACTTCTTTTTCACCTAAAAAGTCTTTTTCAATTCGAACACCATTTTTAACTTCAGTTAATGTTGCCATGATTATTCACTCCTTAACGATTTCTTATGCTGCTTTTGTTTCTTTGACTGTTTCTACATATTGTTTTGCTTTCTCATTATCGAATTCGCCTTCCCACTTCGACATAACAATGGCCGCTAATGCATTTCCTAATACATTGACAGATGAGCGAATCATATCTAAAATGCGGTCAATTCCCGCAATTAACGCGATACCTTCTAGTGGTAACCCCATTGAACCTAACGTTGCTAATACAACAACGAACGATGCACCTGGAACTCCCGCCATACCTTTGGATGTTAACATGAGAACGAATAATAACGTTATTTGCTCTGTCAGTGACATGTGCACACCGTACATTTGTGCAACAAACAATGCCGCTAACGCTTGATAAATAGCCGATCCAGTCAAGTTAAATGTATAACCTGTCGGAATTACGAAAGAGGCAACTGCCTTTGGACAACCGAACTCTTCCATTTTTCTCATTATATTAGGTAAAACAGCTTCTGAACTTGCTGTCGTAAATGAAAGAATAAGTTCTTCTTTTAAAATTTTCATTAATGTAAAAATGTTTACGCCAACCATTCTTGCATTAATACCTAATACAATCACAACGAATAGTATAACAGTTACGTATACAGCTAGCACTAGTTTTCCTAAAGGAAGTAGTGTTGCTACACCAAATTTTGCAACCGTAACCGCAATTAATGCGAATACACCAAATGGTGCAAATTTCATAACTTGATTTGTAACCCAAAACATCGCTTCGAGTACACCTTCAAAGAAGTTAAAAACAGGCTTTCCTTTTTCCCCAATTGCCGCAACTCCTAAACCGAATAATACTGAGAAGAAAATAATCGGTAATAAGTCACCTTGTGCAATCGATTCAAATACGTTTTTCGGTACAATGTGAACAATTGTATCAGCAAAACCTTTCTTCTCTGTTGCATCTGCAGTTTGTTTATAAGAAGAAATATCACTTTGCTGTAAATTACTCATATCAACGCCAGTACCTGGTTGGAATATATTCGCTGCAAGTAATCCCATTAAAATAGCAATCGTTGTAATAATTTCGAAATAAAGAATTGTCTTACCGCCCAGTTTCCCAAGCTTTTTCATATCGCCTACACCAGCTACTGCAACAATTAATGCTGAAATAACAATTGGTACTACAATCATTTTAATTAAGTGAATAAATATATCCCCAATTGGTGTGATATAAGAAATCGCCGTTTTATTGCCATAAAAGACTGCCCCTACTACAATCCCTAAAACAAGCGCGACAAAAATTTGTGTTGCCAATCCGAATTTTTTCATTTATGTTCATCCCCTTCATGCGAACGCTTTCAATTTGAATTTATAAAAGCTACTCACACATCTTATAAGCGAACCTACAAAATCATACAAAAACCTACAAGTTCGTCACAAAAAATTCAAATATTTTTCTTCTTTTTTTCATTGACACCATTTTGTTAAAAAACGATAAAATATACTTGATAAGTAATCAGATTGTTTCGTATAATCAAAAATATATGTACTTACAACAAATCAAAATGAAAAGGAGTGGATGATATGAAAAATTATGTGCAAAAATTCGTTCTATCTTCTTCTTTTCTTTTTCATTTTCTTAAAAAGGAACAAAGGCATTCGCCTTTGTTCCTTTTTAATTGCGATCTATATAGGGGGAATTGTTATGAGACCATATAAACGTGTCTTAATTAAATTAAGCGGCGGTGCACTTGCCGATCAAACCGGAAATAGCTTTAACTCCAAACGATTAGAACATATCGCAAACGAAATTTTATCCATCGTTGATTTAGGTATTGAGGTATCTATCGTCATTGGAGGCGGGAACATTTTTAGAGGTCATCTAGCGGAAGAATGGGGAATCGATCGTGTAGAAGCTGACAATATCGGGACGTTAGGTACAATCATTAACAGCTTAATGCTACGCGGCGTTTTAACAAGTAAAACAAATAAAGAAGTGCGCGTTATGACTTCCATCTCGTTTAATGCTGTAGCTGAACCATACATTCGCCTACGTGCAGTCCACCATTTAGATAACGGGTATATCGTTATTTTTGGAGGTGGTAACGGTCAACCGTTCGTGACAACAGATTATCCAAGTGTACAAAGAGCCATCGAGATGAATAGTGATGCCATATTAGTCGCAAAACAAGGGGTCGATGGCGTCTTTACAAGTGATCCAAAACATAATAAATCAGCAAAAATGTACAGCAAACTAAACTATAATGATGTTGTTAGACAAAATATACAAGTTATGGATCAAGCGGCATTACTGCTTGCCAGGGACTACAATTTACCAGCACACGTCTTTAACTTTGATGAGCCTGGAGTAATGAAAAGAATTTGCTTAGGTGAACATGTGGGGACATTAATTAATGACGATGCTTCATTGCTTGTGCATGAAAAATAGTTATTTTTATAAACCATGACCTTTCGAGTATTACTTTATATCACCAATCTCTTACTAGAGAAAAATAAAATATTGTATACAAACTGAATTCCCTTTATTTGTATTACACTAGGACTTCAGTTTGTATTACTAAACCTTAGAACAACAAGTTTTTTATTTTATTTGTTGTTTGTACTTTATGTTAATTCCAAATGATAGTATCAATAACTTTTTCAGTTGAACGATCTTTTTTTACTGCCCAAATCTGTAATTTGTCTCCTTCTACAGGATGATTAATACCATAAGCGTTATATTCGAAAAAATTAACTTTTATTCTTCCGTCTTCACTTGGGCTATACCGTTCTGATGTTGCATTTCCAAAGTGATTACCATTAATTTTCACCTCATAAGATATAACTTCAGAAAGAACATCAACCTCCATTTTTTTGAAGTAAAATCCATGGTAATGTTCTTTACCATCTACTTTCTCATAAGATTTTAACCATGTGTCGATAATATGAGCTTCTTGTATTTCTGATACTATAAAGAATTTTTGGGCTTGCAAATACGGGTCGTTATCGTTTTTCAATAATTCAAGTTTTACATTTGTTCCATTTTGAGTATTTTTATTATCTAAATATAAAGTTAATGATGGATTTGCTTTGTTTTTTAATATGAATTGATAATCCGTATCTATCTGTAGTATCCAATACTGTTCAGGCTTATTTGTATCTTTAGTCACACATACATTTTGCTCATTATTACCTCTATCCCAAGCTAAAATAGCATTCAAATTTAATTTACTTCTAATTTTGTATGCTTGATGTTTAAAGTCAAATGAAAACTCCCACCATTGCCCTTTGGATTTATTCCAATTCCATATTTGAACATTAGTAGATATCTCATTAGAATTATACTGACCATCTTTAACATCTAAAACTTTATACATATCTAATACTGATATAATTTTATATACCCCATTTAAAAATGCATAATTTGAATCAGTAGCATCTAATTCTTTAACAAACTTGTCCAATTCATCACCTGATGGATCTTCGTTCGTCCAAGCATTATTATATTTATCTAGCCTTTTTAATTCTTCCAATACTTCCCTTCTTGTATGTCTTTTATTAGTTTCTACAACAATTTCAACGGCACTGTCTAATGCGTCTGCTAGTTCATCCGCTAATTTCACATTTGACCAGTTGTTTCTTTTTGATTTTTCTTTAATTCTATTTATTTCACTTAGAATGGCATTTAAAATTTGTTTGTTATATTCTAAAGTATTTTTTCTATACATTAACTCAATTCTTGGTTTGGATAATCCTCTAATAGCTTCTTGTAATTTGCTCCTTTTATCTGCGCCAAGGATTGCATCAATTATTGCTCCAAATGATAATAAATCTGGGATAATATCATATATTTTATATTTAAAATTATCTATTTTTATATCTTTGAGAAGATTTTTTATAGTTTCATTTGAATTCAGCAGATTTTCAATTTCTTCATTAAGTATATCTATATATTTAGAATAACCTTCACATTGAGTCAATAATTGTTCTGCACGACGTTTTCGATTCTTATTGTCTGGATAAAATAAATCATCAAATCCTGTCATAATTACCCTCCTGTATATCAATGTATATTTAATATTAAATGTACTACCTCTATTAATATGTTAATAGAGGTAGTACATAAAGGTAGTATTAGTATTTAATTGCTGTTAAATCAATATTATTTTCATGTTCATTAAGCTCTTTTACGACTTCTTCCAAGCTACTTTGAGATAGATCTTCGTCTGTCCAATTCCCCAGTATTTTATCTTTTCCTTTTAAATCTGTTAGTGCAGATTCTCTAGTTGGCTCCGGAGTTGTTTCTTTAAAGGTTTCCATAGTATCGGTAATCGCATCTCGTATCTCCTCTTTAAGATCTTCCTCAGTCCATTTTTTCTTAGCAGCTTTCCGTTTAATACGATTGATTTCGTTAGTTATAGCCATTAGCATGTCATAGTAATATTGTGTTTTTAATACACCGTAACGAAGTTCTATACGTGGTTTCGCTAAATCTTTAATACCATTTTGTAGTTTAGCTCTTTCATCATTTCCAGTAATTGCGTCGATAGTAACATCGATGCCAACAGCTACAATTGCACCACCAATCGCGGATCCAACGCTAGTTCCTAATTTAAACCATTTTGGCAAACCAACTAATTTGACTAATGCAGCTGGTCCAATTCTCCCTTGTTTTAATAAATATGAAACCGCAACTTTCTTTAGGAGAAAATTGAAACCTTTATTAGCTAAAGAAAAAACAGTGGTAATTCCAATTGGTTGTAACACTTTCACATACCATTCATGGTCTAATTTAATCTCTTCGAATGAAATAGAGTCGATACCAATAAGACTATAAGCCTCTTTAGTATATTTGTTCATAAGTTCTAATATGTTTTCAATTTGCAATTTTTTATCCGCTAATACATTTGTATAATCAGCACATTCGCTCATTAATTGTTCTACTCGTTTGCGTCTTTTCGGATTATCAGGAAATAAATGATCTTGCCA
This sequence comes from Bacillus cereus group sp. MYBKT111-2, assembly GCF_051915205.1. Lineage (NCBI taxonomy): Bacteria > Bacillati > Bacillota > Bacilli > Caryophanales > Bacillaceae > Bacillus > Bacillus cereus group sp. MYBKT111-2. Next base: position 403,286 of record NZ_JBQAEG010000004.1, read on the forward strand.
CGTATGTTGCGTTTCTACCGTTTCTGTTACCTCTTTTGAATTAGTCATTATAAACATTCCCTTCAAAATGGATTTTTGAGTTAAGCATAAAATATTTTGCGTTTAACTCTATCTTCATTTTTTCATAAAATTCATTATATTTCACCGAAATTTCATATTCGTTTATACGAACTCAGAAAGTCATGATTAACCCAGTTTATCTATGTATATTTTTAGTTCTCCAAAATACCGAAATGTGAGTTGCGGTATCAACAATATTGTTTCCTTTATATGAATCAATTATAAAATATTGAAAATACCACAAAAAAGAGAGTGCCTTGTAAACACTCTCTTTATAAAATATATAATTTAAAATGTATGTGGCGACATATTCACAAGTCAAATTTTGAAATTATCCCAATCTTTTTTGCAGCTTTTACAGCTTCAACTCGGGAATACACACCCAATTTATTGAATATTTCTGTTATCGTGTATTCAATTGACCTTTGACTTAAATTCAATGTAGAAGCTATACATTTATTTGTCATCCCTTTTTCTATATAGGATAAAACTTCGATTTCTCGATGATTCATCGATATAGGAACTACTCCATTTTTATTAATGTTGATATGTGAATAACGTTCTTGGATACGTAATTGTTTAAACAACTCATATGGAATAACAATCTCTTTTCTCATGATACTTTCAATGGCATTGATTATTGATTCTTGAGAAGCTGTTTTACTTATTATCCCCATTACTCCAGTTTCAATAAGTAAGTTAAAATGCGGTTCAATATCAAACCCAGTATATATAATTATTCTTGCATTAGGATCCTCTTTTAAAATTTTTTTTGATATCTCTAACCCATTTAAATTGGGCATATATAAATCTACCATATATACATCATATTTTTTATTACTCAAATGTGTTTGAAGTTTTTCACTGTAAAACAATACATCGGCTTGTATATTCTCTTGCTCTATTAATACTTTTGTTCCCATACCAACAGCTAAGTGATCATCTATAATCAGTACTTGAATCATTATATTATTCTCACCTTCTCTATCATTTGTACTATTTATATACACTATCCTTGTTAAATTTAATCTTTATGCGTACACCACTACCATGAGTGCTATCTATCGAAACAGAACCGTGTAATCCCCTTACTCTAGCAATAACTCCCGGTATACCTATGGTTGATCTCAAATCTCCTACTTGTTTCCCAATCCCCATGCCAATCCCGTCATCAACATAATATAAGCAAAGGTAATTGTTTTGCTCAAATAGCCTTAATTTTACTACTGTAGCTTGTGAATGTTTTATCGCATTATTTAATAACTCTTGTGTAACTCTATATATACAATGACTGATTTCTGAATTATATATACGCAACTCTTTCTCAATTTTATAATCTAACAAGAAATTTGCTTCTCGATTAATCTTTTTGATTAAATTTAATAACGCTTTTTCTAATCCTAATTCTTCTAAAAATGGAGGCCTGAGATTATTACATGTTTCTCGTGTTATATATATGTGATCCATTATTTGTTCACGTATTTGCCGTAAGGTCACTTTAAATTCTTCATTAGTCTCTTTTTTTTCACGTACCTCTATTTTTCTATATAAGCGTAATTGATCTTGTAGAATGCCATCATGTATATCTCTTGACAAATTTTCACGTTCTTTTTCAGCAATCATAAAGGAAAATCGCGCATACTCTGCTGGATAATTAGTATCAAAATTTACATATTCTAGACTCTTTGCCAGTATTTCTATTTTCCGTAAACATTCAAATTGAAGGTTCGCATAGTTAGCAAGGGTCTCCAGCCATATAATTTCATCGATATTAAATTTTTTTCCCTTTGCTAATAGTACGACACGGTAGTCTGGTAATATAGCAATTATTATTACAGAATACCCTTCTATGTAAATGATAGAACCAATACCATAACTATTCCAATTAATTTTATGTAATTTGGATAAAGAAATACTTTGTTCTTTTTCAAAAAAACTTATTTTATTACTCATATTGTTGACTGAAATACATATAGGATTCGTAACGCTCAGAACATCTTTCACTTCTCTTTTAATAAACTTTATTATTTTTTTTACTTCATACTCTTTCTTTGTCTGATGCATAAAACGATTTAAGCTATTTGTATAATTTTTTTTATGATTATATAAAATTTTGCGAAAGGTAAAATCTAAATAGTCTTTCAAATAAATTGCTATTAATATACTAATATATATAAGAATACTGAATTGAATAACTTCTAGTAAACTCTCTCTTCTTTTTTCAAAAATAATTAAGTTAATTATAAATAAAACACCAGAAATTCCAAAAGAAATCAATAAATAGTATTGTAATCGATTTATAATTAAGTCAAAATCAAATTTTTTAAAAATTAATATATACAGGGAGTATACGGGGATAAAAATGAAGCATACTGCTGATAGTTCAAAGGTAATTAACTCTTTATCTAAAATTAAATTTGGTATAATAAATAAAACTATACGGGTAAATATCGTTGGGGTTATTATATGATACATTCTTTGTTTGTCACCTTTTTCATATGAAACTCGGTATTTAAGTAGGTTATTCCTATGCATTATATCAATAGTATCTATTTTTTTAACTCTCAAAAAGGTCTTTAATCTTATATTTTTATTTAGTTCTTTATTGTTAACCTTTCTAACAATGCCTCCTACCTGTATTCCGTTTTTTGCAGTCAAAGTATTTTCATAAATATATGTAGTATAATAAATTGAATTTGATTTTTTAACTTCAATACCCGTGAATGGATACCGAAAAATGGTGCTTAAAAAATAAGATAAAAGAACAAGAGATAAAATTAATAGTAACAGCTCATTTATATATTCTTTCAAATAATCCATTACAGATTCACCTATTTTAGTCCAAAAAAATATTTTTCAGCTGAATTATATCTAACATAATGAGAGAGAATAAAAGAATCATAGAATTCATAATTAAATACCAACTCCTTTTCATAAAATTAAAATATATTATGAACATTTTTCTTTTTAATAGAAAGAAAAATGACGATTTTCTACCATGTTTATTTCAACTATTTTAAAATTATTAATTATCTAATTTAAAAAGATCTCAATTCATGGAAGGAAAGCATTTGAATTATCATTTGTTAGGTGAAATTAAAGGAATACCATATACATAATATTTATATTGAGTGAAAATCCAGTTAATAATACACTTGCACTACTGATTTACCCACTACTGGAATTTTATAACATTCTTTCATCTTCCTGTATCTAACCGCCTCGCTTTTTGTGAACATTCTTTTTTTAAGACTTTTAGTTTTTAAATACGATATAAACCTCTAACTTTTTCTTTCTCCATGTAAGTTTTTTTAATATAGACAAATATTTAGAATTTTCAAAAATAACAGCTGAGCCAGCGATTTTAATAATTAAATATTAGCTTCAGAAATTTGGTTATAAATCTTTTATTTACTAGTACATTCATACTATATTCTCATTTATTTTTATTTCGTTTATACAGATATTTATACATTCCTATTATATAATATGGATATTTTTTAAAAGTTAAATTATTGTTTGTTTACGATGAAATTTGTGTAAATATCCCCTTATTTTGAATACACAAAAAAACCATGAGGATTAATCTTCATAGTTTTTAATTAATGTGTTATGAAAGATCGTAAAGACTGAAAGAAAATAAACTCCCATTCTCCATTAACCATCACAAATAAAAATCAACCACCCCCGCTACTTTCTCCTTACAACGCTCCCAAAAAGATAACTTCTCAAAAAACTCTTTCGTCATTTCTTTTGAATCATGAAAATCTTGGGCTAATGCTTCGTTCACTTCTGATACAATAGTTCCACCATGAATATACAAGTTCATTTCATCATTTATATTGAAGCTACGCGAAGTAAAGTTTGTTGTGCCAATAACGGTTAATTCATTATCAATAAGCATTAATTTACCATGGAACATTCCTTTTTTATACCCATATACAGTAATCCCATTATTAACAGCTTGACGTATATATGGATACGCTGCTTCTTTTATAAGAGGTAGATCTGGTTTATATGACCAAAGTATTTTTACTGTAACACCACGCTTTTGTGCTGCAATTAAAGCATTCATTGATTCTTTATTTTTCGCTATAAAATACGGCGTTGCAATTACAATTGAGTGCTGAGCTTGTTTTATTAGCTCTATATATTTTTTAGCAACGTAATGTCCATTGTAACTGACCATAGTATGCAATGTATTCCCTTTGCTAGCCTTATTTGTGCTCCTCTTTATATCCTCTTTCGTATCTCGTTTCCAATCTAAAGCAAATTGTTCCTCTAAATCTTTTGCTCCTTCTCCTTTAAGCCGCACATGATAGTCACGCCAATATCCAAATCGCTTATCTTTTCCTAAGTACTCATCTCCTATATTAAAACCACCCGTATAACCAATCTCTCCATCAATCGTCGTAATACGGCGATGATTGCGATGGTGAAGTGAATAAAACCCGAATGGTAATTCAGGTTTTCTACTATACGTAAAATGTACACCACTTTCCCGCAATACATTTATCATCTTTCTTTCAAATGATAAATCATTAATGCGATCCACTGATAAATAGACGTTTACTCCTTCTTTTGCCTTCTCTTTTAATAAATTTAAAAAAGTATGGCTACTTTTATCATCCGACAAAATAAAAAAATACGTGTAAATAGATTGCTTTGCTTCTCTTATGTCAGTAAATAGCTGTTTATAAAACGACTTCCCTTCTACATATAATTGAAAATCACTATAGTGAGGAGCATACTCTGTCGGCATATTTTTGCCAGCTTCCATTTTCCTTCCTAAGGTAACGTCAATATGCATCCAAATTAAAATAAAAACGAAAATAGCAATAATAATAGAAGTAACTCGCAATATTTTTTTAATCATTTTAATTTCCTTCCGCTCGTTTTCTTTCCTCCTTTCTATTTTGTCATTCAAATTTAGATTTCATGCTTCATACAAAAAAGGATGTGACTTTACATCACACCCTTTTTGTATTAAACAAAGTTTCTCGCATCATTATTTCTTCCAAATTTATAAATGGCAATTAAGAAGAACGCAATCGCAAAAGCGAATAAAATTAATATGTTTAAATACAACTCAGAGAACGGAATTCCTTGTTGTAATTTTGCTATCGTATCTAATAACCAACGCTGCGGAAGAAAATTAGCTACTTTTTGTACTGCATTTGGCATAATGTCGTACGGGAAATAACATCCAGCAAGCAAACATGTTGGTACTATCACTAAATTTTGCATTGCATTTGAAGCAGCTGAACTTTTTGAAAAAGACACAATGACTAATGATAAACCAATTGCAATTAAAGCGAATATCATAAGCACACCAATCATTACTATGAAAGGCATATTAATATTTGTATGAAAAACATTCGTCAGAAATAGTACTGCAATGACAATTTGCAATGTTAATATCATCATATTTACTGCCACATTGGATAATATAAATTTCTTTCCGTCAATTGGTGTTGATAATAATCTAAAATACGTTCTATTCTCTTTTTCTTTTAAAATAAATCCTGATAAGTTCACTGCTGAAAACAGCATAAACATAATAAGATAACCCATCGTTTGATTTGTCATATCTTTATTTTTCGAAGTATCTTCTAGCGTCTCCGTTTTCATTTTAAATGAACTTTTTTGATACCCTGCGTACATCTTATCAAATGCACTTTGATCTGTTCCTGCTACTTTACTAATAGCTGCTACATTATCAATATAATTGTATAAATATGATTTTATAAATCCTGTTACTTGATCACCTTTAATCGATGCAATTTCAACATGATCTGGTTTCCCTTCTCGAACGCTTTTTGAAAAACCAGAAGCTAATGTAATAACTCCATCAAGTTTTTTAGAAGTGAGTTTATCTTCTATTTCAGACTCCTTAACCTTACTCACATTCACATGATTTAATCCTTCCAAAAACTTTATCGTATCGTTTGCTATCGGCTCATTTTCTTTATTTACAATCCCGATATTTAACGTTCCTTGCCCTGCATTTCCGTATATCGAAAAAGAGATGAGCGTCCCGATTATTGGCAAACTAATAATAATCAATAACCCTTTTTTATTTTTCAAAAGTACAGATAACGTTTTTTGTATGAGCCATAAAATATCTTTCATACTATAGCCCCTCCCGTCTACGTAATGCAATAATTGCAATTAATAAAAAGAGTGCTGATATTCCAATATTTAAAGAAATGACTGGTAGTGCTGCCCCTACATCATTCGCATAAATAATTTTCATAACAGCTGTATTTGCCCACGTTAATGGTGATAAATTCGTAACGAAATTTTCTTCTATTACGAAATATGCACCGCCAAAAATAGAAGCTAATTGCACGACTACCATAATAATTGCTCTTGATGCTTCAGCTGTTTTCGTAATATATCCAATCCCTAAACCGAAGCTAATTGCTAGAAAGACTTCTGTTAATAAAATAAGAAATATGATTCCAAGGTGATCTCCCCAATTCGCTTGAAAGACAAATTTACTAAATAACATAACGAGTAATATGCACAGGGCATTTGCTACTAGACTACCAAGCACTTTCCCAATGAAAATTTCAGCCTTACTTATAGGTGCAGCAATAAGACGATCTCCTGTTTTACGTATTCGTTCTCCTCGAATTAGAAAACTTGCTCCCATCGCAGCATACAGCGCAATCATCGTCGTCATTACAACCGCATAGTAATCCATAGAACCCGGTTTATTCGCAGCTTGTAAAGATGTTTCTTTTATATAATCATTATGATTTCCATTTGAAATAACTGCGCTCACCTTACTAGGATCAACTTTTGCAACTTCGGCTGCTACATTGTACTTATCAACAAATGTTATAAGCATACCTTCCACAATACTTCCCTCAATACTACTTTTGTCACTTCCGTAAGTTTTTGCACCATCTTTATTTAATTCTACATAAGCAGCATATTTATTTTGCTTCACTGCTTCCTTCCCATCTATACCTTCAGAAGCTTTTTTAAAATGAATCCCCGATTTATCAACTTCTTTCGCAAATGCTTCAAATGCTTGAGAAAACGTGCTACTCGCTTCATCTTTATATAGCACCCGTATATCTTTAATTGAATGACTATCACTATTAAACGCATTACTTAATGCTGTACCTAACACAAGCATAAGCACAATCGGAAAAGCTAACATAAAAACTAAAGTTCTTACGTCTCTGAAATCTCTTTTCATATGCATAATTGCAATATTGAAGATGTTCAATTGATGAACCTCCCTTTACCTTTTCTTCATTTACTCTTTATTTATCTCGTAAGTTTCTTCCAGTTAACGTAAGGAATACCGTTTCTAAGTTAGGAGCCTGCTCCTCTAACGAACGGATTTCAATGTCATGATTGATGAAGTGCTGAACAATTTTATTTAAATTATTTAATCCTGCATCAGAATTTACTTTAATTACGTTCTCTTCAATTTGAACAGCTTTCACACCGTTTATCTCTTTTAATTTTTCTACATCTAAATTCTCTACCGATTTCACTTCAATCCAAATATCTTTCGTATCAGTAATAATCGCTTTTAACTGCTCTTTCGTTCCTTCTGCAATCACTTTACCGTGATCTACTATCGCTATTTTCGTACAAATCTCTTCTACCTCTTCCATATAGTGACTCGTATAAATAATCGTACTTCCCATTTCGTTTAATTTCCGAACAGACTGCAGGATATAATTTCTTGACTGTGGATCAATTCCAACTGTCGGCTCATCCATAATAATTAACTTCGGTCTATGAGCAATTGCACAAGCGATATTCAGTCTTCGCTTCATCCCACCAGAAAAGTTCTTTGGATAGCTTTTCTGTTTATCACTAAGTCCTACAAATTGAAGAGCTTCCTCGACCCTAGCTTTTAATTCAGCTCCCCGTAATCCGTACAATCCAGCAAAGAATTTCACATTTTCATAAGCTGTTAACTCTTCATAAATTGCAATATCTTGCGGAACAATACCGATATTCATCTTCGCAAATCGATTATGTTTCTTTATATTTTTTCCTAGTATGCTAATTTCACCTTCATTACTTCTTAACAAACCAGCAATCATGTTGATTGTCGTACTCTTACCAGCACCATTCGATCCTAAAAAGCCAAATATTTCTCCTTCTTTAATAGATAAAGACATATTATCAACTGCGATGAAATCACCAAATTTTTTCGTTAAATTTTTAATTTCTAAAGTATTCATCGTTTCACCCCTATTTCGGTTTCTCTGCTTTTAGTATAAACAAAAAGAATGAACCTGCTCAGTGCAGAAGTTCATTCTTTTCACATGAGATTATTCACTTTTTTCATATGAGATGATTCATCCTCATATCGGCAGCAACATTGTTACTGAAAAACCACTTGTTCCATCTACAATAATTTTACCATTTACAGACGCCGTTCGTTCCTCCATCCCCATAATCCCGAGACCTTTTTTAACAAGTGTTGCACCTTTTCCATTATCCTTCACTTGCACTTTCACCATCTTGTTAAGTACATGAATATCGATTGAAATGACTGTCGCATCAGCATATTTCATCGCATTTGTTAATGCCTCCGTAACATTTTCACCGATAATCTTCCACTGAATCGGCGAAATCATATCTAAATTCCCTTTATATACGAAAGGAATATTTATATCATGCTTACCGGCAAATTCCTCTATGAATAATTTCATACGATGAATGCCAATTTGCTCAGTTGGTGGCTTCATATTTTTTAATGTAATCCGAATGCTTTCAATACCATCTTTTGAAATATGAATTGCATTTTGTAATAACTCGGCAGATTTTTCTTTATCTATCCCCATTAATCTCTTTGCTGCTTCCATTTGAATGAGTGCCCCTGTCATCGAGTGGCCAATTTTATCATGAATTTCCTGTGATAACCGGTTTCTCTCTTCTAACTTAAATGTGTACTCCGATTGTCTTATATACTCTTTATTTTCATTTAAGCTTTTCGTCAGCCGCTGCATATCTTTTCGCATCTGATCATTTTGTGATTCAAGCTTTAATACGCGCGATATATACCGTTCTGCCATAGTTAATACGAGAAAGGAAAATGCAACAATTAATCCATATGTCATTCTAATACTTTCATTTGTAAAGATAATAGGAATCATCATAATGATAAAGAGTTGCCATCTCTTCTCTATATAACGGAATATAATTTCATATAAGTTCAATGGTAAAAACAATATAAAGAACGAATGAATCTTCCATGTAAATAACATAACTAAGCCAATCGATACAGAAGTTAATATGTTTTTGTACGTATCTTTTTTACATATAGAAATTAGCACGTTTACAGAAAGATATAAAAGCAAAGTAAGTATAATCCATGGTAAGTTCGCAACATTTAAATACATGTAACTAAACACAATATATATAAAGACAATTAATTTACTTACAATTAACCAAAATTCCATATCTTTAATCTACTTTCCCTGTTAAATAATAAATCGCGATTTGTGTACGATGTTCCAGTCCAGTTTTCCCTAAAACTGACGTAATATAATTTGCAATTGTTCCTTCTGATATGAAAAGTTGCTTCGAGATTTCTTTATTCGAAAAGCCTTTTGCAATTAATGCGATAATACTCAGCTCTCTTTCAGTAAAAAGACTTTTATCTATTTTACATTCTTCCTCTTTACTTTCCATTAAATTAGACTTAATTTTATCGAGAACTATATCTTGCATAACGGTTTGGCCGTTATATACTCCTTTTATCGCATCACGAATACGCTCTGGATCATTATTTTTTAATAAATAACCTTTCGCTCCGTTCTTCACTGCGTCCAAAATATATTCATCATCATCGAACGTCGTTAAAATTAGCGGCTTCGTTTTCGTCTCTTCACAAATGACTTTCGTCGCCTCTACCCCGTTCATATTTGGCATGCGAACATCTAAAAGGGCGATATCAACGTCGTTCTTTTTGCAATATTCCACTGCTTCTTTCCCATCATTTACTGTATCTACTACTTCGAACTCTTCATATGTATTTAAAATAATTTTCATGCCTTCTCTAATAAAAGAGTTATCATCTGCTATTAATATTTTAATTTTCATGTTTGTTAGTATGGACCTTCCCCTACTAACATTCACATCCTTTCTTCCCGTAACATTTCTTACTTGCTCATTATATACTTCTCTTTACCATTTTTTCACACCTTTTTTCATCTAGCCCCCTTCCTAAAAATATATTATTCTTTTTTTACAACATGTGTAGGGTGACTTATCATTCTTTACGTCTATATAATAGAATGCGTCAAAAAGGAGGGAGAGACCCATTGAGGAAAAACAATTAATTGAAAAAGCACAGCAAGGAAGCGAACATGCTTTTCGTATCCTTGTGCAAACATATCGTCATTATATTTTTCAAGTTATCTTTTCTATTTTAAGACATGAAGAAGATGCGAAAGATGTTACACAAGAAGTATTCGTAAAAATTCACGCCTCTCTCCCAAATTATCAATTTCGCGGATTAAAAACGTGGATGGCGCGTATTGCCACCAATCACGCTATTGATTATAAGAGAAAGAAAGCTAGAGAAAACGAAGAGCTCTCTTTATGTAAAGAAACTGAGGAAAATATAAAATCCTCTCATAATATTGAGACTTTATTATTGACGAAAGAGCAAAAATTACTCATTGCTCAAAAACTGAGAGAACTTCCCAATAATTACCGTGACGTCGTTCTCGCACATTACTTAGAAGAAAAAAGCTATCAAGAAATTGCTTTACAGGAAAACATCGAAGTGAAAACAGTTGAAATGAAACTGTATCGGGCAAGAAAATGGATTAAAAAACATTGGAAGGAGGAAGAGTTTCTATGATGCATTATTCAAAAGAAGATTGGCGCAATTATACATTAAATGTTATAGAAAGCAATGAACGTGAATCTATGGAAGAACATCTTTATGAATGTGATCATTGTTTAGCACTTTATATGGAAAGTATTGATGAACAACAGGAAAACCTTCCAATGATAAATGATGATTCATTTACGAACGAAGTTATGACGCAAATTAATTTTGAAACGCTACAACCTAATGAAAATATAAAAACAAACTCACTAAAGCGCACCATCGTTCACTACATAATTGCGACCGCGGCTACAATTATTTTTATGGTAAGTGGTTTATTCCAATATATTTTCACAGCGACATCAAATTTCGAGAAATCTTCAAAACATAACGAGTCTTCTATCTCACAACAAATTGTAAACAAATCGGTAGACACATCAAAAAAGGACGGAGGTTCAAAGCATGAATAAAAATCCCTTTTTAGCACTTGTATTAGGGCTAATTCCTGGGCTTGGACATTTATATTTAAAGAAATTTGGACGGTTTATTTTATATAGCGGGGGAGCTTTATTTCTATTTATCTTCGCAGTATTTTGTACAGTAGAATTAGGAGAGCGCACCATTGCTTTTCTTTCCCTATTTTTACTAGCTGTTTTATGGGTAATTAACTTACTAGATTTAGTTATCACCATTATAAACCAAACGAAAAAACAAGAAGCTGGAGAATTGACAGATTCCTCTAAAGAAAGCGAACGATTTTACATCATTCTTCTATCAATCATTCCTGGACTTGGACATTTTCAACTAGGACTTATGCAACGTGGACTTACATTTTTAGTAGCTTGTACAGGAATTGGAAGTATGATCATTTTCGTTGCCCTTTTAACATCTCAAGAAAGTTTTCTTATCTTTCTCGTGACATTACCTGTTTTATGGATTTACAATTTCTTCGATGTTGTTCAGCAACTACAGAAAAAAGAACGTGGTGAGCAATTAGTTGATCGTACTATTTTCGAAGATTTTGAAGAACATCGTGAACAAGGAAAGAAAAGTAAAACATTCGCTTCTATTTTAGCGATGTTCCCTGGAGCAGGACATATGTATTTAGGTTTACAACGCCGCGGTCTTCAGCTTATGGCAGCCTTTTTACTATCTATTTATTTACTCGACTTATTAAGACTTTCTGCATTTTTATTTTTAGTGCCAATCATTTGGTTCTATAGCTTTTTTGATGCTTTACAGCAAACTGCAAAATATGGAAAAGAACGTGTAAATGATGAACCTATCATTGATTATTTTATCAATCATCAAAGGTGGATCGGTATTGGATTAATTACACTCGGTGGTTATTATTTATTAGATCAAACAGTCCTTCCTATTTTGAATGATTACTTCGCAACTATATTTAACATTCATCTTAGCGAGCTGTATTATCGCTATTTCCAAACATCTATCGTTGCACTCCTCTTAATTGGTGGCGGCTTTAAATTGTTACTTGGAAATAAAGAAAATAAAGGTGGTACGAAAGAATGAGAACATGGCGCGTTGGAACATTTTCAATGGGGCTTTCTATTATTGCATTAGGTTGCTTCTTACTATTTTCAGTTATAAAAGGTACTGAGGTATTAGATTCTTTAACAGCATGGTGGCCTGTTTTACTTATTATACTTGGCGCGGAAATTTTACTTTACCTTCTATTTTCTAAGAAGGAACAATCATTTATTAAATATGATATTTTTAGTATTTTCTTTATCGGTGTTTTAGGAAGTGTTGGCATTGCTTTTTACTGTTTATTATCAACTGGATTGCTAGAAGAAGTTCGCTACGCCATTCATACAACTAGACAAACGAACACGATTCCAGAAAGCAAACTTAGCATTCCTGAATCTATCAATAAAATTGTCGTAGATGCAGGTACAGACAACCATCCTCTAACGATAGACGGAAGAAACTCAAATGAAGTTAGCCTTCTTGGAACATACGAAATGACAACAAAAGGAAATGAAAAACCAAATTTAAAACAAGAAGATTTTCTTTCAGTTCAAACGACCGGAGAAACAATGTATATAACATTAAAGTCGTTACCGTTTCATCAAAGACTGTTTGGTCATGAACCACGCGTAAAGCCGACACTTGTACTACCGCAAACGAAACATGTAGAAATTCGTGCTTCTAATCGCGATCTTTCTCTTTATCCAGGTCAATTACAAAACAATTGGTTTGTACAAGAAAGCTCAGGTGTATCTGTTCATTTAATAAAAGAAAGTGACATCTCTCTAACAGCAGTAACAAACCAAAAAGAAGCTATCGGAAATACACCTTGGGAACAAGTAGAAGATTTAACGAAAAAAGAAAATAATTCTTCAGAAGAAAATCCAGAATTCAACGGGCAAGAACATTGGTATAAAAATTCTATTAAAACTGGAAATGGAACGTACAAGTTAAATATTGAGAAAGCTTACAATTTAAATATGAGCGTTATTGAAAAATAAAAAAAACCTTCCGCAATTGCGGAAGGTTTTTCTCATATAATCGCTTTAATTCCCTCTAACACTAAGCCAATCATAAATCCGCAAACAGCTCCGTTTACTCGGATCCATTGCAAATCTTTACCGACGTTATTTTCAATCATTTCAATTAACGTTTTATCATCTAACTTATCAAGATTTTCTTGCACAAGCTTTCCGATTTTCGAATGGTTATTCTCAACAAGCTTCACAACTTGTTTTTGTAACCAATCTTCTATTTTTTGAACAGTCACTTCGTCATCTTTTATTTTATTCATTTGTTTTTGTAAAAATGGAATAACATACTTATCCGCAAATTCTTCATTGTTTACAAAGGCAACTGCTTTTTGCTGCACTTGTTCCAGCATCTCTTTAATTTTGTCAGTAGCGTTCCAATTGGCAATCCATTTTTCTTTCCAATTTTCTAATTCTTGTAGTAAAGCTTCATTTTCTTTTACATTTATTATTTCTTGACGAATTTTCGCTAATATAAGTTGTCTCGTGCTATTATCAGCATCTTGTAAGCTGCTAATATTACTAATAATAAACTTCTGCAAAATACCGCCAATTTTATCTTCATCTACAATATTCATAAATGATTTCAAAGTAAACTGCAAGAATCCATCTACTTTTATATTTTCCATCGCCTTCATACCTAAGCTTCCGAGTTGGTAACGCGCTTCATCTTGCGCTGTCCAGTCTTTCACTTTTACTAATATGTAATCAAGTGTCTTTTCATCATATTCTTGCACAACTAATTGATCAACAAGCACTTGTAAAATGTTACTTGTATTCATTGTATGCAAATATGTTTTTAATTCTTTTTCAATAATAACCGCTAATTTTTCCGTATCTATTGAAACAATCGCTTTCTCCGCAATCGTTACAATCCCTTTTTTCACAGCATCAGACTGCATTTCTCTCTCTGCAATTTGCAGCACCATTTGTGCTAGTTGCATTTCTTTTACTTTATTCGTAATACTTTCTTTCGTTAGCCACTCATTTTCTAACGTATTGATGAGCCCTTTCGTTACTCGTTTACGGTTTTTCGGTAACAAAGCTGTATGCGGAATTGGAATTCCCATCGGGTGACGGAATAATGCTGTAACTGCGAACCAATCCGCAAGTCCACCAACTAACCCAGCTTCAAATCCACCTTGAATAATCTCACCAGCTACCGTCCCTTGAAAAGGAATAGAAGCCGCAAAACCTACTCCCATAACCCCAAGCGAAATACCCGCTATATATTTAGTCTGTAATGACATCGTATACACATCCTCTTATTATGTAAAATAAAGCTTTTTTGTTATATTTATTCGATCTTAGTAATCCTTTATATCTATACTATAAAGAACATATGTGAAAATAACAAAGATTTTTATGTACATGAAAAAATGAGACTATAACTAGCCTCATTTTCCTTACAGTATTAATTCTAAACCTTTCTTATAATACCCATTCATCACATCTTCTGGAACCATACTACCGCCAGTTCCCCACACAATATGAGTACCTTCCTTCATCTTCTCTGTTAACTGTTGTTTTTGTAAATAATCATCTTCTGCACATACTTTCACTGGTCCTATCATACCGGCTAATGCAGAAGGCTCTAAATAAATCTTTTCCGTATCAGCTAGTTCTTTTAATAATCTATATAACTCTTCATCACTTACTGTGTAATTTCCACTCAAAAATGGTTCTATCGTTTTACCGACAAATCCAGACGGTCTTCCTACCGCTAGTCCGTCCGCGTCTGTTACATTATCAATCCCGATATCTTGAACGGCAATTTTATCATGAAGTCCTGTCATTAAACCGAGTAACATGCATGGAGAATGCGTAGGCTCGGCAAAGAAACAGTGTACGTTGTCTTTATACAATAACTTTAAACCAAATGCGACTCCGCCAGGCCCGCCCCCTACTCCGCATGGTAGATAAACGAATAAAGGATGTTCTTCATCCACTACAATCTCTAACTCTTCTAATTGTTTTTGTAAACGCGATGCTGCTACTGCGTATCCTAAAAATAAATCATGTGAGTTTTCATCATCTACAAAATAACAGCTAGGATCTGCATCTGCTTGCCTTCTTCCTTCTTCTACAGCTTTACTATAATCAGCTTCATATTCAATAACATTTACACCTTTGCTTCTTAATAAATCTTTTTTCCATTGTTTCGCATCTGCTGACATATGAACCGTTACGTTAAAACCTAGTTTCGCACTCATAATCCCAATGCTTAGCCCTAAATTCCCTGTTGAACCGACCGCAATTGAATATTTGGCAAAAAACTCTCTACATGTATCACTATCTAAAATGGAATAATCATCTTCTTCTGTTAACATACCTTGCTGCAAAGCTAATTGTTCAGCATGTTTCAACACTTCATAAATGCCGCCTCTAGCTTTAATTGACCCTGATATCGGAAGATGACTATCACATTTTAATAATAATTCCCCTAAAATAGGTTGCTTGTAATGTTTCTCTAAAGCTTGTTTCATTGAAGGGATTTTTAGTAAGGGTGATTCAATTATGCCGTTAGTCTCTTTCGTTTCAGGAAAAACTTTCGCAATATATGGTGCAAAACGCTTTAATCTCTCTTCCGCACCTTTTACATTCTCTTCATTCAGTGGCGAATCTTTTATTGCCGTTTCATACTTTTCCATGTTCGGATTCACCCAAAACACTTCTTCTGTTGCGATTAATTTATTTAAGAGTGGATATCCCTCTTTTAATTTCTCTATTCCCTTCATTTCTCTTCCTCCTCATCACCTTGTAGCTTACGATTTAATAAATTATAATTAAATTAATTTTAATATAGTTTAACATAAATTTTTCACTTTAGTTAATTTTAATTTAATTTATTTAAATATAATTTAATAATTAGTAAGGAGATTTTCATTATGGAAAATATAGATATTGGTAAAAAAATTGAAAAACAAAGAAAAGAAAAAGGTTTAACGAGTAAAGAACTTGCAAAGATGGCTGATATTACACCATCTATGTTAAGTCAAATTGAGCGTGGATCTGCTAACCCTTCTATCCAAACATTAAAAGTACTCGCTAAAGCTCTTGATGTTCCAACATTTAGCTTTTTACTTGAAGATACCAATACAGACGATTTAATTGTACGTTCTCATAAGCGCAAAAAAATGATTATCGATAATTTATCATATGAAATGCTATCACCTGATTTCACAGGAAATTTAGCAACAGCAATTATGACCGTCCCGCCGAATACAGCTTCATCAGAAAATGTGCTAGAACATAAAGGTGAAGAATTAGCATTTGTATTAGAAGGGAAAATCACATTACATTTAAATGAAGAAGAATACATATTAGAAACGGGTGATAGCGTAAAAATACCCGCTTATTTAAAACATAAATGGGTAAATCAATTCGAGAAAAATGCCATTGTTTTATTTTCTGTTACTCCGCCGATTTTTTAATAGATGTAATAAAAATAGCCACGTGCGGATTCCTCCGTACATGGCTATTTTTATCTTTTCGGCACGAACAAAATCCCTAAACTCATAACAAAAAAACTTAGTATTTGCTGCATCGATAAACCAAATAGAACTGAATTCTGTTCACTAACAAGCGAAATAATAATATGAGCAAACCCCTCAATAATTAGAAAAACACTTATATTCTTTCCATTTCCAAGTCTTTCATTTTTCATCCATAACAAGCCCACTATACAAAGAGCCAGGATGATCTCATATACGAATATAGGATGATATAAAAATTTAGATTCATATATTTTCACACCCCAAGGCAATGTCGTTTGTACACCTATTTTGTGGTGGAATAGAAAATAAAAAATAATACTCATACAAAACCCAATAGGCAATGCATCAAGTAAAATACGAAGCGAAAATTTCTCCTTTTTACTTTTCCAAACAATGTATACACTTGCAATTATGCATCCTACTACAATGTGTTTCATACTTCCTATAGCTAATATCGCTTGCAATGGCGACCTAATGGCCCATACTGGATTTAAAAACGCCGGTGCAAATTTCCATACAAATACGATGATAAAAAAAGCATTTGTTACTGCATCCATCATTTTTTCATATGGTACACTTTGTTTCTTCATCTTTCGTTTCATCAATATAAATCCAATTAAACTTCCAATTATAAGAGATACGGGTTGTAACCTCACGATCCACTCCATTAATACAAAATCCCCTCTTTAACTCTCAATTAATTTCTTAAATTTCTCTTCTAATTGATCTGGAGGTAATACGCCTCGTACTTGCTCTACAATAATTCCATCTTTATTAACAAAAAACGTCGTTGGTAAAGAAAATACTTTATAATCTAATCCAGCTACTCCGTCCATATCTAGTAAAACAGGAAACTGAAATCCATGACGATCTGCAAAAGCGCTCGCTTCTTGCACTGGATCTCCTATTGTTGCATTTACCGCAAAGATTTCAACATCCTTTTTATATTTATCATACATACGAACTAAGTCAGGTGCCTCCATTTCACATGGACCACACCATGATGCCCAAAAATTAATAAGATATGGTTTACCTTTTGCATCATTTAACGAATACAGCTTCCCGTCTAATCCTTTTAATGTTATGTCTGGTGCTTTAAATCCTACTTGTGGTAATACTTCTGTTTTCTGTAATTCCGCTTGTTTCGCTTTTCTTTCTTTTTCTTCTTTCTTTGCATTATAAAAATTAACTCCGGCCCAAATTAGTGCTCCGGCTAGTATAATAGCAATTAGTTTCTTCACTTTTCTTCCTCCCAAAACACTACATAAAGTAGTGTTAATTCTTAAAAAAAAGAGGCTATATGCACTCTCCTACAATCAGTACAACCGACATACAGAATAAACCTACTGTTACATATACCGAATTCGTATGTAACGGAATAGTAAGCTTAACAACTTTTTCATGTAACACTTGCTCAATTCGTAAATTTATTGCTGTTTTTGCAAATGAAGCTGTCACACATCGGTTTTCCATTGCCTTTATTTTAATTAATTTTAATAACGCGCTACCTAACTCAAACGAAGACTCCATTTTTTGCATCGCATATTTATCAGCAGCTAGCTCCTGATACGTGTGATACCGCTGTAACAACCCTTTTAATATCGGTATGTACATCATTCCTTCTGCTAATAACGTAAAACAAAATAATTTTAGCGGATCTCGATTGTTTTGATGATATTCTTCATGAAAAATAATCGCATCCATTTCTTCATCTGAAAATGTTTGAAGCATCCCTTTTGACACGACAACTTTCGGACGAAATAATCCAATTGTAAATGCCGCAACTTCCGCATTCGGCAATATATATATTTGTTTTCCTTTTCGAACGAAAGGAATAAGTACTTTTTGTAATCTTTTAGTATCAAAAAATTGTCGCCACATTCTTTTGCACACGATAAACAATGTAAGTAGTAGAAATCCAGCGATTATAATACGAATGAGCGATAATTCTTTCATATGTTTTTCTAACTGAAACAAGCAAAAATTTGAAAGAAAGAACGCCTTATTTTGAAAAAGAAATGGATATGTAACGTAATACACTAACATACTGAAAAAGACGGTACTAACAATTATTGCTAACAATACGATTTTACGCATTTGCCATTTCATTTCATTAATCCTCTTTTTTTAACTGACTCAATTTATCTTCTAACTTTTTTATTAAAGTCGGATCAACTTGCTCTAACTCATCTAGCATATGATTTACAACCAAATCTCCAAATTCCCCCATCAATTCCTGTGTCATTTTCTTCGTTTGATTGGATAAGAATTCTTCTTTTGTTTGTACAGCACGATATATGCCACTTCTTTTCACAGTCTGTTTTTCTAAATGTAATTTCTCTACTAACCTGTTCATAACTGTCATCACAGTATTAAAATTCACAGGTGATTCTTCGCTTAATTTCTGCTGTACTTCTTTAATCGTAATACCCTCGCTAGACCAAACAATCTCCATAATTTTTGCTTCAAGCGGTCCAAAGAAATGATTTAACCCTTGCTCATTTAGCTTATAGTTTTGAGTAAACATCATGCGTCTCCTTTCACACTACGAATTGTAGTATAAATTAATTGAAAGGTCAAACGTAGATGATATATACGAAAATGAACTACCTATAAATACATAGGCAATTCCATTCATTTTAAACCTAATTTTTCTCCAAATGTATCAAAGAGATACTGCTCTAATATTTGTACACTAAATTTCTCATTACGCCCAAGTGCAAACAATTCCCGATTTTTCGCTACGATCGTATCTAACGGGATAACGACATTATCTACTATTTTTGTAATTTCAATGATGTTACTTTTTACATTTACCTCTGTTTTAAATTCAATGTTTTCTAATACGATATGCGAGCGTCTTCCTGATGCAAAAAAAGTAAAGTTAGGATTTTTATAAATACCAATTTCACTCTCTAGCGGATATAAATACTGAAAAATGATATCTCTATGTCCATCTTTTATTATTTTTTCATCCTTCTCATCATCCAAGTATTCCTTCACCTTCGTTGTAAATTCGAATCGAAAATCCACTTTTCTCACGCTCCCTCTTTGTATTTTTATATTAAATAAATATATTGAAATAATTTTACCATATTGTAATACAAGTTCCTATTAAAAGTAAAAACTCATTTGTAAAATCTCTATTATTGCCGATTCCTTTTTAAAGGATAAGTACTCATTCAATATGAATACATGCTTCTTTATATCCATTTAAACATATTGTTTCCATATTTTGAAACAATAGTATGAAGTATTATATATTAATAAATTGTTTCTAATTCATTTCTCAATATAACCAGCCTTTGCTTTACTATTCCGATATATTCAAACTATACTTTCTACTTAATCATTACATCGCAGAAGGAATGTAACTCTCTTCTATCGAATTTTTATATAACGAAAATGATTAGGTGGTGCTTTACTATGAAATTAGCTGTCATTGGTGGCGGTGATTTACAAGATTCAAATCACTCGCCTATTAATGAGCGACTTATAGAATTAACAAATAAACAGTATCCGAAAGTATTATTCATTCCTACAGCTAGTCATGATGATGAAAGCTATATAAAATTATTTTTAGACACATTCGAAAAACAATTACACTGTGACGTACAAATTTTACGTATTATAGCCGATACACCTTCTAAATATGAAATAGACGAAATGATTCAGTCTGCTGATTTAATTTATCTCAGTGGCGGAAACTATATTCAAATGATTTCAGAATGGAAAGAACATAAGCTCGATGAAAAATTACTATCGGCTCTGCAGCAAGGAACGCTCATTGCAGGGTGTAGCGCTGGTGCTATGTGCTGGTTCACATCTAGCATCCGCTCAGATTATGAAGGTTCCGGTTATATAGAGAGCAACGGCTGGGGAATTGTGAACAAAAGGTTTTGTCCACATTATAATCAATTAAATAGAATGAACGCCTTCCATTCCTTTTTACAAAATCATCAAGGGAATATAGAAGGCATTGCACTAGAGGATAATTGTGCCTTATATATTACAGAAGAATCTTTTGAAATTATCGGTGAACCAGAAAAAGCGTGGGAGTTTTATATGAGTGATAACAAACTCATTAGACAACATTTTGATATTACTTTAAAAAGCTATTTGTAACCTACACTTACAAAAAATGTCCCTAAGTATAATAACTTAGGGACATTTTCAATATTTAACTCACTAATCGTGTAATTCGTTTCTTCTGCCATGAAAGCTTATAATATGCATATTGTAGTATTAAACTGACAATAAACGCTGCTGGGTACCCAATCCATATCCCTTCTATGCCAAGACTTGTATGGTAAGAAAGGTAATACGCTACAGGTACTTCTACAAGCCATATTGATACGACGCCGATAACAGTTGGCCATAATACTGTACCACTCGCTCGCATTGTCGCACTAATAATTTGCGCATGCCCGAAAATTAAATAACTCCATAATGTAATCATAACTAGGCTATGAGCAATTTCAATTGTAGTTTGACTCGTTAAAAATAGTGATAGAATGTCTCTTGAGAACAAGTAAATGAGAGATATTAGCACACCACCGATGACGTAGTTCATAATAATTCCGGCCTTCACAACTTTCTGCAATCGATCAAATTGATTCGCACCAATTGATTGGGCAGCAAAAATGGAGACTGTAATACCAAGACTAACTGCTGGCATTTGCACATAACTTGCAACTTGGTTCACAACGCCATAAGCTGCTGTTGCATCCGAACCGTAACGATTTACAAACGCGATTACCGCAATTTCTGATAATGAAACTAATATCATATTAATACTCGCTGGAATACCAAGTCGTAGTAAAAGCTTTAATAACCCCCAATCCATTCGAAGATATTTCCTTACCGTACTATCTAATTGTAGTGGGTGATTTTTTTTCTTTAAATACACTAACATGACAATAAACGTAATAACTGTAGATATAACAGAAGCATAGGCTGCTCCATACACATCTAATTTTGGAGCACCTAACCATCCAAAAATAAGGATTGGTAATAAGATCATATTTAGCGCTGTACTTACAATTAAAAAGTAAAATGGCGTTTTAGAATCTCCTGTACCTCTCATAAACGTTGTGTATGCGAAATATAAAAATAAGATTGGCATCGATATAAATAAAATACGTGCATAATGTACACTTATTTCAATAATATTTTCTGGCGTCCCCATAAGGCGCATAATATCCATCGCAAAAATACTACCTACTATCGCTAACACAACTCCAATAATAAAGGTAAATGTTAGCGTCGTACCAACAATCGCTTTTAAACGATCTTCGTTTTTTGCCCCAAACGCCTGACCAATTAAAATGGAACTCCCTGAACCAATACCAATTACGAATGAAACAAGTAAGAAAAATAATGGGAAGAATGCCGATATGGCCGCTAAATCATTCACTCCAAGCCATCTTCCTACTACTACCATACCGAATAATTGTCCAACTGATTGTAGTACATTACTTAATAGTAACGGTACTAAAAACATGGACATCGATTTCCAAATCGGTTTACTCTCACTTTCTAACTTATGTGACTCCGCACCTTCTTTATTGTTATTTGTAGGTGGTTTCAAATTTCATTTCTCCTTTTATTAAAAATCTGTTTTTCAACTTCTATCTCTTTGTATAGTTGTTATAACGATGTGCTTCTATTCATTTTCTTGTCCCTATATTATAACTTCACCCAATATTGGCTTCCATCAGCTGTTCTATCTAAAAACCCGTATTCGATTAAATATCTTCTCAAAGTTACAAAATCCGGATATACGCTTTCTATAATAGCATTTACTTCTTTTTCAGTGTACTTTTTATGACTATCAAACTTCGTCACTAAATGACGTAATATAATTAATTTACGCTTTTGCTTTTTTGGAAATTTAGAAAGCGGTCCATCTAATCCCTCTGTAAAATGTGTTTTTAACACTTCATCATTTTCTTCTTCTGTAATATTGTAACGATCATCTACCATCGTTGCTGTTCTATGAATGGGTACAAATTTCGTTTGTACTTTTGATTTTTCTTCTGACAGTTCCATTAACGCTAAAAACACTTTCGCTTGCTTCATTTTCTCTCGAAGTGTAAACCGATGATTGCGGATGGTTGAAGTACTTCCGCCATCCATCTCTTTCACAATCTCTTTATCATTCAGCCCCATATGGAAAAACTGAACCATCTTCTTTTGCAAATCCGTTAAACCCGTATACTTCTTATCAAGGTTTAATAAATAGTCAAACATAGATGTATGTTCGTTTTGCACATGCAATTGTACAAACTTCTCTGCTTCATACAAAACTTGATTATCTTGATAAATAACACCCTTAATAAACGTTTCTCCACAAGCTAAACAAATATACTCTTCCGTTTCCTCATCAAACACATACCCTTTTTTCAATTCCTCTACCGACGCATCCCAAAACTTCTCTGAAACATCGTTCATACTAAACACTCCTTTAAAATGTCCGTTTTAAAATAAACAAATTCCAATAACGTTTATTATTACTTCATCATCTTAACATAAACGAAATAAACATTTCAATGTTTCGTTTACCTATTTTTCAAACCTTTATAAAAAATGTCTATAAAATATTCTTTAAAAAGGACATGAAGCAATAAAAAGCGAATGTATTTAATAAATAAATTACGATAGGATGTGAAACAAAACATGACTATTCTGCACGACCCTTGGTTTACTGTTAAACAAATTGCCCAAAATACATATGCAATTAGTGAATATGGACATTGGGAGAAAGTACATTCAATTTTAACTACAAAAAAGGTGTTTCCGTATACGAAAACACCTTTTACTTTTTATATATTCTATTTACAGTCTCTACCAAAACCTTACTTGCTTGTACAAATGTATGCTTTCGGTTTCTATCTTCAACAAATGTATTAGCACAACTTCCCATAATCACCATACAACTAATTATAACTAACGCTATCTTTCTATTCTTGTAAGTCACTTCATGCCACTCCACTATTACAAAACTTCTTTTGAATGTATCCCATCAAGAAATTTTACATGAATAATAAAACGCGTGAATATGCAATTCTGCATATTCACATGTTTTATTACGATGTTATGATTTAATTTAGTTAAAGTACACGTATACCGAGGTGACTAACTTGAAATTTAAAGCGAAAAAAAATCCATTTCACGTCATTTTTATTACAGATTTTCCGAATAGGAAAGCCCACTACGGTGCGATAGTACCCCCTTTAGGGGTGGGATGATAGTGAGGTCAAATGCGATGTATAGATAAAATACCGAAAATATGTTCTGTACATCAAGTATTTGAAATGGTATAATTTTCATAACAGACGAGTGAAAGTCTCTAAAACAATCTTGTTCTCTGAAAACAGAATACATATGAGGTTGGAGTAACAAATTCTTCTGCTCCGTAAAATGTATTGAGTCGTCAAGTACAAGACGCTAAAACACATTTGAGAACTCACAATCTGACTCGTTTGGTAATAGAACGAGTGCCGTATCTGCTAGATGCACTGGATATGGAGTGGTGATGGCACACCGCAATCTTGCACGTCAGCGATACTAGAAATAGACTTCGCCTTTGGTAGCAAGAATCCCACTGACGTTAGTCAGCTTGCGGCTTTAGCCGTGGGAGTGTCAAATTATTTATCATGATTTTTTTCATTTCACTATTTTTCCAAAATGAAAATTCTATTTTTTTCACCCTCATGATGCTGCTAAATATCGTGAATCTTTCTTCATTCTATTTCTCTCACTACAACGTAACAGAATCATCTCTTTTCGTAAAACACGGTTTCATACTACGTACTGAAATTCCCTTTGAAGATATTCGCCACATTAAATACTCTGGTAAAAAACTTCATTCAAAGAAATGGACTAGACAGCAATTAGAAATCCATTATAATTTATTCGACTCTGTGACAACTTTCGTACCACAAGAAGAAGAAAAATTCATTGCACTTTTAAAAGAAAACTGCCCACATATGAAAATATTGAATATGTCTGCTAACAAATAATATATTTTGGCATTTACAGTAATAAAAAAACCAAGATTCTAAACAAAGAATCTTGGCGTTTTTATTACTCTTTCGGAGCAATCATTTTTTTCGGATCGACAATTTCATCAAATTGTGCTTCTGTTAGTAATCCAGATTGCAATGCTGCTTCTTTTAAAGTTAACCCTTCTTTGTGAGCATGCTTCGCAATTTTCGCTGCATTTTCATATCCGATATGCGGATTTAATGCTGTAACAAGCATTAATGAACGATTCACATTCTCTTTAATGACTTCTTCATCTGCTTCAATACCAACTGCACAATTATCATTAAATGAAACAATTGCATCTGCTAATAAGTGAGCAGATTGTAAGAAGTTATATGCAATAACAGGTTTAAATACATTTAACTCAAAATTGCCTTGGCTCGCTGCAAATCCGATTGTTGCGTCATTTCCCATCACTTGTGCTACAACCATCGTTAACGCTTCACTTTGCGTTGGATTTACTTTACCTGGCATAATAGAGCTTCCTGGCTCATTTGCTGGAATAATAATTTCTCCTAGCCCACTACGTGGACCACTTGCCAGCCAGCGCACATCGTTAGCGATTTTCATTAAATCCGCTGCTAATGCTTTTAATGCCCCATGCGTATATACAACTTCATCATGACTCGTTAATGCATGGAATTTATTTGGTGCAGAAATAAATTGCTTACCTGTAAATTGGCTAATTTCCTCAGATACCATCTCACCAAATTTAGGATGGGCGTTTATACCTGTTCCAACCGCAGTACCACCAATCGCAAGCTCTTTCATATATGTATTGCTCTCTGCAATCATACGCTCTGTTTTTTCAAGCATACGGTGCCATCCACTAATTTCTTGTCCTAATGTTAACGGTGTCGCATCTTGTAAATGTGTACGACCAATTTTTATAATATGTTCAAATGCTTTTACTTTTTCTGCTAACGTTTCTTTTAATTTCGTAATTGCTGGTAACACGTGATTTTCTACTGCGAGTACACATGCTACATGAAGCGCAGTTGGGAAAGTATCATTTGAACTTTGAGACATGTTCACATCATCATTCGGATGAATATGTACGTCAAATCCTTTCTCTTTCAAAATTTGATTCCCTCGGTTTGCAATTACTTCATTCACATTCATGTTTGACTGAGTACCACTACCTGTTTGCCATACGACAAGTGGAAAATGTTCATTCCATTTCCCTGCTATCACTTCGTCAGCTGCTGTCACAATTGCTTCTGCTTTTTCTTCTGATAGCTTTCCTAATTTTTTATTAGTAAGTGCTGCACTCTTCTTTAAAATGGCAAATGCTTTTACAATTTCAAGCGGCATTTGCTCTGTTCCAATCGGGAAGTTTTCTTTACTACGTTGTGTTTGTGCTGCCCATAATTTATCAGCTGGAACTTTAATTTCTCCTAATGTATCTCTTTCAATTCTGTACTCCATGTTTTCATCCCCTTGAAAATATAATACCTACATTTCTTATAATAACAGACTTCCATTTGAATGATAAGAATTCTCACTCATATGAATAGATATTTTATATTTATTTTAAAAACTCCTCTTGACCTAAACTTAAGTTTAGGTTGTATTCTTTCCTTTGTAACCTACTATAACAATACTGGAGGAATTCAATATGAAAAAGTATGTTTTCATAATAAAAAATCACCTTCTACAACACGTAGAAGGTGATTTTTTATTTATGACGCTTCTTTTCCTTTTTCAGCATCATCTACATACCAAATGAACTTGCCTGTATATCCGTAAATAACTGCTAAAATTAACGATACGAAGCTTAACCACATAAATGGAATGTATGATATCGTCGCAACACCTAAAATACCAGCCATAAAAATACCGTTATCCGACCATGGAACCATACCTGAAGTTAATGTTCCACCTACTTCTGAGTTACGCGCTAATACGCGGCGGTCGATTTTTAGTTTATCATAACTTTCTTGCATAATTTTCGGTGTTAAAATAAGTGATACGTACATCGCACATCCAAATATGTTCGCTAAAAATGCAACGATTAATGTAGATAATGTTACATTACCAGCAGAATTTAATTTCTTTTCGAATTTTGATACGATTACTTTTAAAACACCTAATTTTTCAAGTAATCCACCAAACCCTAAACCGAAAATAATTACGGCTACTGAACCGAGCATACCGTTAATTCCGCCACGGTTTAATAACTTATCGACAAACTCAACGCCTGATTGAATTGAGAATCCATTATATGCTGTTCCAATTGCGTCTCCAAAGTGCATTCCTTGGAAAACAGTTGCCCAAATTGCGCCAAGTAAAGCTCCCATTGCAATTGTAGGCATAGAAGGCTTCTTCATTGCTAATAGGACAATGACAATAATCGCCGGAACTAACATCCATATTTTAATATCAAAGTGTTTTAATAATGATTCCTTTAAAAATTCTACTCGATTTAAATCTACGTTATCTCCGCCATACATCCAACCAGCTACAGTAAACATAATGCTAGTAATAATATACGCTGGAACGTCTAATACAAGCATAGCTCGTACGTGTGCAATAACATCTACTTTTGCCATAGATGCTGCAAGTACTGTACTATCAGAAAGTGGCGATAATTTATCCCCGAAATAAGCACCTGAAAGAACTGCACCAGCAACAAGTGGTAATGGTAACCCAAGACCTTCACCAATCGCCATCATAGCAATACCTGCTGTTCCTACCGTTCCCCAAGATGTTCCTGTTGCGATAGAAGTGATCGAACAAATAATTAATGTTGCTAATAGGAATATACTAGGGTGAATAAATTCTAATCCATAATAAATTAATGTTGGTACTATCCCACCAGCAATCCATGTTCCAATTAAAGCACCTACTGCAACTAAAATGAGTATTGCTTCTAATCCGTTAGAAATCCCTTTCGTAATTGCATCTTGCAATTCTTGATAACGAAATCCTAATCTTAATCCAAGCGCAATTACTAAAAACCATGAAATAAATAGCGCTAATTGAATTGGGAGATCAAAAATCGTTTGGAAGGAAAAGACAACAGCAAGAAATAATAATAAAAGAACTATGATTTCTAGCATCGATGGTAATCTTACACTTTTCATTTTTTTCTCTCCTTACAAGTCGATAACATGACGTGTGTCGTCTTACATGTATGTAATATACAATTAGCGAAGACAAAACAAAATTTTCATATTATTTCGATTTATTTTTCCAGTATAATATATTGGACACCTTTTCTATTGTAAAAGTAGATGCTACTTTTCGCAATGGAAAATATAAAAAATGTTACATTTTTTATATTTAACAATCAAAGAGTAACTTTTTTAATATTTGCCAACATAAAACTTTTTACTATTATCCTCACCGTTTAAAGGAATATCATTATTCCCCACACAAAAAAGCACGCATCATTCAAATGATGCATGCTCCACTTTTATTTATACATATTTTGTATTTCTTCTTTATTTTTAAGTATTTCCACAAACTTATCGCTATAACCTTTCGGAAATAATACGCCGAGTCCATATGAATGCTGGAACTGAAAATGAGGGTGCTTTGCTGTGACTTCATCCCAAAACTTATACACGCCGAAGTTTCGATCTTTCACCTCAATATCATGAAATAACACAATACCGTTATTCGCAAGTTTCGGTAACCATGTTTTATAATCATGAGAAACTGCTTCATACGTATGATAGCCATCAATATGCAACAAATTTATCGTTCCATCTTGAAATTGATCAACAGCCTCATCAAAAGTAGATTTAATTAAATTACCTATATTGGGATAGCTCATTTTCACCACTTTATCTACAATTTGGAAAACACCTTCTCCATATGGACCTGTATGCCCGTCTCCTGTCCAAGTATCTACAGCATAACATTTTGTAGATAATCCCCCATCCTTTACCCCTTGACAAAAACTGAAAAAAGAAGCGCCTAAATGTGTACCTAGCTCAACTAATATTTCTGGTTTTTCAAATCTTACTAAATCGTATGCGAACTCCAAATGCCCAAGCCACGCAGTATTCGCACGAATAAATGGACTAAAATTATCAAATTCAAATGTTGGTTTATGAGTAACCCAGTTCATCGCGTATCTCCTTCTACACATATTTTTAACAAACCAAATTACTCTTATCTTTATTTTTTTATCCGCTTGATTATGATTTAATTTTATAATTTTCTCTCACTTTATTTAACCTGCTCGCTTGTATCGTAAATATAACTGGAACTATTCAAATCTCCACCATACAACACAGAAATTTCAGTTTATTTTTTATTCATTTCGTGATATATTGCATATTGTATATAAGATATTTTCTGAAAGGAGGACTCTATACATGATGGATCCAAATCGTTTAAAAGGAATCATTATGGTTGTCATCGGTGCTTGTTTATGGGGCTTGTCCGGAACAGCTGCACAACAACTTTTTCAATATGACAATATTTCTACTGAATGGTTAGTTACAATTCGATTGCTTATATCGGGCGTTATCTTACTCATTATTTCATCATTCGGAACGAGAAAAAAAGAAATATTCAGCATATGGAAACAAAGATCTGATGCTACTAAAATGATATTGTTTGGCCTATTCGGTATGCTTGCTGTACAATACACGTACTTCGCTTCTATTAAAGAAGGAAATGCTGCCGTTGCAACATTATTGCAATATTTAGCTCCTATATTTATTACTGTATACTTACTTTTCAAATGGAACGTTCGTCCATCAAAAATTGATTTTATTTCAATTGCCCTTTCATTAGTAGGCACTTTTCTCTTACTAACAAACGGGTCTGTTCATAACTTAGCTGTTTCTACACCAGCTATCGTTTGGGGTATTTTATCTGGATTATCTCTTGCTTTTTATAGTTTATATTCAAAAGAATTACTAGATAGATGGTCTTCCTCAGTTATCGTTGGATGGGGCATGATTATTGGGGGTATGGGTGTAACGATTGTACACTTTATTACTACGAAAGAATTCATTTTATTGTCAACGATGAAATATGTAAAACTAAATACCTTACCGCTCATCACATTTGTCATCATTTTCGGAACACTTATTGCCTTTTATTTATACTTAGACAGCATACGATACTTAACCCCGAAAGAAACGACATTATTCGGTTGTACAGAACCACTCGCAGCTATTATTTCTTCTGTACTTATATTACATGTACCGTTTCAATCTTTTCAGTTATTAGGGGCTTTTTGTGTCATTGTAATGGTGCTTATCTTAAGCCAAAAACCGGATGAAGGGAAACCCGAATTAAAGCTTGTTCATGAGAAAAAGGAAAATATACAATGAAAGGATTGAATTCACTATGCCTATCCCTCAAAATAATAAAAAACTAGGAAGAGTTTCAGCAAAATCACTCGTTTTAAATCAACTACAAGATTGGATTATTGAAGGTGTACTGAAGCCCGATGAAAAAATTAATGATGGGGAACTGGCTGAAGCACTAGGAGTAAGTAGAACACCTGTAAGAGAAGCACTTCAAATATTAGAGCTTTCTGGATTAGTGGAAATGGTACCTGGGCAAAAAACAAAAATTGCTCCTATTCAGTTAGACGACATACCTACTATTTATGAAACGATGGCTGGTCTTCACTCTATTATAGGTAAGCAAGCACTTCAAAACATTACAGACGCTGATCTGAAGCTACTTTCTGAAATAAATGATGACTTTCAGTACTCTATAGAGAAAAAAAACGCAAAACAAGCTTTAGAATTAGATATACAATTTCACAATGCAATTTCTTCTATTGCTAAAAATCAATATATTGAACCCTTTCTAGAAAATATGCAACTTCACGTCTTACGCCTTGAATATTTATTTTTCCAAAACTTTGTTCCAGCAAGTCAATCTATTGATGAACATCACGCTATCATTCAAGCACTGCAGAAGCAGGATGAAAAACAAATGGAACAAATGATGACTCAAAACTGGCTCCGTCCAATGAAAGAAATACAAAAAATAATTTCTACGAAATAGAAAGAGAGCTGGCTACATAAAATCGTAACCAGCTCTCTTTTTACTAATATATATAGTTACGCCTGAATATTTGCATAATCTTCCATATCTTCGTATTCTTTTTCCAATTCCTCTAAAGACAGCTCGTATAATTGTCGATCGCGAATTTTAAACACACCTGCTCCAATTAACTCATCAATTAAATGCCTCTTACGATTTTCAACAGCAAAACGGAGTTGACTACTCATCTTTTAAAAAAACTCCTTTCTACGATTATTGAAAATGATAATCTTTATCAATTACCACTTTTGATTATAAAAGATGACTCTTTATAAGTAAAGTAATTTCATGAAATATTTACCTTACAAAGTATTTGTGGCCACATTATATATATGTATGCCGCGCGAAAAATGTTATGACACTTTTTCTTATCCTTTTTCTTTCATACTTTGCAAGTTGTCTCACTATGATGAAATTCACCATCTATTTCTACTTGAATGGTGACATGTTCTACATGAAACTTCTCTTTTAATACTTCCGTAGCCTCTTTTAATACACTTTGTGTTTCATTTCCTTTAATAATCAAGTGGCAAGTTAATACTTGAAAATCCGATGTGACAGACCATATGTGCAAATCATGAACTTCTTTTACAATCGTAATATTTAACAATGTACTTTTTACCTCTTCAACATTTATGTTCTGCGGTGCACCTTCCATTAATATATGGACCGTATCACGTGTTACACGCCATCCACTAATAATGACTAAAATAGACACAAGAATACTAGCAATCGCATCTGCAGCAGTCCATCCGAAAAATTTAATAAGTAACGCAGCAATAATCGCTCCAACTGATCCTAATAAATCGCCTAATACGTGTAAGAAAGCACTTCTTAAATTTAAATTACCCTTCACATCTCCGCCTCTCATTAATATCCCAGCTGATAAAATATTAATAAGCAGACCAAGTACAGCAATAATAAGCATCCCATTACTAGCAATCTCAACTGGCTCTTTAAAACGGCGAATTGCTTCAATAAAAATGTATATTGAAATGACAATAAGGACGACACCGTTACATAATGCCGCTAACATCTCGACTCGCTTATATCCATATGTTTTCGCAGTTGTTGCTGTTTTTTCTCCGAGTTTAAACGCAAGTAAACTTAAAGCTAAAGATACTGCATCACTTAGCATATGCCCCGCGTCAGATAGTAGTGCTAAGCTATTTGTTACAAATCCCCCAATAACTTCAGCGATCATAAAACTTGTTGTTAGTAAAAATGCAAGTAATAACGCTTTTTTATTATTAGAATTACCATGATTATGTGAATGTCCCATACTAATGCTCCTTTAAGGATAATATCTGTACATTAGTATGAAACAAACTCCCCATCTTTATCCCGCTTCCTCTGTATAAACACTTCGCTACATTTCAAACAAGTCCTTTTTCTCAACAAAAAATAAGACTACTTCTTTTTCAGCTTCATATTGTTTACTAATGAAAGAATTTTTAAGGAGGTTACGAAAATGAAACGTTTATTTCTCTGTATGGAACGTGAACTTGTTGTAGTGAAAGAACGATATGGTAACTATGAAGCGGCGTATCACTTACAAAATATGCAACCTACCTGTATCGCTGTTGATCCATTTCAAAAAAATCGTGTATATTGCGGCACTTTTGGACGAGGTCTCTGGTTAAGTGACGATAGCGGAGATTCATGGAGACCAATTGGAGATTCTTATCGTTACTTTGATTTTCCAAAAGAAGATGGTATTTTACATTCTTCGATCACTTCCATTACGATAAGCCCGAATGAACAAGTTAACGGATATGGCGTCGTTTATGTCGGCACAGAACCGAGTGCTTTATTCCGTTCAGAAAATGGTGGTGAAACATGGACGGAACTGAAAAATATGAAATCATTATTATCTTCTTATACGTGGGCTTTCCCGCCTAGACCTTTTACTCATCACGTACGCTGGATTACAGTTGATCCAAACAATCCAAATACAATCCACGTTTCAATTGAAGCTGGTGCTGTTATTCAAAGTAACGATAAAGGCCATACATGGATTGATAAAAAATTCGGTGCTCCTATCGATGCTCATCAATTACTTATGCACCCTGAAGCCCCAAATCGTCTTTATGCATCATGTGGTGACGGATTTATGGGCGGACCTGATCGTGCATACCTTGAAAGTTATAACAGTGGAAACAGCTGGATTTCATGTAGTGACGGACTTGAGCATCATTACTTATATAGCATGGCTATCGATCCAGCTGATTGTAATACAATTCTCGTTTCTGCCGCACCGAGTGCAGATCTCGCTCATCACCGTATTCCTTATGAATCTTATATTTATCGTAAAACGAAAGACACTCCGTTCCAGCAAGTACAGCAAGGACTACCATCTGCAATCGGTACAGTCATTTCGATGTTTGCGACAAACGAAGCAGAACCACATACATTTTACACTTTAAATAACAACGGCGTGTTTCAATCCAATGATAGCGGCGAATCGTGGGAACAACTAAACATTCCGTGGAAAGATGAGTATAAAACGCAGCATCCGCATGCATTACTTGTTACTACTCCTTAACGAAAAAAAGACTGCCTAATGTTTTAGGCGGTCTCTCTTTTATTTCTTTAAATCAATAACGATATCATCTAAAACAATATCTTTGCTCTTCGCTTCTTTTTTCGGTACTTCTATTTTCTTCTCTTTCCCATTCACATACTCCACTCCACCATGATTTTCAGGTGTATGAACCCGCAAGTGCACATGAGGTGTAACAATAAGCTTTGTTGCATTTTCGTTTAGCTTTTGGAATGTAGAACTCCAACTACTTTTATGCGGTTCTGCTACTGTACTAGTTCCACCATTTCCTTCACCTGCATATTTATTTCCTAAATCATCTTTTATTTCTAATTCCACATCAGCGCTATCCCATATACTTCGTAATGCCTTAGATTCTTCCTGATTGAAAAAAACGATAAATGACATCGGAGTTACTTCCATTTTGTCTATATTTACTTTTATTAATTCATTTTCAGAAACCCCATTAACCTTTACTTCTTTACCCTCCATTGCTTTTAAACTAAGTGCGAAGTTCCAATTCCCCTTAATTGAATTACCTTTATAATCCAACTTAATCTCTTCCATATTCCACCAAACATTTGCAACATCTAACCTTTTACTACTATTACCACTCATTGTAGTCATACCTACGTACTTTTTCTCTCCAACTTTTGTTACTTGAGAGCTTCCTCCCCCTCCATTAAACCCCATCACCTGCGGATATCCAAATATATTTGGCTTCTCACCTAAATCTTTATCACTCTCAATAGAGTATGTGATTGTAATTGTTCTACCATCGAATACAGCATCATTAATTGTAACCTTAACCCCATTACTCTCTCGCGTCATATTCAGCTCAGTCGAAAACTCTTTATAATTTTCATATAACCCTGTTCTACCATTATCTAAAAATCGGAATATGTCACCTACTATTGGTAATCCTCCAGCGTATGTCGGAAATCCGATGCCAAGCATGGCAACCGATACGCCGACTAAAATAGATGCAGCAGCAACGCCTTTTTTCCAACTTTTCATCTTTTTCTTCGTACGCATCGATTGTTTTACATTACGCTTCACTTTTTCTTTTTCAATTTCAGAAGCCTCAATTTCCTCAAGTTCTTTTTCATCTATATCAATATCATTTAATAGTTCATAAATGTCTTTCATATTACACTACCTCCAAAACTAATATTCGTAGCATTTTGTTGTAGTTTCTTTTTCCCACGGTACACTCGATTATCAATTGCTGCCCGGGTTAATCCTAACTTGTCACCTATTTCCTCCGTCTTCATACCGAGTAGATATTTCATAATGAATACTTTTTGATCTAGCGGTTCTAATTGATTAATAAGTTTCAATAATTCTTCTCTATCTTCCATAACAATTAATTCATCTTCCGCTGACTTTTCTGTACTGATATGAAACTCATCCGAAATAATTTCTACTTTTTTAGTTGCCTTCCGGTAATAATCAATTGCTTTAAACTTCGCAATCGCTGCAATCCATTTTTTAAAATCATTTGGTTCTCCATGAAATTTATTTGCGTTATTCCATATGGAAAGAAATATATCGTTTACACATTCCTCTATGAGTCCATCATTTTGAACCGGAAGAAGAACTTTGTGGGTTATTCCTTTTATGAGCGGTAAGTATGTATCGACAACAAATTCTAGCGCATCTTCTTTTTGTCGCTGTAATCTTTTTATATAATTTTTCTCATTTGATTTCATGTAGCGATTCCCCTTATTTTTTTGTAAAAGCTTTTACACCCTATATAACGTCTAAAAAAATATTTTCTCTCATCTTTTAATTATTTTTTGTATGTAATGGAATACTTTCCCTTAGCCATTGTCTCACATAACTATGCATCCAAAGAAAATTTTCTCAAGTCTGTAATTTGATTCATGTAGTACACTATTTATATAGCCATTCTTTAACTTAGTGTACATTTTATTTCGTTAACCTACTATTTAAAATTAGGAGATGAGATGTGTATGTGTGGAATTACAGGTTGGGTAAATTGGAAAGAAGACCTTTCAAATCAACATGTTATTTTAAAAAAGATGGCAAATCGTATTCAGCATCGTGGTCCGGATGCTGAAGGGTTTTGGTTTTCACCTCGCGCGGCCTTTGCACACCGGCGTTTAATTGTAATTGATCCAGAAGGCGGGACGCAGCCGAAGACATTTCGTGCTGGTGATTATACGTATGCTCTTACTTATAATGGAGAAATTTATAATTTCCGTGAGCTGAGAGAACAACTTAGGAAATGTGGTCATACATTTGAAACGCATTCAGATACAGAAGTGTTACTACATGCTTATTTAGAATGGAAAGAAGACTGCGTACAACATTTAAACGGCATTTTCGCTTTCGCCTTATGGGATGATCAGAAGCAACAACTGTTTTTAGCACGTGATCATTTAGGCGTAAAACCACTCTTTTATACAGAAAGAAATGACAGTATTATTTTCGGATCTGAAATTAAAGCATTATTAGCTCATCCATCTGTCCCTGCTGAAATTGATACGGATGGCATAAATGAAATATTTGGATTAGGGTTATTTCGAACTCCAGGATGTGGCGTCTTTAAACATATTCAAGAAGTGCGTGCTGGACATTCTATAACGTTTACACGTGATAAAAAAGTAGTTACGAAGTATTGGAATTTAGAAAGTAAGGTCCATACAGATTCTATAGAAGATACATCATCGCATATTTTATCTATTTTACAAGATACAGTAAAAAGACAATTAATTGCCGATGTCCCTCTCGTTTGCATGTTATCAGGAGGATTAGATTCTAGCGGTATTACTGCACTAGCGGGGAAAGAATTTGCTGCTGAAAATAAAACACTTCATACGTATTCCGTTGACTTTGTAAATAGTGCAAAAGATTTCGAGCTGACCTTTGCTCGCACTGGTTTAGACGCTCCTTGGGTAAAACGCGTTTCTGAACATGTAGGGACATCTCATCATGATATTATTGTGAATGCTGAAGAATTAGCAAATCACTTATTCGTTCCCCTCCATGCAAAAGATTTACCGAGTGCTGGCGAAATGGAAACTTCACTATATTTACTATTTTGCGAAATGAAAAAAGATGCGACCGTAGCTTTATCCGGCGAATCTGCTGATGAAGTATTCGGTGGATATCCTTGGTTTCATCAAGAAGAATTACTATATGTAGATAAATTTCCTTGGCTAACAAATTGGAAAAATACATCTCCTCTTCTACTACATGAAGTAAGTAACCAATGTAATCTAGAAAACTATATTGATACACGATTCCAAGAAGCGATACTTGAAGTACCTACTCTTGAAGGTGAAAGTAAAAAATCCGCGAAACAACGTCAAATGTTTTATTTATTTTTAACGAGATTTCTTCCGTTCTTACTTGACCGTAAAGACCGTATGAGTATGGCTGTAGGATTTGAAGTTCGTGTACCGTTTTGCGATTATAGATTAGTTGAATATTTATGGAACGTTCCTTTCAACATAAAAAGCATTGATAATATTGAAAAAGGCATTTTACGTAGAGCACTGAAACCTGCTTTACCTGACGATGTACGCAATAGAAGAAAAAGTGCGTATCCAACTTCACAAGACCCACATTATTTACAAACAATTCGTCATTTATCACTCGACATGTGCAGTAATAAAAACAATCCTATTTTCTCACTTATTAATCATTCCACATTACTTGCTATTGCCAATCAGAGTAATAAAGAAATTAACAATTTCGAAGCAAGAAGCGCTATGGAATACATGCTACAAGTAAATGAATGGTTAAAAACGTATCACATCCATATTGCTTAACAAAAAGGAGTTCAAGGATAAAAACCTTGAACTCCTTTTATATTAATTAGCACATTGTTTATTTTCAGTGTCAATGGACCATCCAATAATTGTAGCACAATCTCTACCTTTCCACTGCAGTACATTTGTTAATACTGGCTCAATCTGTAAGCAACTTCCGTCGTGTAATATTTCTATCAAAGATTGGTCATCATCAAACCTTCGTTTATCACACTCTAAAATACCGTCCGTTGCCATTACAATGTGATTCATTCCTTTTTCTAATCCTCTTACACCTGACGTAAAGCAAGGTGTATTTGCTGCAAAAATATTTTTCCTACCGATATATTCGTAATTCTTCCGTTTATTTAATCGCCCTTTCCCATTCTTCGTTTTCTCAGAATGGAATAAATATGCGAAACAATTACCAACTGATAACCAATATAAAAATTCGCCTTTTCGCAAACATATTAAACATGCGAGTTCCTCATCATCTTGATCACATTTTTCAATAAACAGCTCATCTGTAAATAAAGCTAACAAATACATATGTGTATGATGAAAAGCTAAATGTATCGGGTAGGAAAATAACTCTTTTAGTTTCTCTTTTCTTTCCGAAATTGCTTCTACTATATAATCTATATTTTTTGTTTTGTGATGTGTATCAAAAATCATAACAAATTCAAATTGTAATTCAGGATCCCACCAAGCAAGCACCGCATCTCCTCGTTCATATGCATCACTCTCTTGATTTCCCCCATATACGCCGACTGAAAGAGGACCACATTTTTCAACATGTATTTCATCTACATACATCTGTTCATGACTCATCCATTTGAATGTATTCACAGCTATCATCCTCTCTCTTGCTAAATGTATACCTTTACACATAGATTACCTTATATTTCAATAAAAATAAACTTTTTCAACATTTTTTATCCAAATAAAAGGATTTTATTTCTATACCAACGAATATATCTTAATATACGATATAAAAACAGGAGGATTTATTATTATGAAAGACATCAATCAGCATTGGGAGAACATTTATTATCACTTACGATATGAATATGAAGACAATCTTTCTCACCAAGCCATTCGTATTTTACAAATCATTTCTCGTGAGAAAGATATAACAATTGGAAAAGTCGCTACTGAGCTTACTCTCTCTCATAACACAGCATCTGAACACGTAAAGCGCCTTATTCAAAAAGGATTTATCATGAAAGAAAGAAACAAACAAGATGAAAGAGTTGTGAACCTTACTTTAACGAAAGAAGGCATTGAAGTATTAGAAAAGCATACTTTACTAGATAAAGAAAAGATAAAAGTATTAGAATCGCAGTTATCGAAAGAAGAACAACAATTAATTGAAAAAGCTTTTTCATTATTAGCGAAGGAGGCAAAGTATGCATTTCCTCGTTAAAGTAATCGTTTCGGCACTTATTATCGGTGTTATTACTGAAGTAGCTAAACATTATAGTACGATTGGCGGGTTTATTGCTGCCCTTCCTCTCGTAAGTTTACTGAGCCTATTTTGGATTTCTTTCGAAGGCGGGAACAAACAAGAATTAAGTCAATTTGCTTTAGGTGTATTATATGGATTTCCTGCATCCGCACTACTATTATTTATCGTTTATATCGGTTTAAAAAACTCATTTGCACTTAGTACATCTGTCCTATTCGGTATAGGTGTCTGGTGTATTGTTTTCGCTTGTCAAAAATTATTTCAAGCTTAATTAGGAGGGTTTACTATTTATAAATTTGTAGAAGTATTGGGGCAAACTATAGAAGTATATATAAAAGGATGTAATACACAAACTGTAGTCATTCAAACCGGAATGGGTTGCTCATTTTATAATTGGCTTCCTATTATAAACAAGCTTTCACAGCACTTTACAGTCGTTTCCTACCATCGCCCAGGTTACGGAAAAAGTGAACTAGGAAATGATTCGCGTACTATAAGGCAAGTGACAAAAGAATTACATATGTTACTACAGAAATTAGCTATTCACGAGCCTATCATTCTAATTGGTCATTCCTACGGAGGCTTATGCGCACAACATTTTACGATGTTACATGAAGATAAGTTGCAAGCACTTATTTTAGTTGATTCTACTTCTATGAACTTACACAGATTAGATGAACTTCATTTACCAATTTCTGATCAGACTGATTCTGATGATATGTGGCTTCAAAAATATAATACATATTCCAAAATGGGTGTAGACCTGCTTTCTAAGGAACTAAAACCTATGCTAGCCGGTCAATCAAGACAGCAAATTGAATTTTCTACCTCTCCTTCATTATATAAAGCCACAGCTTCTGAACTATCGGAGTGGAAAAATTGTGCTCGCTCAATAAAAGAACTCTATAAAACATTAGAAGTACCTTTAATCGTTATCGGTAGAGACCCTCAATATTCTATTACTCAGTTGACTGAGGGCGGCATGCAAAAAGAGGAAGCGACACAACTTGAAGCAATGTGGCAAGAACTGATTCATGAACAATTACAACTCTCAATAAACAGCCAATATATACTTGCTGAACATGCTGGTCACGGAATAGAAAATGACCGACCAGATATTATCATTGAAGCTGTTCACTCCCTAAAAATAAAAAAAGGAAGCAACTAAAGCTGCTTCCTTACTTATCTATTCATAATCTTCTTCATCATCGATTTCTTCGTAATACGCATTCCCATTACTTACATATATAGGACCATTCGCAACGTCAATACGTAATACCCATGCCCATGGCACAGCTAAACGCTTATGTATTGCTCGCCAAAAGCTCATTGATTTTCTTTCGTACTCCTGGAACTCCTGAAGTAACTCTTTGTAGGAGGAACCGTCTAACTGAATATTTGTTTCTAACAAACGAGAATGGGCATAGTACTGCAGCTCTAGCTCAGCAGCAATTTCCATTTCTTCTTCCGTTGCCATACCTATAATTGTTCCATCTGCTGGTGCAATTTCATATACGTTGTGAACTTCAATAAGCCCTTCTTTCTCTTTCTCAAACATGTAAACAGCCTCCTTTAACATATATTTTTTATGTTACAAAGTCATACTTCTACAATAACATCTCTCTTTCCTCTTTTTTTGATAAACTTTTACAAATTATTTATCTGATGACCCGTATTCTCTATCCTTTCGGCAGAAACTAAATCTTCATTATGAAAATTCAACTTAAATATATCAGGCATACGAATTGTTTTCCAAAATCGAAAATCATATTTTGAATCAAAATAATTCATGAGTAATACCATAATATTCCCATGAGTTCCTATTACAATATTCTTATCTTTATATTTTTTTAATATATTTTGCATACATATTACAGCACGCCTTTGCGCTACATCATTCGATTCTCCGCCTTCGTGTGCAAAATCCCAATCTTCCCACACATTCTCAATGGCATCATTAAAATCTGCTACCGGCTCTGAACTTAATAACCTTTCTCGTAAATCTTCTTCTATTTCTATTGATACATGATATGTATTCGCAATTCCTTGTACAGTTTGAATTGCTCTTTTGTACGGGCTAGAAATCA
This sequence comes from Bacillus cereus group sp. MYBKT111-2, assembly GCF_051915205.1. Classification (NCBI taxonomy): domain Bacteria; kingdom Bacillati; phylum Bacillota; class Bacilli; order Caryophanales; family Bacillaceae; genus Bacillus; species Bacillus cereus group sp. MYBKT111-2. The sequence goes on from NZ_JBQAEG010000004.1 coordinate 444,136, forward strand.
CTACATCAATATGTCTATCTTTTAATAAGTTTGTTACATTCTCTGCATCCAAGTGTCCTTTTTCTGATAAAGGACGCTCCCGTTCTTCTTTTGTATAGGTAGAATGGGCATGGCGAACGAAATATATTGTTGTCATTATTCAACTTCCTTTCTTATTTTCAATCTATATTCAATAATAAGATGGGGGAATCCTGTATTTAAAAAGAGCGCTTTTCATAAGCGCTCCTTTGTTTACATAATAAAATTATTTCATTATAATTTATTTCTAAATTCCTCACTTATGACAATATCTCGAGTAAAGTAATCCATATTACTTAGAAGTTTTTCAAATGCTTTTTCACTCAAATTGTTCATCATAAAGACAATCTCAATCTTATTCCCTTTTTTATCAGTACCATAGAAACTATTTGTTAATACAAATGCCGTAGAACCACCTTTCTGTCCAGCAAATTCGAACATACCCTCTCCTACGGTTCCTTTAAATATATTCTCAATCTCACCTTGCATTTGTGGTGTAAAATAATTTCTGCTATTTATCTTTTCCAGTAAACTCATGTAATCTTTCGCATTTGCACCTACAAACCGATCTGACCAAATACGCTGAGAGTCCATATCGGCTTTTAACGATATATCGTGTTTTGTCCATTCTTTCTCGTCTTTCATCCATTCATGTATTTGCCATACATGCTTAACATATTCATCATTAGACATATTACGTAGCTTGTCCAATGCTTTATTTTGAGGAATATGCAGTTCTTTTTCAACATAGCCCCTCATATATAGTGCCCCTGTATACGTTGGATAAAATTCATCGTGACTATTTAAGCCTAACTCTTTCAAACTTTCATTTATCCGCGCTACTCCAAGCTTGTCCAATAAATATGATGCATTTGCATTCGAACTATGATGGATCATTCCTTTCACTACTTCTTCTAAAGAAGTTTGACCACCCTTCACTAACTCTTTAGCTTTTACATCATCTAGCCATGCAGAGTGTGCACCACCATCAGTATTTTTCACATAGTATTTTTCTAATTCTTTCAATGAAATTTGCTCGTCTTTTCTTATTTTCCCTCCAGCTACTTGCTTAGCATATTCAATTGCTATAACGATTTTCGACATACTTGCTAGCGGTAATTTTTCTTTTTCATTTATTGATGTCAATGTTTTACCATTTCTTTTAACAATTAAAGAAGTTGTTTTATCATCCTTATGTTCTTTTATGTAATTTAGCACATAATTAGAATCTTCTTTGGAATTGACATATTCCTTCACTGAAAAGAAAGCTATACAGCCTACTATAGTAATTCCAGCTATAGTTCTAACAATTTTTAACCCCCTCATAATACTCCCCCTAAAATGAATATATTATATATTATACTAAATCAATTTACCTTTTTAAGTAATATTTAGATTAATTATACAAAATTACTTCTTTTCTTAAACAACAAAAAACATGCCTTCATTAGACAAGCATGTTTTGTGATATCCTTCACATTATTTAGCTAAAAATAAACTTTTTACTTACCATGATGTAACATTAAATCACTAAGTTCTTCTTCAATGTGATTTAATTTCGCAACGCCTTCTTTCCATTTATGAATATAACGTGAAACCCCAACAAAAAACAAAACAATAATTGTGGAAAGAATAATACCATATACGATTGCTACAGTACTCATAGTTACACTTCCTTATAATTAGTAATGTGGTTATTAGTTATATTTTTATTATAAACCTTTTTCTTTTAAAATACTTCAATTTCAACTTTTTGTAACAAAATTGATTTTTCTAATATTTCGTTCGTAAAAATGGCATATTTTTCACAAATTATACAAAACTTCACCATATGTACTATTACCATATGAGTTATATTATTAAATAGAATAAAGGGGATGATATACTATGACGACTTGGTTTATTGTAATGTTAGTTGTATTTGGAGCATTTAAAATTATCGTTTCTAGCCTTCCTAACACTGTTATTGAATCCATTATTAGCAAGTACGAAACACATCCAAAACTTGAAGAAGAGAATGTGACTATTACAATTCACGGAAATAACGTAGAAGGCGAACAGAAATCAAAAATTATTCATGATTTTAACGAAGGTTTATTTTTAGATCGCTATTATGCACCACCCCATAATGAAGGCACTCCTTTAATTATCCATGCAAAACGTGGTAAAAAAGATTTCACATTTTATATTTACAGTCATGAAGAGCATGTTGATGTTGTAAAACAATATAAAAAGAAGGTAGTTGCTTATAGTTTACGCTCTAAAAATCTTCAAAATAGTGATATGTTCGTGTCAGCTGATTTAGCTTAATACTCATATATAAAAAGGAATCCATGGCATATGGATTCCTTTTTACTATTTACTGAAAAATAAGCTCTGTCTTCAAACTATCTTTCGGTAACAACCAGCCTTTTTTCTCTAAACTCGCCATTAATAATTCCCTTTGTTTTGTCGCAATACTTTCTTCATTTGTTTTAAATGACACTTCTATTACGAAGTCATCTTCTAATTTCCCAGTATTACTTAGTGGCCACACTTCAATATTCGTTTTACTATTTTCAAACTCCCCTGTATACCGTTTCATTAATACAGGACCATAAATACGAGAATTCTTAAGCATTTCTTCTCCCCAATTCGTATACAACCATTTGTTCATTTTCCCTGGTAATTTTTCTATTAACATGTTTTGAGCAGCTTGTTTATTTGGTAAATCAAGTATTCCATATCCTTTCGCACTGTAACTTTTCTTATTTGAAATGCTTAATGTTTTCTTCTCAAATCCCCAGTCTATTTCCGCCTCATAACTATCCGTATTACTATCGAATCCTTCTTTTTTAGCTACTTCTAGTGCATCTTGAATTACACCATTTGGAATAGGATATCTTTTTTTATATGTTAGCTCAAAATCTTTACTAAATTCTTTCTTTCGTATTCTGGCAAACCAGCCTTCATTACTTAAATTTTTATTTGCAGTATCTAAAAACTGTACTTGTATTCTTTCATAATTTGTACCAGCCTGGAAATGCTCTAGTACATCTTGCTTCATCTCTTTGTTAGGACCTAGTACTTGTTCTGGCTTTAATAATAACTTCACTTCAAAACTAGGTGTCATTGGACTAGCGGCAAATCCTTCCTTAACGTTATAAAGGAAACAACAAAAGAAAATACTTACGAATACAAATACGCTTTTCATATACCTATCCCCTTTACATTTCAAATGACTTCTATTCGTTCCATAGTAAGTGAATATACATTTTCATACCCTGCGGTGCTAAGCTTTTTTTGTAATCGATCCGTATCCTCTTTCAAAGCGTGTACTAACACCGTATGTTCTGGTGATAATGTATTTAACATCTCTTTCACATCTCTTATACTTTGGTGAACTTTATATGGAACTCGCTTCACCCTACATTCTTTACCTACACGTTCCTTCAAAACTTTTTCTGCAAAACTCCCTTTCGCAATATGTCCAGTAAAGATAATAGAATTTCGTTCGTCACGTCGAAGTTGTTCATAATATAACTGCGCTCGCTTCGTTTGCATATTCGCATCACTCATTACAACTATTCCATAACTATGTTGCGTACCGCTGTCATCATCCATAACTATTATGTTTCTTTTTAAACTCTCCATTAGCTCTTCAAGTTCTTCATTATTTTTGATCCAATCTTTATATGCGAACATCTGTTGAAATCCATCCAAAATTTCTTGATCTACTATAATAGGGAGTTCTTTATATTTTTTATATAAATACAATACGATATCTTGCGCCCTACCAAGGGGGGGCAATGGTAGTAATGTTATCCCTTTGTTCCCGGCGGCGCGTTCAATTTCTGTACATAGTTCGTTTATTCGTTCATGTTGCGAAACATCATCAGTATGATAAGCGGCATCTACGATTGCGACTTTTATATCGCCGTGCAACTTCTCAGGTAAATTAGCTCGCAATATGTTAGACTCTGCTGAGTAATCGCCAGAATAGAATACATATGTATGATTCATATCCACTAAAAACCAAACAGCTCCTAATACATGCCCACTATACCCCCATTGAAAACGCAATGTAGGAGTAATCTGTACCCATTCATTCGGATTGCTAATCTCATCGATATATACATAATTTAAATCTTTTACATTTTGGTCGGTATAAGGTACATGCCATCCTTGCGCCAAATTGTAGTTTCTCCATTTTTCATAATAAGCGGGAAGTTGCTCCTTCGTATAACGAGTTGTCCATATTTTTTTCTTATATCCATACTTCGCTAATAAAGGTAAGCCCATCGTATGATCTTCATGAATATGTGACAAAAATACTGCATCTAAAAACGGTACAACTTCTCGTTCTATTTTTGGATAACTATCCTCATATGACCGATTAATACCACAATCAAATAATATTTTTGTCTCTTTATTTTTTACGAAGTAGCAGGAGCGACCGTATTCTCCCGCTCCTCCCCACACTTCTACCCTCATCATGCTACCCCTTTTCGTTTGTGCTCCATATGCTGCAGAAGTAATAAACATAGTGTTGTAAGTCCAACTGAAACGACAGCCATCGCCATTCCAATAGATACTTCTCCTTGTTCAAATTGAGCAAAAATAAATGTTGCTGACGTTTCTACCGATGGAGGTAGTACGAGAAGCGATGCTACTAACTCCCTTATCGAGATTGTAAATGTCATCGCCCATCCGGCAAGAATACCCGGGATAATAAGAGGGAATATTATTTTTCTAAAAATATACATATAATTCCCAGAAAAAATACTTCCTGCCTGCACGAGAGAATCATCAATTTGCCCGAGCGATGCTTTTACATACTGCACCGTATAAGGTAAAAAAAGAACAACGTACGTTACGATTACCATGACTGGTGTATTGTAAATGGACAGGGGCATATAGGGGGAATTCCAAAATAAAATAAGCCCTACAACCATTACGATTCCTGGTACCATGTTCGGTAACATACCGCACATATCCAGCCATTTTTCAGAGGACTTTTTCCCCTTTCGAATCATAAGTGCTAAAAAGACGCCAATCATAACAGCAATAATCGCTGTTATAAGTGAAAAAAGAAAACTGTTCCATAGAGCTTCTAATCCTGGAGATCCGATTGTAAATAATGCTTCATAATGGCTCGTTGTAAAGTTATTTACATGTAAGCCACCGCCTCTTAATTTTGATAAAGAAGCAATCAATATAGAAAAATACGGGATTCCAATTGATACGAGTAATAAACCAATTACATAGCCCCATGTTACAACACGCGTAACGATAGACAAATTATACCTTTTAGATTTCACACCTTTTCCACTAACCATTGCATATGAGTACTTTCGATTCAATACATTTTGCATATACCAAATGAGCATACACGCACTAAGTAATAAAGAAGATAATGCTGTTGCACTACCAAAATCAATCGGCCAACTCGAAATAAATTTATGAATCTCAGATGTTAACACATGAAATCCTATTCTTCGTCCGAATGTAGCTGGTGTCCCAAATTCAGCAATCGTCTTTACGAAAATGAGTAAGGCACCCATTACATAACTTGATACCAATAGCGGCAATATGATTTTTCGTAAACGATAGAAAAAGTTTCCACCATGAACTGCTGCCGCTTCTTCTTTACTACTCCCAATTTGAAGTAATGTATTCTTCAACATGAAGTAAAGAAATGAGAATAAATGCAGACTCATAATTAAAACCATACCTCCTAAACTAAAAAACGAGGATGATATCGTCTTTAGCATCGGAAAAAACTGTTCGAAATAGCCGTTAGGTTGCATGAACAAAATCCAGCCCATTGACCCAATATACGGCGGTGTCATAAATGGGATCATAAAAACAACATCTAACTTGCTATACTTTCCAACATCTGTTTTGCTCATAATGAACGCTAATGGAAATGCAAATACGGTAGCTCCTATTACTACAAGTACACCGAGAAGCATCGAATTTAGAAAAATCCCAGCTAATCCACCACTCTGCATCACTTCAAAAGGCTTTAAAAAATTCCAACTACTATTTTCATATACACTAGAAAATAAAATGAGAAAAAGCGGAACGACGATTAACATCGCCACAAGTAACAACGCTACCGTCATTCCAATTTGCCTTACTGATACGAATCGATTTACCATGTAATCACCATCTTATTGAAATACTTTCTTAAATTGTTTTCCTATTTCATCCTGTTCTTTCTCCACTGTTTTCCAATCAACATTTAATACTGGAATCTCTTCTACATTCGGTCTATTTTCAGCTTTTATATCTGTTCTACCAGGCAATAAATATGCTTTAGAAATTTGTTTTTGCACATCATCTGATAATAAATAATCAATAAACTCTTTTGCACCTTCTACATTTTTACTATCCTTCATAATGCCTGCTGCGCGTGGACTAATGACTGTTCCGCTTTTTGGATATACGATATCAACTGGTTCACCCTTTGCTTTTGCACTGTACGTCATATAATCAACACCCGCAATGACCATATCTTTTGCACCTGTTACTACTGGATCTAATGCTTCTTGGTTTGCCCCCGCTACTGTAACTTCATTTTTCTTAAGCTGTTCAAATAAATTCCATCCATCTTTTCCATTCTTTTTCACGTATCCTGTTACAAAGTCTAAAGCCGAACCTGAAAGTGCTGGATCCGGAAAATTCACCTTCCCTTTCCATTCTCCTTTTGTTATATCGCTCCAATCTTCAGGTGCTGCCTTCACATTTTTTGTATTGTACACAATTCCTAATGCTGAAGCACTATATCCGAAATAATGCCCTTTATCATCCGACCATTCAGAACGAAGCTTATCAGCTTGTTTCGCTTCTTTATAAGCTAACGTTTGACCATCTTTCTTTAATCCTTCCATCGCTGGTAAAGAAGCAAGTACGACTACGTCAACGACTGGTTTTTTCTTTTCGGCTTCCATTCGCGCTAAAATCTTACCTGTTGTTCCTTGAAACATTTCCACTTTTATACCCGTTTTCTTTTCAAAGTCCTTTTGAATTTTTTCTGCTAATCCTTTTGGTCCAGCACTATATACAACAATTTTCTTTTCATTCGTAGTTTTACTTTTTGCATCTGCATTACCTGTCTTTGAACTACACCCTGTTACTACGGCAGAAAATAATAAAGTACATACAAATAACGACTTAAGCGAACTGAATTTCTTCATACGATTCTCCCCCTATATGATGAATACATTTTTTCGGTACATATAACGATACTGGCTTTCCGATGCTTATCTTACTATTGTGATAAGCTGTCCATATTCCGAGTGTCCCCATATTTACTTTCACTTCATAACGCTCTCCTACATATGTAACGTGCTGGACTTCACCTGTATACATTTCACACACTTCATTTTTTGTCCAGCTCACATGCTCTGGACGAACCATTTGTTTACCCTCTACAAGCCAATTTGCCTTACCAACAAATTTTGCAACAAATTCATGAGATGGCTTCACATAAATATCTTCTGGTGTTCCTTTTTGTAATACTTCTCCTTGTTTCATGACAATAATTTGGTCTGACATTGACATAGCTTCTGTTTGATCGTGGGTTACATACAATGCCGTTAAACCAATGGAATGAACGATATCCATAAGCTCTAACCGCATTTCTTCTCGCAAAATTGCATCGAGTGCACTAAGCGGTTCATCAAACAAAATAAAATGCGGCTTTGTTACAATCGCTCTAGCAAATGCGACACGTTGCTGCTGTCCGCCAGAGAGTTCATGCGGATATCTTTTCTCCATCCCTTGCAAACGAACTCGCTTTATTGCCTCTTCTACTTTTTCTCGTAATTGATTCGTTTGCTTTGTAGCTCTTAAACCAAATGCAACATTTTCAAAAACAGTCATGTGCGGCCATAAAGCAAAATCTTGAAATACCATTCCGATATTACGTTCATGAGGAGATGTTTTTATTTTTTTAGAAGAAGAATACATGCACGTATCTCCAAAATATATTTCACCTTTATCTGGCTCTTCCAGTCCTGCAATCATTCTAAGTAATGTCGTTTTCCCGCATCCCGAAGGTCCTAACAGTGTGGTGAATTCACCTTGTTTCATCACAATTTGTAACGGCTTTAACGCTTGTACTTTTCCAAATGATTTTTCTAATCCACTAATTTTAATATCCATCGTTTCACCTCTCTCCCCTCACTCTTAACCTGCTTTCATTCTATATGGAAGATTTATACTGAATGTTAATGTACTGTAAAGATTAAATTAAAAAACTTCTAATAAACTATTTATTTCTATAGATTTTTTCTATAGTTAGAAGAAAAAGGGGCAACTTGCCATGAATCTCTTAAAATTAGAAATTGTAGTGCTTATTAAGAAATACAAAAAGCTCACGATTGTTGCAGAACAGCTTGGTGTTAAACAACCTACTATTACATTCCATATAAAAAGCTTAGAAGAGGAACTCGGTGTACCTTTATTTGAATTACGTTCTGGAAGATATTTCTTAACAGAGGCTGGCGAGGCATTGCATCATTATGCTTGTAAAATAGATGCGCTTATGAAAGAAGCTAGGCGAGTCACGCAAGAGTTTAAAGATTTTCATAAAGGAGCTATAACAATTGGCGCTAGTTATGTACCAGCGACATATCTTTTACCAGAAATTGTTCATCAATTTCAATGTGAATTTCCAAATATAAAAATAACACTCATGGTAAAAACAGCTCCTGAAATTCGAACGATGCTACAAAATCATGAAATTGATCTCGGTGTAATTTCAGCAGCACCGTTTGATGAATCACTTTTAAAACAGACGAATGTAATGCCTGATACACTTGTTCTTGCTTTCTCCAAAGAACATCATTTTTCAAAAAAAGAAAATGTATCATTACAAGATATCGAAAAGGAACGGATATTACTACATCGTAATCCATCTACAACAAGAGATTTACTTACAAAATGGATGTTAGCTCATAACATTACATTCCAATCAGAAATTGAATTAGATTCATTAGAAACGATGAAACAAATTTTAAAATACGGTAATGGGGTTGCCTTTATTTCTAAACTTGCTATTGAACAAGAAGTACAACGAAATGAACTACGCTACATACCCATCCCTGAATTTGAATTTCAACGTAACATTTATACGATTCATCATGAGGACAGGTGGAATTCTAAAATTATTTCTTTTTTACTACATAACATCACTTCTTATGCAACAAAAAATTAAAAGACTGTCGCTTTACACGACAGTCTTTTAAGCTATAACTCTATTTATTTTTCTTCGCTTCAATTTTTGCTTGCGCCTCTTCAGCCTTATCTAATGCTTCTGAAACTTTTTTCTCTTTTTCTTTCACATCATCTATACTATCTACAGCTTTAATGAGTTTATCAATTCCTTCTTCTTCTACTTTTCTACGTTTTGCTACTCTTTCATTTACTTTCTCTTCTACATCTTTTGCTTTTTGAAGCATATTCTCTGCATTTGATGTTACAGCTGTTTCAAGTGCATCGTCTTTTTTCATTTGTAACACTTCATTTGCAATGTCTTTCGCTTCTAAATACTTACCGTCTTTTAATGCCGTTGCTCCATTATCCATTTTCTCGGCCATTTCTTTATATGATTTCGCTTCATTTCCCGATTTCTCTTTTTCTGCTTTTTCAAACCACATTGTTGCATCACTATATTTTTCATCTTTCAATGATTGCATACCTGTTTCAATATATGTGTCATAATTACTACATCCAGCCATTACGACTAACAGAAAAAGCATAACAAAACTTAATTTTTTCATGCTGTTGTCTCCTTTTCTTTACCTGCTCACTATACTGTAACATACATGAAAAAGAGTTTCAAAAACTAAAATACTAATTTGGTCATTTTTATTATTTTCTTGTTTTTAAGCCGACACATCCACTTGTTTTTTCGCCATATGTTGCCTTACTCCAACTAATACAACTAACAATAAACCTCCGCCTATTGTCATCATAACAATGCTAGTTGGCAACATGTCTAACAATAATCCATATACAATCATACCGAGCGGTGCGATTGCAGTCGCAATTGTTTCAAGTAGACCAAACACACGCCCTAAGTAGCTCGGATCTGTCGTCTTTTGCATATGTACTTGCATCGGAATATTTACAATCATAATTGCTATACCAGTTAACATCATGAAAGCAATATAGTAAATAAAACTTGCTACTTTTGGAATGGTAACTAACAACGGGAATACTGTACATAAACTTAAACCTGCAAACAAAAACAGTCCAGTATAAATAGAACGAAACGGATTATTCACTTCTTTACGCACTGATAAAGTAATCGCACCCATTAGCATCCCGACCGCTAACATTCCCTCTACAGTACCGAGTTGCTTTGAAGATAAATGTAATGTACGTATGATAATGTATGGCAGTGCAACGGTTAGCCCACAAGCAAAAAAGTTTACCCACAATGCTATTTTCATTAAACCGTATATTTCATGTTGTCGTTTTACATATGAAAAACCTTCTTTTATACTCGTCAAGAAATGTTCTTTTCTTTCAGCCACTTCTTTTTTATATAAATCAAATACGATAAACAATTGCAAAATCACCGCTAAAAAGAACGTAATACTATTTAATAAAAAGAACGACTGAATGGAAAAGAAACCAAATACAACTCCGCCAATAATCGGTCCTAAAATATTTGATAAAGAAGCTGCCGTTTGATTTAAAGCACTCGCTTTTTGAATACGCCCCTCATCTACTAAATTAGGAATAGACGAAGTTAATGCAACAGAATAAAAACTTGCACAAATTGATAATAATGCTGCTGAAACATAAATAAAAAGAAGTGATGGTCCAAATATAGTAGCAAGGATAAACATGATAAGCATCGTTAAACTACTTAATAAATCAGTACCGATGACAAGCCATTTTCGATTCACACGGTCAGCTACAGCACCCGCAATTGGTCCACAGATCATCCTTGGAAGTGATCCGCAAACGAGCGTAGTAGCAAAGCCCATCCCAGAACCCGTTGTCTTTAATACGTATAACCCCATTGCGAACGTATAAATACCTGCGCCTAATAAAGACGTCATTTTTCCAATCATCATTAAAATGATATTTCTCGTTGCAATCTTCATTCTTGAATCGGTTTGACCTATACTTACATCTTCCATTCTGACACTCTCCCTTTAAAAGTTAAATTGTGTTAAACTTATTATATAATCAACTTTCCAATTATCACAACAAAAAGTTTAATTGTATTTAACTTTTTAATTATAAAGGAGCTACAATATGGCAACTCTCGGAGAAAAAATTAAAGCATTACGAAAAGAAAAAAAGCTTACGCAAACAGCACTGGCAGGTTCGGAACTGACAAAAAGTATGCTTAGTCAAATTGAAAATGGAAAAGCTACACCTTCTATGAAAACATTACAATATATTGCAGAAAAACTTGAATGTGAACCGAGCTTTTTATTAGAAGAAGATGAAGGAAAAATTGTAGAACTCATTCAAAAAATGGAGCCACTAATAAAGGCAAATGGCGATGAAGTATACAAAACTTTACTACCTATCGTTCAAACAGATTTACCTCCAACTTTAAATACAGCACGTTTATATAAACAGTTCATAACTGGAGCGGCTATTATGAACGATTATAATATTGAATATTACGTTGAAACAGCTGTTTCTATATTTGAAAAATATACTTTGTATCGCGAAAGTACTGAAACGAAACTACTGTTTTACTATATGCTCTTCAAACGTAAAAAATATAAAGAATGTTTACAGTTGATCGCCACAATTCGTGATGAATATAAGGCGAAGAATTTAGAAATGGATCTTATTACACATATACAACTATACTTAAAAGAGGCAATTATTTTACTCGCATACGGCAATTATGAAAAATGTGAAAAAGTCATTTTAGATGCACTTGCATTTTCAAAAAAACATCAAGTGTATTATAAAACAGATGAATTTTACCGTATTTTATCTTATCAAAAAATCATTGTAGCTGATAAAGAACGATATTTATATTACATAAAAAAATCTGAGCAATTTGCCATTTTTACAGAAGATACTTTATCCGCTGCAAATGTAGATATATTAAAAGCTTATTACTACAACACTGTTACGAATGAATATACAATCGCATTGGAACATCTAGAACAATTTCGAGAAAAACTAAAAAATGATCCAATTTTCCAAGACGATGGGCTGTATTATCTTGAAAAAGGAAAATCTTTGTATGGTTTAAAACGTTATAAGGAAGCTTTGGAAACATTAAAACACGCTACCATACCAGATTATATGAATCATCCACTTGATCAATCGTGGGTATTAACAGCTGGGTCTTATCGTGCCCTTTGCTATATAGAACTTCAAGATAAAAAATCTGCCTTAACAGAGGCAAAAGAAGCTGCTCAAGCAATAGATAGCCATCCTGATTCGATCTTCACTTCATTTATTAAAGAAACATTACAAATAATACAAAAACTTTAAGAATGTCTCGAAATGGTATATTATTCCTCTTTTTTAGCAAAGATAATAATGATGGGAGGAATATAAATGAATATTCAACGTGCAAAAGAGCTTTCTGTGTCAGCGGAGCAAGCGAATGTTAGTTTTCAAGGCATGCCTGTTATGATTCAACACGTCGACGAAAGCAATGAAACCGCCCGCATATATGAAGTAAAAAACCCAGGACGCGAATTAACAGTTCCAGTTAATAGCTTAGAGGAAATATAAGAAATGCCACTTCATTTTTGAAGTGGCATTTTTCTTTTTCTATATAAATGTCATTCCTATTTTCTCTTTAGTAATCCATACAAACCAATACAAATTACAATGAAGCCTACTATTCCACAAGCTAGTTTTATAAATATGTCTCTTGTTTCATAGCTTCTAACTTCGACTACACTCTTTTTAAGACGTTTCATTTCCTTTTGCTCACTTTCTACTCGCTCCCCATATACTAACAAACGATATTTACTTGATGTATATGGTTCACATGTAAGCAGTGTAACTTTATCTTTTCCTTTTATTACATTTAATTTATCTACTTGATTTGGATAAATGATTTCACGGCCAATTACTTTATACACGTGCTGCTTTCCAAATACCTTTACATAGAATACATCTCCATCACTTAACCAATCAAGATGACGAAACATCATTGCCCCATGATATCCACGATGTCCTGCCAATACAGCATGTGTATCATTCCCACCAATCGGTAATGAAGTCCCTTCAATTTGCCCTACTCCTTTACTTAAGTTTTCTTGACTTGCTCCTAAGTAAATTGGCAATTCCTCTTTTATTTTCGGAATAGAAATCGTACCAAATATTTCATCTTTGTTTATATAATGTAACGGTTCCGTACTTATTTCATCATCCTGTACAAATGGGTCACTCATTTTGAAAATAGTTTTCCCTAACGATTTATTATATGTTTCCATCTTTCGAAACTTCTCATTTACATCTTCTATTTTTAAATCATCAACCATTTTTTCATAACGTATCACTTCTGTCTTATATACATACTTGTTTATATAATTAGCAATCATTGGATATAAAAATAGGGATAATCCTGTAAGAAACAATACTACGCTTATAACTCCCCTTCTCACACACTCACCACACAATACATACTATTTTCGTTTTTTTAAATAGATTATTAGAAGGATAATGCAAATAATACCAATAGGAAAAATGATCATCCAATCTTCTAAAATGAAAGGTTTTGTAATCATTTCTTTTTCTCTAGCATCATATGGAACACGGTGTCCTCTCACTAGTAACCTGTGCGTGTTCACTCCATAAGGGGTACACGTAATTAATGTTGCGTAATCTTGTCCTTGTACTACTAATAAATCTTCTGTCTCATTTGGTAACACAACTTTTATTTGATCTACCTTATAGGCAAGTACTTTATCTAATATATGAATATAAAATATATCTTTCTTTTCAATTTTGTCTAAATGAGTAAACATTATCGCTGAAGGTAAACCGCGATGTCCCGTTAAAACTGTATGCGTATTTTCTCCTCCTACTGGTAATGAGGTTTCATTCAACTGACCAATCCCACGGCTTAACACTTCTTCTGTTGTCCCTTGATAAATTGGAAGGTTCACATCAATTTTTGGAATTTCAATATACCCCATAACATCACCAACATTTAACATATCCACAGTAGAACTTTTACGTTCACCATCCTTTTCCCGAAAAGGATCTGAAAATGTTTGCGTTGTATTTTGGACCTTCTTATTATACTCTCGTGCTTCCATTTCTTTACGATCAATCTCTTCCTGCTCCAGCCTCTTTATCGCTTCATCATATGTACTTACTTCTGAATAATGTGTTCTTGTTGCAAACCAATTGCTTACAGTTGGATAGAGAAATATACTTAATCCTAGTAAAAAAATACTTCCAAAAATTATATTTCGTTTCATAATAGCCTCTTTCACTACGGATAAAATGTGGAAAAGAGGAAAGCGATATGCCTTTCCTCTTCTCAAAACTCAATTATTATAAACATATAAATTAAGAATTCTTTACAGGTTTTTTTCTAAAGAAAATAAATGTTGCTACCGCCATTAGCATAAGACCCACTACCGTGAAGAAAATTGTACCCATACCACCTGTTGCTGGAATAATCCAACCGCTCTTATTATTCTCAACTTGTAGCTCTATTTTTGGGTGTTTTTCATCAATTGTAATATCAATCGGATCTCTTAACTTTTGATAGTGCTCGACTGCACCGTCTTTATCTTTATACTTTGGTGCTTCCGTTTCAACAATTTGATATTCACCGTACGGGATTTCATTCCATGTAATAATACCATTTGCATCTGTTATATCATTCATTTCTTTCCCATTAACTTTTATAACATTACCTTTTTTATCTTGTAATTGGAACTTCGCACCTTCTAATTTAAGCGTCTTATCCTTACCATCAACTTTTTCAATTTTAATATTTCCCGTTGTCGGTGTAACCACCACTTCATTAGATGGCTTTCCGTCTTTTTCTGATGAAACATCATCTTTGTTTACAAAATCAAGTACTGCTTTGTTTGGAATTTTCACTCCAGATTCAACATCACTTTTAATTTTTGCAGTAATTTGCAAATGAAGTTCTTTCCCATTAATTTTTGAAAAATCTTCAATTGTAGCGGTTACTTTTTGACCTTCTACAACTACTTTTACACTACCATCTTCAACTTTCTTTCCGTCAATCATAACAATTGGTAGGCCTTTTATTTCCAAACGATCATCTAAAATATCTTTTACAACATATTTTTTATATGATTGAATATCTTCAGGAAGTAGTGTTTTAATATCATACGTATAATCTGTCTCTTTATTAATTCCAGCTACTTTTGAACCGTTATTTATACTTTTAGTAATGGTAGGTTCTTTATAGTTCTTTATATCATCCAGCTTAACGACTTCACCAGATTCCTTAATAGAGAAAGGACGCTCCTCTTTACTAGTTAAATAACCTGTTGGAGCCTTATGCTCAATAAAATAATAATAATCCCCATATTCTAGCGAATCAACACGAACTTTACCATCTTCACCTGTTACTAATGAACTCGGTGTCTTAACTTGTGTGCTTGTTCCATCTTTATTCTTTTTAAATAAATGGAACTCTGCATCTTTTAATACTTTACCGGCTTCACCTCTTTTTACGAATTCTACTGAACCACGTTTTGTTTCATTTTTAGGGTAAATATGAACATCGTAATTTAAATCTTTACCGTCTGCACTTGTCATTGGAATATCGACAATAAAAGTAGTCTTATCCAACGCAATATGTTTTGGACCCTCAATTGCTTTTACTTCATAACGCCCTAGCGGAAGATTTGAAAAAACAGCTTCCCCTTTTGCGTTTGTTACCTTTGTTATTGCAGCGTCTTTTACTGGTTTTGCATCTTCTTTTATAACAGTTCCATCATTTGAAATTTTTTCAAATGACTCAATTCGTTTAATTTCAAAAGTTACACCTTCTAAAGGTTTTGCATCTTCTGGAACAGTTTGTCCTTCTTTTCCATTACCTTCTGTAGTTGTTTTTAATTCTTTACTTCGTTCAAACTTGTGAATCGTTAAAGTACCTGTACTTTTTGATTCCGCACTAACAATCATGTTAGATAACGTCGAAAAAGCTAACATACAGATTAAAAATAAACTAAAAATCTTTTTCATTGTTGTCCACTCCCTATCATTTTGCATTGCCTTTGTTATTTCTATCTCTCATTATTTCTCTTTCTAACAAAGAGGAACAATGTAACAAACATCAATATTCCACCAATTACATAATAAATAATTGTCCCTATTCCACCAGTCTCTGGAATAACAAATTCACTCTTTTTATTTACTACTCTTATTTTTTGTGAATCCATTCCAGATTTCACTTCAATTTCTACTGGTTCTCTCATTAACATATATCCTTTTGGTGCTTGTACTTCTTTTAATGTATATTTGCCAACCATTAATGGAATAGAAGTTGCCAAACCATCTTTATTGGTTGTTAATTTACATACTATGGTTCCATCTTTACTAATCACATCAAATACTGCGCCTTCCAACTTGAGATTTTCATCGTTCGCATCTACTTTTTCAATCTCAAATTTCCCTAATGTTGGCGATACTACAAACACTTCGTTTGATACAAAATTCTTCTGGTCAAATAGTAATTCTGCTTTATTTGGAATACCATCATTTGCATTGTATTTCGTTAGTATATCTGCATCTACATTATCGTTTAGTCTTGACTTAATATGCATTGTATACGATTGATTCGCAAGATAAGTATAATTTCCGTCCTGCTTCGGTAACTCAATACTTACTTTCTTTAATTGTTCATCAATTTGCGGTATAACTTCTATTTCTTCTCCATCGCTGTTTACAAGTTTTACTTGTAAGATAGTTAAAATATCCTCTAAGTCATCCTGCAATACTACTTTTTCAAGGTTCATAATGTCATTACCAAAATTATAGTTTACATGCCATGTAAACTCTTCATCTATACTTTGTAATGTCGCTTTTTCCACTTCTTTTTCATCTGCATCCGAAACCATCTTTCTTACTTTAGGTTCCTTTGCTTCCACATTCGTTTTTACATTCGGTTTTTGTGGAGGTAAATCTTCATTATCTGGTGTTTTTCCCTCAACAACTGCTATGTTCTCAATTTCCTTCGTTTTTAATGCATCTTGCGTAACTTTCACTTTAAAAGTTACCGTTCGTTCTTCTGTATCAAGTACGTCACCAAAGTTTAATTTAATCGTGTTATCCTCATACGATCCCTCATCCTCGTCAACTGCATCTGTCAATAAATTTCCATTTAACTTCATGCTACCAGTTATATACTCTATACCTTCAGGAAGCTTATCCGTTAGACGCATATCTTTAATAAGCCCATTTTCTACCTTATTTCGAAGTTTAATTTGATACTCAAATTCATCATTAACATGAAATTTTTCTTGCTTTATACCAATAATCTCTTTTTTCGACTCTAGTTGTCCAGACAACGAATCGACCGGTGTTTCAACTTCTGGCTTTTCCTTATCTTTCGAACTATCAGTCTCAACTATTGCTATATTTTTTATTTTCTTATTTGCCATCTCCGGCTTTACAACAACTTCAAACGTAATTGCTTTCTCTTCCTCACCTTTAAGGTCACCGAGATGAGCATAAATCGTTCCATCTTTTATATGTGCATGATCTTCATCTTCAACATCCGTTTGTTCCTTACCGTCTATCTTCAACGTATTTGGAACATATTCTACTCCTTCAGGAAGTTTATCCGTAATTTTAACAGATTTTAAGAGAGAATCTGGCACACTATTTTTAGTATGAATTGTATACTCTAATTTGTCGCCAACTTTCAGCGTACCGCCGTTTATATCTTTAGCTAGTTTAGTGGTTACTAACTTCCCAGGCTTCTCTTCTCTTTCTGGTAATACTTTAACTACTACTTTATTAGAATCGTTAGCTTCAACCTGACTTCCTGTTAACTCATCAATCCCTTGAACGACAGCGATATTAGGAACTTCTGTTTCTACCTTTTCTCCCCTTAGTTTCGCTTTAAATTCAATGATTGTCTCAGGTGTTTTATCCGTATAGATTCCACCTTTTGTAGCAATTGCTCCTTCACCAATTCTTATTGTTAACTTTCTTGTCTTTGCATCATAGTCAACTTGTTCTGTTTCATTTCCAGCATTCGGACCAGAAATGATTTTCGCCGAATTTGGTACAAATTCTAGACGCGAATCTAAAACATCTTCAATTTTTGTATTAACAGAACTCGAATTTGGTTCAATGTTTTTCACCCGTAAACGATATGTAACCTCATCACCTGGCTCATACTTTTCTTTTGCATCTACTACTTCCTTATCGATGACAAGCTCTGGCGCTGTTGCATTTACTGCAAAAGCTAATGTGTTTAAGACGTAGTCATCACCAGCTGTCGCAGCTTTTAGGCGTATTTCTTTTTGCTCTGGTTTAATATATCCTGCTGGTAACTTAATTAAATCTGCATCAACTCCCAAATTATTTTTATAATCTGGATTAAATGTACCTGGATACTTATCTCGCATATGTTCCTCATATTCAGAAATAGTGGAATTGAATATATTACCTGTTGGATTCAGCTTATCAGTAACTTCCTTCCAAGTATTATCTGTATGAACAAAGAGTTTATCACCTTGCCAATATCTATCACCTTGGACAGCAAAAACAGAAACTTTTGGATCTAAATCTCCAGTTTTTGAAGCAAGAAAGTTTTTCACAGTGAATTCTTTTTCACCAGATCCAGTAGCTCTTTTCAATCCACCATCATAAACAGTAAATGCTTTTCTTGTTTTTGACTTATCTTTCGTGATCACTAGCATGTACCATCCGGCAAAAGAATAATATCCATAATTATACGCAAGCTTTGTATTTGGATAAGGAATATTTGCTAAAGTATAGCTTCCTCCTTTTGAATTAGAGGACTGTAAAAGCTTTGTAACATCTGCATAATTAGAATAATAAGTACCATCAATACCGAAACCATAAAGCAAGCCACTTCCGTAATACGTATTACTTGGTTTTACTTGAAAGCTCTTCCCTGCCGGAGTCGTGAACTTAACTGGTGCTACATACTGTTGCTGCGTTAATTCATAACGTGTTGAACTCCAATATAATCCAGCCCATTCAATTTCAGCATCTTCTGGAACGGGAATATATGCCTTAGATGAATTTGTAGTTGTTGGATCATCATCTATATCAATAAGTTCACGGGTATAGCCATTCGGTGCTGTATACGCAATATTCGTTATATCTGAATACAATGCCGTTTTCTTCTGAGATTCAGTAGCTTTAATACCTAAATTCACATTACCGGTAGAATACATCTCACCTTTATGAATAGATTGATAAGTTGGTTTATCAAAACCTTCTTCATCTGTAACTGCTGCCGTTGCCGTATCAATCGGACTTAAAAACTGTAATTGGGATAATAGCAAGAATAAACTCATAACAACTACAAATACATTTAATATTTTTTTATTTTCTTTCCTCCTACTGTGCAAAGAGGTCACCTCCTTCAATAAATTTTACTAACATATTATACATATATACTTTATATGTATTATTCTAATATGAATCACATATTTCGTTAACAAAATATGTGATTTTTTCCTATTTTAAACATTTATATATAAATATATTTATATTTAGCGATAAAAAATTTCGAGCATCAATATAGAAACCATCTTACTTCATTCAAGTGACAATAAAAAAACGAAATATTAATAAGAAGCCATAACTTCTTTTCTATTTATTACATGCTAAACTATATGAAAAGGGGGAATGTATATGAAAAATAATTTACAAAAAACAAGTCATTATTATGCAGTTATTTTCACTTCTCATTTATCAAATGATACGACAGATTATGGTGTCGCCTCTGACAAAATGGAGGAACTTGCAAAGCAACAACCTGGATTTCTAGGTGTAGAAAGTGCACGAGATCATTCAGGGATCGGAATCACAATTTCTTATTGGGAATCACTTGAGGCAATTGAAAGTTGGAAACAGAACGCCTTACATAAAGAAGCAAAACAAAGAGGTCGTGAGCAATGGTATGAAAACTTTCAACTACGTATCTGCCTTGTTGAGCAAGAATTTAAGTTTCATAGGGATACATTGTAATTATGAAGAAAAAATTAGCTCTCGTTATTGTTCATGAAATATATGGTGTGAACGACCATATGCATCATGTTATAGACCGCTTCACTTCATCTCAAATAGATGTATTCTGCCCTAATCTGCTACAATCGCAACATGCATTTCCTTATAGTGATGAAGAAAAAGCATATCATTTTTTTATGAATCATATTGGATTTGAAGATGGAAAAAAGCAAATTGAAACATTCATTACTTCTCTTTCTAGTAGTTACACACATACTGGACTTATCGGCTTTAGTGTTGGTGCTACCATCTCATGGCTATGTAGTAACAATCCGAACATAGATTTTATTATCGGATGCTACGGTTCCCGTATACGTGACTATATTCATATGAAACCAACATGTGCTACCTTACTTATTTTCCCTGAAAAAGAAGCTAGTTTTTCAGTATCCTCTTTCATTCAAACATTGCAGCAACAAAAGAACCCTTTATTAGAAATACAGCAACTACCTGGTGAACATGGTTTTCTAAATCCGTACACTGAAAAATATAACGGGCACACTACAAATCAAGCATACAATGTAATAGATTCATTTCTTGTAAAAAACACTCTTATAAAGGAGATGTAAATGACACTTACATTACTCTTACTTATTTTCCTATTCATTGCCTTTTTCTCAGTACTAACTATTATTTTAGCAACTGTAAAAAAGGGGGAGTTTTCCAAACGTCCCTACTTACAATCTATTATCGTTTGCATTTTATTTTTTACAAATTGGATTTTATATTTATCAACTTTTTATGCGTTACTTCCCGAGAAAATTAGCGAGTTCCTATTTCTGCCTATTTGGTTTTTCCTTTGTATTTTAGGTTTTATCACTTTTTGGCGCGAATGGAGAAACAACCGTGTGTTCTCCATATGTATCGGTTTTCTTTCCTTTATTAGTTTTTTATTTGGGGTATTGTTGTTAGTTCTTTCGGGGATGTGACTGTTATAAGGAGGATAAAAATCCTCTTTATAACAGTCTTTTTCGTTCCATAACGAAAGGAATTATTAAATAAAGAGCGTAAGCAATTACCATCCAAATGGTAAATGACATGATTTGCTGTGAGGTTAATTGTGAGAATATATTAGAAGAATGATACAAGATGTAAGAATCTAAAGTTAAACCAATCGCTGTGCCACATATACCTAACTTAATAACTGCATATTTCGAGGTATCCAGTTTTTGATATAACCACATTACAAAATATAAAGCTATAGCTGTCCCTAATTCAAGCAACGCCATTTGTAGAAAAAATCTATTTGAAGTGTATTCTAATAAAACAGAAGAACCGAAAATAATGAAGAACACTGAGGCAAAAAGCCAAATGCCGATAGAAAATAAAATAGTGAGCCAAAGTCTATTATTCACTGACATTACCTCCCTTTTGTAGCACTGTAAACTTTTCCAAGAGCATATATAAATCACCATATACTTTGTCTGTAGAAAAAGATGGATTGAATAACGCTTGCAATGCCAATCCATCAATTAATGCATTACATAAAACGCTCCACGTTTCAGTTGAAATTTGAGATGTCATTGTACCTCCTATTTTTTTATTTAACACTCTTGTCAATTCTTGGTTTTCATAATGTAACAATCCACCAATTTTATTTTTCATCGCATCATTTTGTAATCCACTAGCTACTAATTGAAAAAACAAATGATGATACATTGAATCTTTCACGCATCTACTTTCAGCAGACTGTAAAGCCTTTTCTAACTGTACATCCTTTCCTATTTGTTCCCACGACGCTTTACAAAACGATTCAGTTACTTCAAGTAATAATTGATCTTTCGTTTTAAAATGATAATATACGGTACCTTGAGTAACTTGAGCACTCTCTGCAACTGCTTTTAATGTCAACTTTTCCATCCCATGCTCTGCAATAATTTCTTTTGCTGCTTCTAGTAACTTCTCTTTATTAACAACATTCGGTTTTGCCATTTCTATGCCCCCTTTTAAGTTAGTTGGATAACTAACTTAAATTATACAGAAAAATCAGACAAAACAAAAGGAAGAAAAGCCACCATTCAACTTTTCTTCCTTTTATGTTTACCTTTAGCTTTCACTGTCACTGATTCACAAGGTGTATAATATATTTGAGGTGTCGCCTTATCAACAAACATCATAAACGTAATAAAGCCGATAATAAAGAAAATAAACAACGTTAACAAAATTGCTCCTATCGTTAAAAGTATCATAACACCACCCCTATATTTTTCATGTTATTACACTTTTCGCTATTATATGAGCGTAATCCTTTTTAGAAAAAGAAACGTAACAAAATAATCACAATCACTCCCGTTAATACTGTACCTAATAAACTACGGGTATATATGGCGACAAGAAATGTTGGAATTGCTGCGATCAAGTAATCCCACTGCATCGTCTCATGCATAAATAAAACTTGCGCTAAAAGCGCTGCTAATATCGCGATTGGTATGTAATTTAACCATTTTAAACCCCAGTCTGGAATTTGTAGTTTGCTAAATACGAGTAGAGGTAAAATACGTGGCACGAGTGTGACAGCTCCTGCTGCTAATAAAAGTAATAATACGTCTAATCTCATTTCCATTTTTCAATCACCACTCCAATCGTCGCAGCTAGTAATGTTGCGATAATAACCGCTATACTATCTGGCATAAATAAGTGCGAAACGTACGCAATTATAATTGCTACAATTGCAACAGTAAGATGAATTGCCAGTTTCGGTTTACTACTTATGAGCTGAAGTACAAATAACCCGATAAACATTGCTGGTAATGCATAATCCATGCCGTACGTATGTGGATCTGGTATCCACTCACCAAACAGCCCGCCGATAATAGTAGCAAGAATCCAATTTAAATACGCTGTTACGTTAAGACCAATCATCCATCTTTCACCTAAATATCCTTTTTGCGCTGCATGCTGCACTGCAACACCAAACGTTTCATCTGTAATTTGCGAACCGATTAGTAAGTTTTTAAATAGAGGCAGTTTCGTAAAGTACGGCGCAAGTGCAGCACTCATAAGAAGGTGACGCAAGTTAACAAAAAATACAGTAAAAATAATTGCAGAAGCAGGAGCACCAGCTGCATACATACCAGCTAATATAAATTGGGCAGAACCTGCATAAATTAAAGTGGACATAAACGCAATTTCAATAATGGAGAAACCAGCTGTTTT
This sequence comes from Bacillus cereus group sp. MYBKT111-2, assembly GCF_051915205.1. Classification (NCBI taxonomy): domain Bacteria; kingdom Bacillati; phylum Bacillota; class Bacilli; order Caryophanales; family Bacillaceae; genus Bacillus; species Bacillus cereus group sp. MYBKT111-2. The sequence goes on from NZ_JBQAEG010000004.1 coordinate 467,515, forward strand.
TGCAATTACACCAGCTGCTATACCGATGCTTAAATAACCAAATACAGTTGGTAAACAATCTTTTACTCCTTGCTGAAATGTATCATCGCTCTGCAAAGCTACATGAGCCTCAGCTTTACTCATCTCTATCATCCCCCATTCCTTTTAAAGTTCGTTTTCCTGTTACGACATGAACTAAATCTATATTTTCACGCCACAACGTATCTAACTTATCAGCTCCAAATTCCTTCGTAATTTCTTCAACCATAATATCGTGTCGCACATACTCTGTAGCAACGAGAACTAGAGCTGGGTCATACGTTGTAACAGCCCATGAAGTGCTATCATTTGAGAAGTTCGCAATTAATACTTCTTCCCCGTCACGCGCGATTACAGTTAAATGACCACCCATTCTCTCTTCAACAACGTGAGGCGTCATATAATTATGGTGAAACGTCGCGCCTATTTTTGTATCAGGAGCGCCAAATAAGATTGAAAATATATGTACACCTTCCTCTTCCTTTTGATGAATGTATGGCTCAATTTCATGCACTTGATCTTCCCATACAGAAATCCATAACTCTTCCTTCGCTCTATTAATTATATTGCATATTTCCTTCAAAACCCGATCATTTGAGCGAATATGCGAAATTACATCTATTTGTCGCTCTTGTTCTAAACTATTTAATTTCTCATCTAAAAATTCAAAGGACTTTTCAAAGTCTTTTCGCATTCGATTCATTAATTCGGTAGCCGGTACTGGTACATATTTAACTGGTTCAGAAGGTACAATATGTACCGCTCCTTTATCCATTAACTTACCGAGTACCTCGTAAATCATAGAACGAGGTACTCCTGTTTGTTTACTCACTTCATACCCAGTTACTGGGGAATGTTTTAGTAATCCAATATACGCTTTACATTCGTACTGGGAAAAACCTAACTTTTGTAATTCTTTTATAATTCCATCCATCAGTACCCCTCACAATCTATATAACTCTCATTTCAAAACGATGTATGCACATTAGTAGTTATTAGTATACCTACTAATATAAAAAAACAGACCTGCAAAGTCAATTGAGAATTCTGAAATTTAAATGGGAAATAAAAAAGACTTCCACTAACGGAAGTCCTTTATCTCAATATTTCATTCGCTTCTTTTTCATAAATTTTATCAAATGAAGTCATAACGCGTTGTGATGCTGAAATCATTCTTTGATCCGTCATAAGATCTGCCATCTCTTTCGTCATATCTACATTTGAATTTTCTAGCATATGATTTTTCACTAATCCTGTTCCGTTCGGTAAATCAGCAATGTTTCCTTCTGCTAGTGTAAAGCTTTTGTTTTCACGTTGCACGAGACGATTATTCGCTTCTGCATCTACTGTTTTCGTTTGCAGGCGAGCAATATTATTTTGTGTTACTTCATCATATAATGTACCATCTGCTTGTACAGCTACCTTTGCTCCTTCAGGAATACGAATACGTTCATTATTCTCTCCCATAACAAAAGCACCAGATGATGTTTGCAAGTAACGATCACTATTTATTGTAAAACTACCATCCCTCGTTAAGAATGTTTCATCGTTTTTAGATGTAACGAAAAATGATGTTGTACCGTTTGCACCGTCATCTAAAAAGAAATCTGTAGCACTATTTGTCATTTGTATATTTCCTTGTACTAAGTTCACATGCGTTGCGGCTGGCACTACAGCATAATCGACCGAACCGATATTTGTTACAGCCCCATCTCCGCGACGATATGTATCTTGTACATCAAATACTTTAGAAGTCATATTTTCTGCTTTAAATCCTGTCGTTTGCGCATTTGCAACGTTATTCGAATGAACATTAATGCGCTGCATGTAATTCATCATACCCATAGAACCTATATAAAGACCGTTCATACTCGTTTGAATAAGGCAGTTGCCTTATCCTTCACCTCTTTTCTATGATGTTTGCAACATTTGTTTCGCTAAATGTTCCGCTGTAGCAATATGTATGTTTTTCTTTACGTCTTGTCCGTCTGTCATTAATACAATAGGAGCTGATGATACTGCTGGAATTTTCAACAATTCACCACTACTTGCCGTTTCATCAAATTTCGTAAAGACGATACCATCAATATGGATATCCTTAAAGTTCGTAATGATTTCGATCATGTCTTTACTTTTCATCGAAGCTGATAACGTTAAACAAATATAATCTGGCTCTACTTGTCCCATCGTTTCAATCATTTCTTCCACTGTTTCTGACGCACGATAATTTTTTCCAGCTGTATCAATTAAAATATAATCGACGCGCGCTTCTTCTTTAAAGTACGTAAGCGCTCTTGTCATTGCAGCTTCATCACGTACAGCGATTACTTCAAATCCAATTGTCTTTACGTAATCTTGCAATTGCTGCACTGTTCCAATGCGAGAATGGTCGGTCGTAATGAAACCAACCGTTTTTTTCTTACCGTGAAATTGCCATGCCATTTTCGCAAGTGTCGTTGTTTTTCCAACACCCGTTGGACCGATTAATGCAATTGTTTGTACTTCTTTTTCAAATACGTTTTCTGTGTTGAAATGAGAGCTCATATCTTCCAATATATATTTGATCACTTCTTCTTCTGTAATCATCGTTGCATTCTCAAACTTCACTTTTAACTTTTCAGCATATGCATGAATGAAGTATTGTTCTACGTCGTTTTGCTCTAGCATACGAATTACTTTTTGAATAATAAATGGTACAGATTCTTGCTTTTCTTTCTTTACAACCACTTCTTCTTTCTTGACAGGAACGACTTTTTTCACAGCTTTTTGCTTTTTCGTTACTTTCGTTTCTTCCGTCTGTTTCACAACGACGATACCTTTTTCAAACAGCTTTAATAGTTTCTCTTTCTTTCTTGCCCATTCTTCACTATTTCCTGTTTGCATCGCCGCGTATGACATAGGAGTCGTCACGTTTTCTAAATTGTGCAGTACCGATTGAATTCCGTTCGCCTTCACAATTTGTTCTGAAGGATCATTCACAACATCCATTAATTGTTCATGAAATTCAGCTGTACCTTCGTTCACTTCTTCCTGTTTATCCTCTGGAAAAGCAACTAACATTTCATAATTCTTTTTCCAAAAAAACGGGATATTTCGTTTTACACTTTCATCGACAACGTAATAATAATCTGTACCATATTGGTCAAATAACTTTCGATACAATTCATTTTTCGAAGCTGCTTTTATTCGCATTAACGCTTCTTTCTTTTCTGTACTTTCCATTACTTCACCCCCTACTATTCAATATAGGCAATTTGATCTACAACAATTTCTGGTGCTAATTCGCTAATACAAAGTACTTGCGCTTCTACTTGGTAGCGCTCAAGAAGTCTTACAATCGCAAATCTGAAATCTTTTCTACGCGTTAATAATACTGGTTCTCTTCCCATTAACCTCGCTTGTTTCAATACGCGTTGTACTTGCTCAACGACTCGCGTTTCTAAATCTAAATCCCAGTTTAATAAATAACCTTGATAAGAATTGTTCACAACGTCTGCGTCTAACTCAATTGTATCTGAGAAGAGCGCCGCATATATTTTACCGTCAGGATTTTTCGCATTTTCACAAATCACTTTTGAAATACATTCACGGACGAATGATGTTACACCGTCAACATGATTTTGATAAATTTCTTTTCCGTCAATAATACCTTCAATAATGGTTGGTAAATCACGAATAGAAATACCTTCTTTTAGTAGTTGTTTAATAACATTTTGAACGAGTGATAAGTCAATTTCTTTCTTCTTAATCTCTTCTAATAAAACGCCGTTATCATTTTCAAGCGAATTAATTAAGTCTTTTACATGTTGACGCTGAATTAACTCATGAAGATTACGTCTAACGACAACATCTAAATGCGTAATTAATATGCTAAGTGGCTCTAATACTTGATAGCCTTTCATTTGTGCATCTTGTACCATATGCTCTAAAATCCAATATCCATCCTCGCCAAAAATTGGATCTTTCGCTGGTTCTGCATCTAAATCGGCCATTACGTTCGGTGTTTTCAGTGCTAATAAGTAACCTGATTTTAAAACACCTTCAGCTGCCTTCGCACCTTTAATACGAATAATGTAACGTCCACGTGGTCTAAAACTCGTATTATCTTTAAAGTTAATTCCAGGAACGTTAATACCAAGGTCGGTAATAATCGATTTCCTCATAAGAACAACTTTATCACGAGCTGTTTCCCCGTTAATTTTCTGCTTTACAAGTGCTGCTAAATCTAAGCCGAGTTCTACAATAATTGGATATTTATCTGTAAATACGCCAAATGAATCTTCCACTTGTTGCAGTTGTTCATCTTCGCCTTGAATCATTTCTATTTCTTTTTGAAGCTCGTCTTCTTTTTCTTTCTTTATTCGGTTTTTATTACGAATTCCTAAGAAGATAATTGTTCCACCAACGAGTGCAAATGGTAGAAATGGTAGCGGAGTAAAAATACCCATTGCGATAAATAAACCACCGAGCGCATATACAACTACTTCATGTGCTAATAACTCTTTAAAGATACCTTCCGTTACCGTATCCGGTGAACCGTCAAATACACGCGTTACAATAATACCAGTTGAAATCGCAAGCATTAAAGAGCCAATTTGGTTTACAATCCCGTCACCGACAGTTAACTGCGTATAATGAAGAGCCGCTTCACCAAAACTCATTCCTTGCTGCATCATTCCGACAATTAAACCGAAAATAATATTTACGAATAAAATGACAATCCCGAAAATAACGTCCCCTTTAATGAACTTCCCGGCACCATCCATCGCTCCGTAAAACTCTGTTTCCATATTTAATTTTTTTCGTTTTGCCTGTGCATCTTTTTCTGTAATAATGCGCTGGTTTAAATCAGCATCAATCGACATTTGTTTCCCTGGTAAAGAATCAAGTGTAAAACGTGCTGCTACTTCAGCTGTACGAGATGCACCGTTTGCAACGATAAACTGGAATATGATTAATACTGTAAAAATAACGATACCAATTAATAAGTTCCCGCCAATTACGAATTGACCGAACTCTTCAATAACATGACCGGCATTTCCGTTTGTCAAAATCGCTCGCGTCGTCGATACGTTAATCGATACGCGGAAAATCCCGATTAATAACAACATCGTCGGAAATGACTTTAATTCATCCCACTCGTTAATACTTGTCGCTCGCATATAAATAAGCACTGACATACTTAGTAGAAAAACGATAATGATATCAAGTATAAATGGTGGAAGTGGAATTAAGAGCGCCACTACGAATGACGCTGCTAAAAAGATAGAAAAATAGGTTCTTGCAGAATCTATCTTAAACAAAGAGATCTCCTCCAAACGCGCTATTATACTTCAAGTTCATTCGTTTGAATTAAATAGCGCATAACTTCAATTACAGCTACGTATAAATCTTCTGGAATCGCCATATCTTCCTCGACTTGATAATATAAAGAACGAGCAAGCGGACGATTTTCCACCATTGGTATTTCTTGTTCACGGGCAAGCGTTCGTATATATAATGCGAGTTCATCTTCCCCTTTTGCAACGACAATTGGTGCTGCATCAACGTGTTTATTGTATCTGAGTACGACCGAAATATGAGTCGGGTTATTTACAATAAATGTTGCGCCATCCATCTTCTTCGCAATTGTTCCTTGCAATATGGCATGCATAAAGTTTTTTCGTTTTCCCTTTACTTGCGGGTCCCCTTCATTATCTTTATGCTCTTGTTTTACTTCTTCTTTTTTCATCTTAATATCTTGTTCGTACTCCCACTTTTGATAAATAAAATCAATAATAGAAAGAACGATTAATATAATTAAAATAGCTAAGAAGATAAATTTAATTTGCCTAATAATTTCAGTAAGTGACGCAGTCCAGTTAAATCCAATCATACTCACGATTTTCTCTAAATTCTTTTTAAAGAGAACGTAAGCAACGTAACCGATTAATCCCATATAAAACAGTGATTTCAAAATATCTACTAAACTTTTACGACTAAACAATCGCGTAAAATAGTTTTTTGGGTTAATACGTGACGCTTTCGGCTTAATAACTTTAGAAGAAAATAAGAAACCGACTTGAATCATATAATTGAATAAATGAAAAGCGTATACGAGTATTAATATGGGAGCTGATACTTTTAATAGTAAAATCCCCATTAAATAAAAGTACTCGGTCGAATCTGTATTTTTTCCAATTTGATCAAACAGCACCGATACGGAATTGGCAATCTCAAACCCTAGCCAATCTCCGAAAAAGTAAACGACAACTGCTAATACAAGAATGGAAAATAAATTATTTAAATCTTTACTCCGGGCAATATTCCCTTCTTCACGCGATTTCTTACGCTTCTGCGGGGTGGCCTTTTCTGTTTTATTATCCTTTGCCATGAGCGTCCCCCTACTTCGTTAAGAAAAAGTTAAATAGTTTCGTATATTCCTCAAGCAATACATCCGTCATATTTTTAAACACATAACCGAGCATCGGTACACTCATCGCAATAAACAAAATGCCACACGTAATTTTAATAACATACGCATTCATAAAAACGTTTAATTGCGGAGCGTTTTTTGCGATTAAAATTAAAACAAAGTTAATGATGAATAAACTTCCCATGAGCGGAAGAGCAATTTCAACCGCTGATGTGATCGCAAATAATAACGTTGCGAGTAGACTATCTAAAAAACTAGTCGTCAGCAATTTTGAAATCGCCTCTGTATATTGAAACGACTTTAAAATCGTGGCAACGAAATAATTAATGCCGCCAAGTGAAATAAAAATAATAAGAAAAAATATATCAAAAATGGTTGATAGTAAAGTAGACTGTGAGCCTGCATTTACATCAAACAAACTTGCTTGTGATAAACCGATATCAAAGTCTAAAATATGCCCGGCCATTTTTGGAATGTTCCACAGCATTTCTACAATTTTTGAAAGTGATAATCCAATTACAATTTGCGTACCAGCATAAGCTGCAACGTCCCAAGTTGTCTTTATGTGAGAGACATCCACTTGATCGGCAACAGTAATGGAAAGAGCAAGTCCAAATGTAACCTTCGCCATCGCTGGAATGGATCGACCTGAGAAAAACGGTAAAAAATATAAAAATGAAGTAATGCGGCAAAACGCAAAAAACGTCGCCGCCCATAATTCCATATTCATTTCAGTTCCCCTATCTTAGTACGAACGCAATAGCGATGGAATTTTATCAAATAAATCTAAAATAAGCGTCGTTAACTCTTGAAACATCCACGGACCTAAAATGATAATAACGAGTACAATACTCGCCATTTTCGGTAAAAACGTCAGCGTTTGTTCTTGAATTTGCATCATCGCCATAATGACAGCGATGATAATAACGACAATCATACTAACACCGGCAACCGGCATTAAAATCATAACCCCTTTATAAAAAAAGGTTTGAAAAATATCTATAATTGGTGACGTATTCATTTATATGACTCCTATCACATAGCATCAAACGCTTCAGGCGACCGTTTTAAACATAATGTCGACGATTTTTGTATATCCACCTAAATATACGAAAACGAGTATTTTAAATGGTAAACTTAAAATCATCGGCGGTACCATCATCATCCCGAGGTACATTAACAGTGTACTAATAATCAAATCTATAAATACAAACGCTAAATAAATGAACATCCCTGTTAACAATCCCTTTTGAATTTGCGTTAACGTAAAGGATGGTACGAGCGTAAATAGTGAAAGATCTTTTAAATCTTTCGGCAACTCTTCTCCGCGCACTTTCAGCATCATTTTTAAATCATGCTTATACGTATGTTTTGACATATACTCTTTCATAATCGGCGCTGTCGTTTCCGCAGCTTGACTTACCGTTATTTTCTCTTTCGTCATCGGATCCCACACATCGCTCTTTAGCTGCCCAAGAACAGGCTGCATCGTAAAGAGTGATAAAAATAAGGCAAGTCCAACAAGTACTTGGTTCGGTGGTAAATTCATTACCCCAAGCCCTTGACGTGTAATCCCAAGAACAATCATAAAATAAGTAAAATGTGTAAATAATAGAACGATAGATGAAGATAATGATAAAAGGGTAACGAGCGCAAATAGCTGTACACTTGAATTACTCGTAAACTCTTTTCCATTTTCGAAATTAATAAAACCGTTTTGGGCTGCATACGCTGGATTTACAAAAATAATTGAAAAAACGATAGAAAATACGAAAATAACGGCTAATAACGATAACTGTTTCTTTATTCTCATGATGGATCCTCTACTTTTTTCGTTTCACTCTTCACCGCGTCTTCTAGCGCTTGTTGAAACTGATTTCCTGTTCCTGTTAATTGCACAGATTGTACACCGTTATTACTAATAACAGTGAACACTTGCTTGCCGTCTACTTCAAATAAAAAGGCGCTCGTTTGATGATTTAAATAAACGCCGTCTTTTACCTGAATATGACCATTTTCACCTTGTTTAAAAAACTGCTGTTTGCGCGTCTTTTTCGTCATATAATATGCACCGTAGCCGAGCGCACCAAACAGTAAAACGACTTGAAATAAGGTCGTCATATACGACATATGACTCCTCCTCTACTCTTTATCTTGCATTTGACTTTGCGCTTTCATAAGCGCAGCTTGCTTCTTGTCAGCTTCAATTTCAGAAATGATAATACCGAACTTCTCGTCCATTACGATCGCTTCCCCAATGCCGACTTTCATATTACTTAAATATACATCTACTTTATGTCCTAAGTTTTTCTCTACCTCCAGAACATCGCCCACTTTTAACTGTTTCACATCACCGAGCCTAATAGATGTTTTCCCAAGCTTTACACCAAGTTCAATCGAAATATCTGAAACAGTATCAATATGTGCTTTACTTGCTTCATTTCGCTTTCCTGCAAATTCTTCTAACCCCATTAATGACACAGGAGATACTTCATGCTTCATATGGATCCTCCTACTCTACAAAACTTTTAAATAGGAGCGCCTTACGCGTTCCATCTTTTCCAATAAAACAATTAAATTTATGCTTTCCATCTACATAACCAATTAATTCATCTGAAACTTTCGTATGAAGCGGAATAATATCGCCCTCTTCAATTTGTTCAATCTCGCCCATCGTCATCTTCTGCTCACCAATTGCAACGTGAACAGGTTTGTACACTTGATTTACTTTCACTTCCACTTCAGACGTATACTTTTTACGTTTATCTGAAGAATGTTCAACAATATTTTCAGACGTTAACTTATCCATAATTTCTTCAACAGATAAGAACGGAATACCGATACGAACTGTCGTATTCCAAAAATCCGTTTTCATATTTACATTCATTAATGAAATAATATCACTCGCTGTCGTAATCTTAAGTGCATTTGGATCTGTCTCTGTCGTTACAAATGTCGGTTTAATCGCTACAACACTTTCAAACGATTGCTCTAAATTTTTGCATAGAAGCGCAAATATATTATCAAGCGTTAAAAACTCGAATGCCGTCAGTGGTCTACGCATCGTAAAATTACGCTTACTATCTCCGCCAAGCCAGCACTCATGAATGTAAATAACAAATGCTAAATCAATCTCAATAACAATTTCTCCAAGCTCTGGAAGTCCGAGATCAATGACGCAATATAAATAGTAATCTTTCGGCATTTTCTCCACATACTCACTCGTAAATGGAACTTGCTCCACTGTCGAAGGCTCTAAGTCAATCGGAATACGCATACGCGCTGACAACGTCTGTGACGTCTGTTTACCAAACGTAGAAGCAATCGCTTGCAAGCTACGTAAATGTTCAACACCGAACTTCTCCGGTCTATTAAAATCATACTCTTGAAATTTATCTTGCTTCCCTGCTTCTTGTGCGAAAGCTGGCATTTCCTCGCCTTCATTTACCGCCTTCAGCAGGGCATCAATTTGCTCTTGGCTTAATTTATCGCCACTCATGAAAATCCCCTTCCCTACCTTTTCAATTCAACGATTTCAACGTACATTTTTCCATTCTTCGTCAAAATCTTTCCGGTTCCAATCTCTTCATTCTCAAGCATAAGACGCACCGTATTTTTCGTTGAATTTTCAAGACGATACAATGTACCTTTCGTAATATGAAGCAGATCTTCAATTTTCTTTTTCGTATTTCCGATTTCAAAATAAATTGTTAACGGAATATCATCTTGTAATTTCAATCTAGCCACTCCCATATCATGTTCACGAAAATTTCATGTTCTCTCTATATATGAAACTTCTTATTTTGAAACGTCGATATTTAATATTTTTTTAATATATCCTTGCGTTTCTTTAAATGGTGGTACGCCTCCGTACTTTCTCACATTACCAGGGCCAGCATTATAAGAAGCAAGCGCTAAAACTAAATCACCGTTATTTTTCTTTAAATAACCACTTAACTCTTTCACGCCGCCTTCAATACTTTCAGCTGGTGAAAATGGATTTTTTATACCCATCTCTTTCACATTCGCTGGCATAAGTTGCATAAGGCCCATCGCCCCTGCATGCGACACCGTTTTCGGATTAAAATTAGACTCTACTTCAATCATTTTTTGAATTAACGTTTTCGGAATTCCGTATGTACGACTTACTCTATCTATAATATCCTCATACTTCCCTTCGTTTGAATAACGTATTTTTTGAATATTATACTTCTTCGTTAATCCCCACGTATCAACTGCCTCATTTTTCGTTTCCGGGAAACGTCGTTCAAACTCTTTTTGCGCGACTTGCACGTCATCAACTTTCTTCGTTTCAGGCTTTTCTTCCGGCTTACTTACTTCCTCTACTTTATGAATAGATGCTTCCGGTTTATTCACAACCGCTTCTATTTTCGTAGATTGTACAGGCTGACTCATATCTTCTACTTTAGCCGGTTGCGCCGTAGCCTTCGTCTCCTTCATAGGTTCGCTCTGCAACTTTTCTTGAAAGCGACTACTAACGAAAGCCTCCGGACTACTTAACTTTTGCTGAAACTGTCCTTTTTTATATGCAAGTACTTCTTTTACTATATTTCCAATTACCATAATATCACCTTTTCGGTAAACAAAGATAATCTAATATTAGAGTTTTTTCGTAAAGTTTGCAATAATCCTTTGCAATTATATTGTAATAAAAAAACGACTAAATTGTTAAACTGTTATTTTTTTATATTTATTAATTCAAATTTTCAGTTGACACCCATTATAGCAAGGCTTACAATAAATTCGAAATTGTTTTTTTTGCATATTACCGTTTTTCAATTTGCAGAAAACTCAATATAAAAAAATGGGGGTTCTTAACATGAGAATTAATACAAACATTAATAGCATGCGTACACAAGAGTACATGCGCCAAAACCAAGCTAAAATGAGTACTGCTATGGACCGTTTATCAAGCGGTAAACGTATCAACAGCGCTTCTGACGATGCAGCAGGTCTTGCAATCGCAACTCGTATGCGTGCACGTGAAAGCGGTCTAAACGTTGCTTCTCGTAACACTCAAGATGGTATGTCTTTAATTCGTACTGCTGACTCAGCGATGAATTCTGTAACTAATATCCTACTTCGTATGCGTGATCTTGCAAACCAATCTGCAACTGGTACGAATACGAAAGGTAACCAAGCTTCACTACAAAAAGAGTTTAGCGAATTAACAAAACAAATCACATATATTGCTGAAAACACAAAATTCAATGACCAAAGCTTATTAGATGGAAATGAAAGCCTAGCTGATACCTCTGGTAGCGGTGGAGCTTCTGGTAGCGGTGGAGCTTCTGGTAGCGGTGGAGCTTCTGGTAGCGGTGGAGCTTCTGGTAGCGGTGGAGCTTCTGGTAGTGGTGGAGCTTCTGGTAGTGGTGGAGCTCCTAGTAGCGCTCCTGCAGCTACACCTTCTAATACAGGAACAAAAATTACAATTCAAACTCTTGATTCAAATGCAGGAGACCAGCAAATTGATGTTAAAATTGGTAGTGTAACTTTAGCATCTTTAGGATTAGGTAGCGTTTCAATTGGTGAATCAACTGTAGCTGAAAATGAAGTAAATAATGCCGGTGATGCTACTAATGCTCGTAGTGCACTTGAAGCAATTGATAAAGCTCTTACAAAAATTGCTGATAATCGTGCAACACTTGGTGCTACATTAAATCGTCTTGACTTTAACGTAACAAATCTTAAGAGCCAAGAAAACTCTATGGCATCTTCAGCTTCTCAAATCGAAGACGCTGATATGGCGAAAGAAATGTCTGAAATGACTAAGTTCAAAATCTTGAACGAAGCTGGTATCAGCATGCTTTCTCAAGCAAACCAAACTCCACAAATGGTTTCTAAATTATTACAATAATCCATTTGAGATGAATAAACCTCTCCGCTTGCGGAGAGGTTTATTTTTTCTATATAGATAGATTCAAAGCTTTCTTTTTAGCTTAAATAGAAGCTCTAGCCATATTTTGAAGCGGTCAGGGCTTATTTTCGTTCTCTTCCCTTGTTTTAAAACAAAAAGATACAATAAGCATAAGGCTTTCTATCCTTCCATAGCCGTTTATTAGCCTTAAAACACCTACCGCATATACCAATCTATAAAGAGTTGCTATTATGCGTATTGATACGAATGTTTTGATTATGATTGCTAGGCAGTCGTTGTATGGAAATGAGCAACACATCAATACTATGGATTATTTTGCGCCAAGTAAGACGTTAAATGCACTTCAAATAATCCACCCCTGTGGCTCATTTTTATGCAAAAGCAAAAGGGAAATACATATAAACTATGTACTTCCCTTTTATTTTGTACCCAATACTTTTATGGTGCTACCGTCATAACTTGTCCTCTACGGTCGATCCTTATTTTCATTTTTCCGTCTTGTGCGTTATATAGTCCTAATTTATTTAATTCTGTTTTACAATCTTGTACGAAAGTTGGTAATTTACGAATTTGATCGACGTCAGAACTTTTAATGAAATAAACTAACTGTTGCGTCATATCTTTCACATCTTGCACAAGTTCTTCTTTTTCTCGTTTTAATCGTTCATTTTCCGATCGTAGCGCTCGCAACTCACTTTCCAGACTACTTCTATTAGACTCTTCTTTAAAATGCCCTGCGGCCATGCTAGAAAGCTTATAAATACCTTCCATAAACTGATGCAGTTCATCTTCTTTTCTTTCACTATGTTGACTAATTGTTTCAAAGTTATCAACGATACCCGATATAACTGTTACGAGGCTTTTTTCACTCTCTTTATGCTGTACTTCCTCTTTTAATACTTGATTGTTTTCTTTTTTTGTTTCAACATTTGTTTCTTTTACAGGTATATATTTGCGTTTTCGTCCAGGTTTTTGTTTTTCAATATTTTCAAACGGTATTTCACGTTTTTTTAATTTGTAATACGTATTTTGTAACTGACTTTCTGTTTTCGGGAAAAGATTTAGTTCGTTTTTACTAACATACTTTGAAATATTAATAATGTTTAAACCGTGACGTTGGCAAAATTGATACACTTCATACAGTAACTCCAGTTCAGATTTGAGCCATGTAATCGTTGATTTTTCATATGCTCGCATCCCGCCATGTTTTTCTATATCTATTTGAAATAATACCATTCTATTATATAAATCAACTAGTTCTTCATATTTCACTTGGAATTGTTTTTCTATTTTTTTAAATTCCACTTCTAGTTGCATATCGTTCATTTTATTATTTGACATGTTTTGTAAGAGACTTAATACATTAATTGCTGTGTGGTGATACATAATCTGTGCCACTCCCCCTCATCCTTTCACAATTCTCATCAGACTCCCATGTCCATTCAGAAAATAGAAAATTTTACATATCCATATTATAACATTTCGAAATTGTCTGTCAAATAATAAACATACAAAAATGTATAGAAAGTATAGAAATAGAAAAAGATTTTTTCATTTATATGCATAATTGCATATGAATGACTTTTAATTATATTATATGGTATTTAGAATGTAATTTCACCGAAAAAATTTGCGTTATCACGAAAAATTACTAAAATAATCCAAGAATATTTTTTATATTTTCAAACCAAAAATCTTTAAATGAAGATTGTTTATACATACAGCCACAACCACTCCAACAACGTTCCATCTTTCCAACTATACAGCATATAGAACACCAAAAAGGAACTAACCAATACTACACATGGCTAGTTCCCTTCTCTCCACTAAAAGGATAGAGCTATAAATAGAATCTACAAATCTTCAATTAAAATCTCACATCGCACGGGGCTCTATTAAGCACTGACCGCTCCACACATGGCTAGTTTCCTATTCTAGAAAAAAGTAGAAAATTGTTCACCAGTTCTTCTAAAAAGCTCTCGGCGATCCACTTCTTCCATTCCCCCTAAAGCCTGCTCGACATCTCTGTTCTGAACATGGCATGGGACTCTATTAGGTACCGACCGCCACCACACATGGCTAGATCCTCTATTCCAGCTAAACAGAATAAAATTGTACACCAACTACCACTCTCGATGTCCCACTTCTTCCGTTTAGCTAAAAAACTAGCTCCATATCTCTGGTCTCACATCGCATGGGGCTCTATTAGGCACTGACCGCCACCATATATGGCTAGAGCTTCTATTCCAGCTAAAAAAGCTTTTAAAGCACTAACTTATCTACTAAACCGATTAACTCTTGAATATCTGGCTTACTTACTTGCGCATTTGCCCCTACCGCTTCGCCTTTATGGAATAATTCATTTGTAATTAAGGAAGAGAAAATAACGACTGGTAAACGATTCATTATTTCACTATCTTTAATTACTTTCGTTAAATGGTGTCCATCCATTTTCGGCATTTCAATATCCGTAATTAACATGTGAATATGTTCAAACATTTTTTCTCCTTGCTCTTTCGCTAGCTTTTCAATTTGCGCTAACGCTTCTGCACCATTGCTAAAGAAGTTCATTTTCGTATATCCAGCTGATGATAATGTTTCTTCTAATATTTGACGAAGCATTGCTGAATCTTCCGCAATATAAATAATTTTTTCACCGCGATCTGTTTTTTGTTCTAATTTTGAAAGTGATTTATTATCATAACCAGTACCGCTAATTTCACATACAATTTTCTCGTAATCTAATAGTAAGATGATTTTTCCATCTAGTTTTACAATACCAGATGTCGTTTCTTCTAATCCCATAGATAATGAAGCTGGTTCATCAATTTGCTCCCAAGAAATACGTTGAATACGATGCACTTCATCCACGCGGAAAATAACTTTCATTTGGTTTAATTCTGAAATGATAAATTTCGTTTGATCAAGTGGCTTTGTCGATTTTAAATTAAGAGCTGTCGCTAAGTTAATAACTGGTAAAATTTCACCGCGTACTTGAACAACACCTTCAACTGCATGATGAGATTCTGGCACAGTTGTAACAGGGAATGGATTAATGATTTCACGTACTTTCATTACGTTAATACTAAATAGGTTTTCACCAACAGTATATGTAACAATCTCTAATTCATTTGTTCCGCTTTCTAATAAAATACTTTGTGCTTGTGACATAAAAGTGTCGCTCCCCTTTCATTATTTCCGTATATCTAATTATTAAGCTTTATTAAAACGAAAAAGTCAACTACCTATATAAAAAATATAGATAGTCGAACGATTCATTTCTTTATTTAAACAGGCGATTAATCTTTTATAAACGAAGCAAGGGCCTCTAGTAACACTTCTTGTGCTCCTACAATTTCTGTCGGCATCGCTTCCCATTTTTTTGAAAGCTTTGCTTCGACTCTTATTCTTAACTCGGTATTCATTACTTCTAGCACATATTCTTTCGTTGCTATATCAACATCCAGTAGCGCAAGTGCATATAATTCCGGATCGTTTATTTTTTCAAATAATCGCTTTAATACTGCCGGTGCTATATGTTTTAATTTTTCAATATGAATCTCTTTATCTGAAAATAGCAACTCATATTGAATGAAAGTAACATTTTCTTTCATCACTTTAAAATAGCAATTATTTTTTTTATCATTTACAAAATAACCATTCGGATCAGCAATAATACCCTCTACTTTACGAATTAAATCTGGCAAACTACTCGCCGTCATTACAGTCCGCTGCTCAACCTCACTCGGCGAAATGAATGTAACGCGATACTTATTCTGCGCCATCCTCCTCACCTCTCCTTTTATAAAAATCTATCACCACAAATAAACTTATTAGTCCATCTAACACGTTAAAACCACAGGTATTATTCATACTACACTTCGCTTAAATCTTCTTAAACTAACCTAGTAACTCTTCATATCTCTGGTCTTACACAACGGTCGAGCACCTACATAGGCACTAACCGCTACCACACACCGCTCGGCCCTCTCTCAAAACCTAAAAAAGAGCTTTTAAGAGCTTTTCCAACTACACTTCACTTACCTCTTCTTCAACTAACCTAACGACTCTCCATATCTCTGGTCTTACACAACGGTCGAGACACTATTAGGCACTGACCGCCACCACACATCGCCAGGTCCTCTCTCAAAACCTAAAAAAAGAGCTTTTAAAATCTTTTAAGATCTTTTCAGTAACTCGATGTTATTAAACCAAAACGCAATTTGCTGATCCGTTATCCCTGATAACGTAACAAAAAACTCACGGCACTTCATCTCATCCTTAAACAGTTGATACTTCCACTCGCCTTCACTACCAACACTTACGAAATAAAACTCGTGAATACGGCCAATGATTGCTTGTTTTTCACCAAATGAGTACGGAGGTACTTGCTTAATTTCAAATTGATCTGGTAAATATACATGCTCTTCTCGTTCCATTTTTAACACTTGCTCGGCAAGTTCACGTTTATTTTCGAAAAAAGGCAATTGTAAAATTCGCTCTTGTCTTGTCATACGAGTAAAAAACCCTTTCTACTACATTACAATTTTTCTTTATTATATATTATCGAATTAAGTTTACAACTTCATTTAATACTTCATCTGAAATTTTAATTACTTTCGCATTCCCTTGGAAACCGCGTTGGTATAACATTAAATCAACGAATTCTACAGATAAATCTACGTTTGCGCCTTCTTGCGCACTACCACGTACTTTCCCTGCACCATTTTGACCAGATACGCCAAGTGCTAAAATACCAGTTGTATTTGTCGCTGTAAAGTTACCATTACCAGTTTTCATTAAGCCACCTTCATTCGGGAACATACCAATAGCTAATTGACCTGCCGCTTTCATACTTCCATCAGAATACTTTACCATCACATATCCACCATCAGCAATAAAGCAATCTTTCACAGTGGCCGCTGGTCTACCATCTACATTTGTTACTGCTATCGTTTTCTCAGTCGGGTGGTTTGTTAATTTACTAAAGTCTATTTTTACTGTTCCATTATTAAATGGTATATTCGCTTCAGGGTTTACCGGATCTGGCTTCCCTACCTCATTGAATTTTACATTACCACCTGCGCCTTGAACCTCTGTAAACTCTGTTTCTTTCTTCGATTCGTTACGCATCTTTACTGTATATTTGTAATTATGTTCACCATCTTGTGTAAACTCTACGCGCATTGTCCATGTATTACCGGCATCATCGTATGCAGGCAATTCTTGCGTAATTTGTTTTGCATCAGCTGGAATGTTTCCTCCAACGATTCCTTGTGACGTTCGAATACCACCGATTGCTGATCCCATTGGAATTTGCAATGGTCCTGGGATACCAGATAAATCAACATTACCAGTTGATGGATCAGCTGGATAAGCAAATACATATTGACCTTCTGTATTCGTAATATAATAATCTGAAGATATTGTAAATGTCCCTTTACGTGTAAATTCCATATTTCCGCCTTTTGAATCACCTACAACGAAGAAACCATTACCTTCCAATGCTGCTTGTGTTTTACCACCAGTTAACGTAATTGTACCATCGGTATAATCCGTCACCGTTCCGCTCATTTTCACACCGTTACCGATACTTTTTGGGTTCGTCCCTGCGTATCTATCGTCACCTTTTGCACCAACTGAATTGTTGTACAGTAAATCATCAAACATCGCTTTTTGTTTTTTATAACCTACTGTTTGTGCATTCGCAATATTATTTGAAGTTACACTTAATGCATTTTGTGTTGCATTCATCCCTGAAATACTTGTATATAATGCTTTAATCATAACGTATGAACACTCCCTTATGAATTTGTTGTTTTTACTTCTTCAGTTACTTTCTGGTCGTCTTTCTTTACATCTTCTAGATTCGTTTCTCCAATCGGTTTATCAGACACTCTCTCAACAAAGCGAAGAGAGACAACTTTATTATCAATTACGAGCTGTACATCGTTATTTTCTGCAAGGCGAACTGTCTCTACTTGACCAGTTACTTTTTTACCGTCACCGTCAATACCTCTTACGTACTTCCCTAAAAACTTCATCCCACCATCAAGCGCTGTTGAATACATCGTTGATTGCAGTTTATCTACCGCTTTCGTCATATTCTGTACTTGTTCCATAAGAGATAATTGTGCTGTCTGATTCATCATTTGATTCATATCCATCGCATTAAATGGATCTTGGTGCTGGAAACTCGATAAAAACAATTTCAGAAAATCATCTTTTCCCATTACTCCAGGAGTTTTTTGTTCTCCTGCTGATACTCCATTCATTTGCCCTACTGCCGGTTGTGCACCGTTAACAGGTGCGTTCCTATTCTGCGCTCCTGCTTGCAACGGAATATGATTTGTACTCGTTGTATTTAATCCAACTGTTGGCACGCTTTATTCCTCCAATAATCCCGCAAATTCTTTTGATTCTTGTTTCTCATGTTTCGTACTTGCTAATTGCTGCTTTTGCCTTTGCTCTTGTTCTCGCTGTTCTTTACGATTTTCATCTTTATCTGAATAGCTAATTTGAATATTAATTTCTTTTTCTTTTAACTTCAGTCTCAATTCATCAAAAATGATTTCAACACGTTTCTTCGCATCGTGTTTTTCCATTTCCACATGAACATCAATTTGATCTCCATGTTTTTTCATAAACACTGTCAATGTACCAAGTTTTTCTGGATTTAGCTGGAATAAAACACGCTCTTGTTTCACTACAAACTTTTGCAAGGCTTCTACTTGTGCTTCCATTTTCTTTCCTAAGTCAGGCAATGAAACTTTCTCAGCGCCACTATTTGATTTCCCTATGTGATCGGTACTTATCGCTTTATTTAATAACTCTGCACCGGCAGAATTCGAATCGTTGAATACATCACCTTCTGGCAACTCTACCTTGACATCTTCGCTCTCAGCTTTCAGAAGATCTCCATCTAAGTCTTTGAACTCTTCCTGTTGCTTTGCAATATTACAAGCTTCTTTTTCTACAACGTTCAATATTTGCATCATTTGCTCTAGCATCTTCACTTTGTCTAATGCCATTTGCATTGTATCTTCTAAACATATAGCATTTTTGATATTCATATTAGAAATGAGTTCTTGTAATTGTTGTAATTCACCTGCGGGTAATTCGTTAAGTTTTATATTTCCATATTCTTTATATAGCTCTTGTATTTTTTGTATGTATTGATATAACAATTCTGGCTGCACACGTAATTGCTCAATTGCAACCATTTGCTCAGATACAGCTAACAATAACTGTTCTGTCTCTTTTTTTTCTTCTTTCTTTACATTAGGCTCTTCTTTCGTTGCCGATTTTTTAGAAAGAATGTTTTCTTTTCTATCCCCTGGTGCATTTTCTTGCTTTGTTTTCTCCGTTTTCGGCTGCTTTTTGTTTTCCATTCTCATCGCACGATCGAATGAAGAATCTTCACTTTTAGATTGTACTTCTAGCCCTTTTTCTTTTTGCGGAGGTAAACTTTGTTGCACCGGTAATACAGACTGTATCACTACATTCACCTCATCCATTCATACACATTTTCAAATCAAGAAGCATTTTTTCTTCCTGCTTTTCTCGTATTTTCGCAAGCTTTCTACAATCTTCTTGATACATCTCATCAATGACACGTTCTTTTTCTTTTACTTGTTCTAAAAGGCTTTCATTTTTTCGAATAAAATCCTCTGTTTTTTTAATTTTCCGATTCCATTCTTCTATTCTTTCAGGTGAAAACGTATGTGACGAAAGCATGCCAGCCATTATACGTTGCCCAGCTTGTACAACTTTACTACGCGATTTTACAACATATAAATCATATTCTTTTTTTTGTTCTATTTTTCTTTTTTCAGCTGTTAATTCATACACTTCTTTCAAAATCTGTTCTTTTTCTTGATTTATTTGCAATTTGATCGTGTCGTACTGCTGCTTATCCACCTGTTTTCATAGCCCCTTCCTATTATAACGTTCTCTTTTTCTATTATATAGTTTTTTTCCAAAAAAATCTGTGAAATATTAAAAAACAAAAAAATAAGACCTGCGAAGCGCAAGGTCTTATACTATATGGTGCATTGCTTCAACAATATCGTTAAATTGGAAACTATCAGATCGACCTTGTTTTAAAAACGTATTTATACCTTCTACTTTATTTTTACATTCAAAAATATAAGCATTTTCTGTATTTTCTTGAATCGTTCCTAATTTGAAATACAATTCATTTTCTTTATAAATAGATAAAATTTTTCGCATTTCATTTGCCAGTTGCCAATGAGTTGGCGACACGATTTCTTCCATAATCCGACTTACTGAGTCTAGCACTGAAATAGCAGGATAATGACTGAGCGTTGCAAGTTCACGTTTTAATACAATATGTCCATCTAAAATACCACGTGCTAAATCCGGTACAGGACCGTTTAAATCGTCTCCATCAACGAGTACAGTATAAATACCTGTTATAGACCCCTTTTGCGTTTTTCCAGATCGCTCTAACAGCTTCTTCATATAACTTTCCATTAAAAGTGTTTTACCACCAATCGGTAACTCTTTAACTGCAATATCAACACTTCTACGCGCGTCAGCAAAACGTGTGACAGAGTCCATCATAAGTAATACGTTATTGCCTTCGTCTCGGAAGTATTCAGCAATAGATGTTGCAAGCTTAGCTGCACGAAGCTGCATAAGGTGACTTTCATCTGACGTCGCTACGACAACGACGCTTTTCCTCATACCTTCCTCGCCTAATTCTTTTCGAATAAAATCTTTTACTTCCCGGCCACGTTCTCCTACTAAACTAATAACGTTAATATCCGCTTTTGCGTTTTTTGCAATCATTCCAAGTAAAGTAGATTTACCAACACCTGACCCAGCAAAAATACCAATCTTTTGACCGATACCAATTGTTAGCATTGAATCAATTGATTTTATTCCCGTTTCAAATACTTCAGTAATCTCTTCACGTTCAAATGCATGAATCGGCGGAGCATCTAATTTTATTTTTTGTAATGGAATGTTTTCAGCATTCTCATTTAACACTTCACCATTTGCACTTAACACTTTTCCAAGTAAATGTTTGCCACGAGGTACAGCAACATCTTCTGCAATTAATGTAACTGAATCTCCGTAACATACTCTTTCTGTTTGTTCAAATGGAAGTAACATATTGTTTTCTTTCTCAATCGCAATTACTTCACATAAAACATTATGTTCCCCAACGAAGCAAACATCTCCAATTTTTGCTTTCGGTCCTTTCGCTACGAAAAACTGTTCTTGTACACTATGAACTTTACCGACTTTCGTATAGAACGGCGTTTCAATAAACGTATTCCATTTACTATGTTCGATTATGAGCTGGTTGTTCATACATTTTGCTCCTCAAATAATTTCTCTTCTTCCCATTTTTGACGAAGTTTCGCAAATATAGGTGCAAATTTAAATTCAAAGAACTCTTTCTCTTCTTCCAGAACAAATTCACCAAACTGTAAGGAAAAATCATATTTCCATTCTACTAATTGTAGTAGCCAATACTCTTTCGTATTTTCCTTCTCTTCTTGAATACGTTCAAATG
The DNA here is from genome assembly GCF_051915205.1 of Bacillus cereus group sp. MYBKT111-2. Lineage (NCBI taxonomy): Bacteria > Bacillati > Bacillota > Bacilli > Caryophanales > Bacillaceae > Bacillus > Bacillus cereus group sp. MYBKT111-2. The sequence continues at coordinate 489,394 of NZ_JBQAEG010000004.1, forward strand.
TTTCTGGATGTACTGTAATGACTAGTTTTTCAAACGAAGTGGGCAATGTTTGAACAATACCAGTTAAAATAGGTAATACATCAAGTAATCGCGAATCTACTGCTTGGTTCACAATTTTTTCTGCTAGTTGGAAAGATTGATCCCATAATAATTCTGTCCATTCGTATGCTGTTTCTTGTTGCTCTTTTTGAAACTGCAAACGTGCAGATTCTATCTGTTCCATTTGCTGCTGAACATGCATTTGAAATTGTTCCTTATCTTGCAATAGCTGTTGACGCTCTCGTTCTAACACTTGCTGCTCTTGCCTTAGTTGGTGCATTTCAATATGTAACGATTCTTGCTGTGCACGAAGCTCTTCATGATCTACTTGTATTTCTTCTTCAGCGTAAACTGGTATTGGTTTTGGAAATTGTAATTCATACGTTTCTTCAGAAAAAGAAACAGAATTCTTCGGAATTCTGTTTTTAAATAAGGACATCATCTTCACCTCTTTGAATGATAATTCTTCCTTCTTTCTCTAGCTTTTTCACCGCACCTGTAATCATTTGCTGCGCTTTCTCAGCATCTGTCATCTTAAGTGGTCCTAAGCCATCTAATTCTTCCAGAATCATCTCTTTACGGTTTGAAGACATACATGTAAATAATTTCTCTTTAATTTCTTCTTTTGCAATTTTAAGCGCTTTTGCAATGACACCGTTATCTGTAATTTCCTCTAACACACGGCGAAGCGCAAGATCTTCAAGACCAAGTAAGTCTTCAAAGACAAACATATTTTCTTTAATTCTCTCAGATAACTCATAATCAACTTCATCGAGCTTTTGAAAGACTGTTTTTTCAACGCCTCGTGAAACGTTATTTAAAATGTTCACGATTGTTTTCAAGCCATCTGTTTTATTAATTGCACTAAATGCCATATTATTTAATTTCGCTTTTAATAGCTCACCAATTTGATTAATGAGTTCACCGTCAACTTGTTCTAGTTTCGCAATACCCATTACCGTTTCTACTCGCTTATGATCTGGCAATCTCTCAATTAATTGAGAAGCAAGTTGCGGTTTAATGTAAGAAGCGATAATTGCAATTGTTTGTGGTGATTCATCATTAAGCACTGTAAGAAGTGGCTCTAAATCTGTAAGTGAATTTAAGAATTCAAATGGATTATCCTTGTTGTACCAAAGGTCTTCCAATAATTTTTCAAGCTCGTCTTCTGGCATATTTTTAAATATGCGACGAATGTACTCTTTATCTGGAGTGACTAAGTTCAATTCTTTTACATTTAGTTCATATAAGAACTCCCCTAGCACATTCTCTAACGTTTCTGGTTTATATACACGAAACTTCGCGATTTCACGAAGCAACACTTCTTTTTCCTCAGCCGTCATATATTCAATGACTTTTGCTGCCACCTCTTCATCTAATGTACGAATGAGGATGGCAGCTTTTTCTTTGGAGGAGATTTCATCTAACATCGTTGTTCCTCCCTTACTGTCCGTTTAACCATTTTTTAATTACTTTTGCAGTACCTTCTACATGTTCTTTCGTAGCATCCTGCACTTGTTCATCTAACGTTGGTTCTTTCGGTTGTTCTGGCTCTGGTTTTGGCTCTGGTACTATTTTCTCTTCCGGAATTTCCATAATACTTTCACTACTTGCAGCAACTTCCTCTTCTGCTAAGTATTCTTCATATTCCTCTTCTTCTTTCTTTCTCTTACGTCTAGCTAAGAAGAACCATATTAGACCAAAGAGCGCTAATAAGCCACCTGTAATACCACCGATTAACCACCAGTTTATACCACTTTCTTCTGGTTCTTTCTTCTTCTCTTCTTTCGGCTGATCAAACTGAACAGTTACAACGTTAACTTGACCATTTGTAAAGTTCCCATTTGGATCAGCTTGAAGTCCAGCTGCTGTACCAATCGCTTCTTTGAAAGTCGTCATATCAATTCTTCGTTTTACTAACGTATCATTATCCACCCATACAACAACATTTGTTTTCGTTAACTCTGGGTGTTTCTTAATCGTTTCAACTGTTTTATCTATTTCATAGTTTTCGATTTTGTTACTATTGTTATTCTCATAGACGACCTTACCGTCTTGATTATTGTTCGTACCGTAATTTGGCACTTCACCGTTCGCTGTAATCCCCGCACTCGGCTTCGCATTATCTTGTGCCGTCGATCGCTCTTCTTGCTCTTGTTTACTACGCAACACACCTTTATCGCCATATTTTTCAGATTGACGTGTAACTTCATCGTAGTTTACAGATACTTTCGTATTCACTTTATATTCATTCGGCTTAAACATCGTCATTAATGTTGCATCGATATCTTGCTTTAATTTCCCTTCAATTTGGTGCTGCATCTCTACTTCTTTCTCATAAGAAGAGGAACTAGTAGCATGCGCTTCATCTGCCCCTTTTGAGATAACACCTTTTTTGCTATCAATAACACTTACTTCTTCTGCTTTTACACCAGGAACTGCTGCACTGATCATTTGCTGTACACCCGCAACTTGATCAGCCGTTAATAGTTGACCACGCTTTACACCAACCGTAATTGCGGCTGTTCCTTTTGCTTTTTCTTCATCAAAAATTGTTTCTTTTTCAGGTAATGTAATTTGAACATTTGCCGTTTCAACTGTCGCAAAGTTTCTTACAATGTCTTGCTCTAATTGCTTTTTCGTACCGACAATTTGCTTCATTTTTTTATCTTGCTCACTTGAACCGAGCGAGCTTTCTAATAAAATTTCCTCACCGCTTTTTGAGTTAAACGGTAAGCCCATTCCATTCATTTCTTTTCGAACCCATGGAGCATCATTTTTTTGCACACGAATCGAACCATCGGTTGCTAATTGGTAATCGACACCTAGCTTCGATAATTCTGCTGTAATCTCTTGCTTGTCTGCATCATTTAAATTTTGATATACAACAACATATTTATCTGGCAAGGTGAAGTATAAAAGTGCTCCTGTTACAATTGCTAAAAGCGCAGCACCAATGACTAACTTATGCCACGTTTTTAACGATTGGAAAACATTTTTTAACTTTTCCATTTAAACACACCCGTCCATTTTCCTAAATTTGCATATTAATTAGTGACTTATAATTTTCAATAAGATTATCACGTACAAGAGCAGCCGTTTTCATTTGAGACTCAGCTTTCTTTTGCTGAATTAAAACGTCATGTGTTTCTCCTACTCCTTTTGTTAATAAATCATATACAGCTGTTTGCGCATTGTTTTGTGTTTGATTCATATCTTCCAATAAATCGATAAACTTCTTCCCCTCGACTACAGATGTTTGTGTATTTTTCGGTGCACCAATTGACTGAATCGCGCCAAATGGCTGTGTATGTAACATTGGTTGGATTTTCATCTTCCCATATTCCCCCTTTATCCTCGGCCGATTTCTAAATCTTTATCCAGCATTTTTTTATTCGCATTTAATACACTTGTATTTGCTTCGTACATTTTTTGAGCAACCATTACATTCGTCATTTCAGCAGTCACATCAACATTCGGATAACGTACATATCCTTCTTCATTTGCATGCGGATGCGTCGGATCATACACTAAGTTTTCAGTTTTGTCTGCCTCAATACTTTTTATTTTCACCCCGTTAGTCGGTGCACTGTCTAACATATTCGCAAAACTATTATTTGATTCAAGCACTACACTACGGCGCTCATACAAATCCGCCCCCGGAGCTGCCGTTGTATTTGCATTTACAATATTATTTGAAGTAACTTCCATCCATTTTCTCGCTGTTGTTAGCCCTGATCCACTTGCATTAATTGCCTGAAACATCGTTGTCTCTCCTTCTACTATTAACGTCCGCGAGCTGCTTGGTTAATTGCATATTGTGTATTAATTGCATTAATTGAGATCCCATACAATTGGTTTGCTTTCATTAAATCTAGCATTTCTGTCGTTACATCCACACTATTTCCATCTTTATTCGTTTGCATTGACTTCGTTTGAATCTTTGCATATGTATTTTTCGCATTTACTGTCGGTAAGTGCATTTCATTCGTTTGATATAAATCTGCATTAGTTTTTAAATCCGCAGTATTACTCTTATATAATGCACTACTTTTATTCATTTGCTCAGCAAATGTAACGTCTTGTGCTTTATAGCCAGGTGTATTCGCATTTGCAATATTACTAGAAACAGCATTTCGTTTCGTCACTAAATAATTCATATAATGGCTTACATCAGTTACTAAATCTGGCATACTCCACACCCTTCCTTTTTAACTTATCATTTTGGCATAATAATCCACTGATGGAAGTTTCACTTCATTATTTAATTTCTTATATGTATTTATTAAAATATTAACTATTATGTACCCTTACATATTTTATTCCATTTTTACATTGTTGTCTTTAGAAAAATACAAAAATATAAAAAAGAATACAAAAAAACTGTATACGCGTAGTAATCTATATACTATTTGAACATATTTACGACTAGCTGTAGATTATTTTTATATTATTTAGATTACTTCTATTTTTTACAGTCATAAAATGAAACCTCAATCAGCGGAACTCTTTATTTACATGAAGGAATGGACCCCCTTGTAATAAGGGGGATCCGTTTCCACACTTTATAATTAATATTTACCGTAAAATGAATTGGCTTTCATTCGCCCATCATTTGTCATAATCATTTCTTCCAAAATCTTTTGCTTATCTCGAATATGCTGTGCTGCCTTAATAATAAATGGACTTACTTCTGCCGCAACTTGTGCGCGCGTTTCTTCATCCAATGTTATCATCCAGCGATTTAACATCGCACTCTTCTCAGCAAACTCTTCATCTGACACTTGCAATTCACCGATTTCATTAAAACAGCCGACAAATGCTCGATAAATATCATTGTTCATTTTCAAGCGCTCCGCGATAACCGTCTATTAAATCTTGTAACACTTTCACAATCGCATCAATATCTTTCGCTTCACGTGTTACTTTCATCGTTTGAATTTGAACGCCAATCCAATCATATAAACTATAAAGACTATCATATAAATCTTTCGTAATCTCAGGGTTTAATTGAAGCTTTAATTCTTCAAAAATACGTTCTAACTTCTCAAGAAGCGCATCTCCCTCTTGTAGTTTAAAAGTATGTAAAAGCTCTTCTAAATTACGAAACTCTACAATGCATCTTTCATAAATAAAAATTGTATTTTTAATCGGATTACTCGTCATAATATCATTTTGCATATAACGTTGCCATGCTTGCATACGATCACTTCCTCAACTTTCATTAATCATCACTTTTTTGTTTTGTCATTGCTTTAATTGTTTTTAATTGGCTATCTAGCGCCGCTAATGTACTTTCTAGCTTTTGATACTTCTTCACAATTTCATCTTGTTTTTGCAAGTTTTGTGCTTCAATATCTTTAATCTTTTTATCTAAATCACTTACACGTGAATCAATACTTTTTACTCGTTCTCCTACTACACCTTTATCACCAAATAATTTTTCAAGTGGTTCTTCCATCATTTTTCCTATACCATTTGAACTAAAGAAGAACTGCTTCGCTGCATCCGGATTATCTTTTAACGCCTTAGTTAATTTTTCATCGTCCACTTGCATTGTTCCGTCTTGTTTTAATTGAATACCATACGTGAACAAATAGTTACCGTCCTTTGAAAACGTGACAACATTATTCATCATTTGACGTACACTTTGCATAACTGCTTGTCCTTGAAAAGCACCATTTTTCCCATCGAAAATATCAACTGTACCTACAGCTTTATTGTAATCAGCAACCATTTTTTTAATTAAATTAGCTGCATCTGTTACATTTGAATCACTAACTGTAAACTTTAAATCTATACCTTTTTGGTCTGCAGCTTTTGTATCTGTACCCGTTTCACCACTAGGCTTATTATCAACAATTGGATCTGTTACTTTTAAAAGCTCAATCTTTACACCAGGAAGTGTTTCAATTGTGTTGCTTGCGCTTTTTTCTTCAATACCATTAATACTATATATTGCATCTAACGCTTCATTAATTGTATTTAATTTCATTTCCGTTTTTGGCAAGCCTGTTTCTGTTTCTGTTTCTTTAACTTCCACCTCTGAATAAAACAACTCTGTTAGTACGTTAGGTGGTGTCTGTTGTAAATTAATAGCGTGCGCTTCCCCTTCTTTCGTAGAAGACATGAAGATTTTTTTACCAAGTGTATATGCTGATACGCCATAATCTCCATCATTAATTTTAGTAATTAAATCTTTATATGTCATATCAGTTGTTACTTTAAGTTCTTTTTCACCTAGTTTTATCGTTTCATTTCTAGGAAGCTTGTCATCTAATTTAATTTCTTTAGATGCGATTTGATGACGCTGTGCAAGTTGATTAATTTTTATATTAAATGTCCCTGCAATAGCTCCACCATCTGCTTTTATGTTAATATAGCCATCTTGTGATGTCGTTACTTTTTTCTCATTCCCTTTAAAAGCCGCTAAGTTTTTAAAGGTTTGCGTGAAAGAACTAAATTCCGATTTTAAACTTGTATATAATAGTTTATCTTGAGAAAGTTGGTTTTTTTCATTTGAATACGGTGTTTTTCTCATATCTAACGCATTCATTTCTAATTCAACGAAGTTAGAAGTATCGATCATATTATTTCCGAGATTCCAAATCTGTTGTCTACCGCCAATACCTGTTATCGTTCCTGCCATATTTCTCACTCCTTATTCTTTACATGTAGTCTAAAATACTCGTTTTACTCATCGTACTAACTGCTTTAAGCGTCGCTTCATACGTCGCATTTATGTAAGCTAACTCTGAAATGGCTGCTGCTAAATCAACATCTTCAATTTCTTTACGGTTTTCTTGAAGCGCTAAGTTTTGCTCACTTAAAATCGTCTTAAACGTATCTACAGTGTTCATTGTTGATCCTACTTCTGTTGTACGGTTAATAACACTGTCTAAGTTTTTCTTATTTTCTTCTAAAAACGGTTGTAACGCTTTTTGATCACCGCTTTGCAAAGCATCTTTCATTTTTACTAACGTTTGAATAACAGGGGTTAATAAATCTTCACCTTTACGAAATGCTTTAATTTCATAACCATCATTTAGCTTCCACATTACATCTTTTTCGCCACCTTGGTATGTCCCATCATCCGCAAATGGAGGTTTCTCTGCACTATTTCCACCAAAAAGATAACGACCTTGCTCTTTCGTATTTGCTAAATAAACGACTTGTTTTAGAAGTTGATCCACTTCTGCTCCAATTGCTTTTAATTCTTTTTCACTATTCGTGCCATTTAACGCTTGTATCGTTAACTGATCCACCCTCGTTAAAGATTTCGCAATACCTTGCAATGTATTTTCTGTTTGACTTAGCATATTTCTAGAATCCGCTATATCTTTTTGCATTTGTTCAATATTCGCCAATGAATGTTGAATCGCAAATGATTTACTTGCTGCAAGTGGATCTTCACTCATAAGAAGATTTTTCTTCCCTGAAGTTACTTGATTTCTATGGTATTGCTGTTGGGCATTCAAATCCATTAACTGGTTCTTTGCCCAGTTTGCATTTTGAAATGTAGATACTCTCATTTCTATCTCCTCCTTTATCTATTGAAAATTGATTGGAAGCTGAAACCGGAACTATACTCCGCTGGCTCTTTCTTCAAACATAAAAGAAAAAGGTTTTGCTTTTACCTCTCATTCATCGTTATACAAAAGGTGCTACAAAGCGTTCCATTCTCAAATCTAGGTCGTTTCCTCTTCTACTTTATCTGGCACCCGCTCCATATCTCTGGTCTCACACCGATAGGTCCTCTATTAGGCACTGACCGCTTCTACACTCTGCTGGCCCTCTCTTCAAACATAAAAGAAAAAGCTTTTGTTTTTACCTCTCATTATCTAATAATTGAAAACAGACTATCAAACACTTCATTCATTGTAGTAATAGCTTTAGAATTCGCAACGAAGTATTTTTGGAAGGCCATTAAATTAACCATTTCTTCTTCCATATTCACGCCTTCGATACTCATTTTTTCTTGCTGAATACCATCCAATAAATCGCCATGAATACTTTGATAAGCATTCACTGCACTTTTGTCAGAAGCTATTCCAACTATGAATTGGTCTAATGCTTGTTTATAAGAAAGTCCCTCTTTATAATCTCCATCTGTAATTCCTGCCAGTTTATTTGCTGTTTCAGCAGATATTTTCATTTTCGAAACATCTTGTGCAAATTCCGGATTTAATTTCATCTCTTGCGCATAATCTCCAACGAAGAAATCTTTTCCCATCACTGTATTCACTTGGTTTTTCACTGAACTCATTAAATCTTCAAGATTTTTCTTATATCCTGCAATCTTCGCTTTCGTATCTATCGCAGATTGAATTGCACCACTAGTTAAAGGAATTTCCGAACCATAAATTTCAACAGACATTGGTTCTTTTTCTTTATTTAATTGAATTGGATATGCATCTTGTCCATTGACTGTTAAAACACCATTCATTCTAACACTTGCGATATTAGGATTCATAGATTCATAAGATACTTCTATATTTGCATACTTAGACATCTCTGTAACGATACGATCACGTTCGTCTAAAAGTTGATTTGGTACTTGTGTACCAGCTTGCCCGATTTTTTTATTTGCTTCTGCTAAACTAGCCGCAAGACGATTAAATTCATTAACATGCGCTTCAATATCTTCGGTCGTCTGGATTTCCGCTGTAGCTAAATTCTTTGCAAGACGATTTACCTGACTTGTGAATTTCCCCGTTTCAGCAATTAATGTATCATAGTAATTTGATTGCTCCGGATTTTTTGCAACTTCACGGAAAGCATTAAAGAAACCGTCCATTAAACTAGATAACGAATTCTTTCCAGTCACACCTACCATAGACTCTACTCTTGATAAATTAGAATTCATATATGCATAATAAGAGAACTGTGACAATTGATCATTATATTGCTTCGTTTTCACTTCATCCGTAATACGATCAACACCTAATACTTGTACACCGTAACCAATTCTTTGTGCTGGTATATGGCCATTACCCGCTCCAGCAGAGGTAATATTCACTGCTTGACGTACATACCCAGGAGTATGAATGTTAGATAAGTTTTGCTTTGTTGTTTGTAACCCCATTTGGGCCGCTAACATACCCGATAACGGGGTATTATAATCAGATAATCTCATAATGCTTCACTTCCCCTTTACAATAGTTCGTTCATAAAGATTTGCGAATTATTGTTTCGTTCTAAGTTATATTCAGAAACTGAATCCACAATACTTTCTGTAGTTTTTAATAGTACGTTTAAGTAATATTGATTTTTCAAAAGAAGCATTTTTACATTTTCTTCTAATCCAATTAAGTTTTTTTGTATTTTTTCCATTTTCTCAATTTCTTCTTGAGAAAAATGCGAAAATAACGCACTTACGCGAAATGATTCCACTCCCTGTTCTTTACAAAACTGAACAACCATTTCTTCAAATGATCTCGATAATTGTTTTAAACCTTCAATGTACTGCAATTGCTCTGCTTGTAACTTTTGAACTGCATTTACATTTTTATTTTTTAAATTCTCATATATTTGTTCTCCAAGCGTTTGAATGTTTTCATATGCTTTTTGAATAATAACGAGCTTTTCATATAATTGTATATACATATAGCTTCCTTCCCTTTTACAAGACTAAATTTACAATTAAACCGTGGATTTCTCCAATTTGATTTAACATTTCTAAATGTCCCGTTTTTGTATTAATTAAGTTCATAACATCTTCTAACTCATTCAATCCCATTTCCGCCTGCTTTACAATCGTCATTTTCTGTGAATAGCCATAACGCGGATGACGAGACATGACATCTTTATATTGCAATACATTATCAACGTAAAAATTCAAAAATGATTTTACTGTATTTTTGTATTCCATTACGTTATCAAGTGTTAATTCCATTTCGATTTTTTCTTTAATTTCTCCAATATTATCAACAAACGCTTCCATTTGTTCTAACAACTTATCTTTTTTCGGATCTGCATGCAAATTATCCGAAAATGCAAGTCCAGTCCTGACATTTGCTTCTTTCGGCATTTGAGTAGCAGGCGGTATATGCGATAAGATTGGATTATGCGAGATTGAACGCAGCATATATATCACCTATTTATTTTTTTATTTCTTCCAAAAGTTAATCGTAAAATCTAGTTATTTATAATTATACTCTGAACACTAATATTTTGCAGTTATTTTTTATAGAAGATATGTTACAATTTAGCATGAGGTGGCACAATTCTATGAATATTTTTCTTTGTGGTTCAAATCAATTAACAGCATTAGATCAAGAAGAAATTAAAAAATTTTTAACTGACTATGCTCACAAACATAAAATTTACATATTATGTTATAAATCTATTGAAAATGAGGTACTTCGTTTTTTCGTTGAAAACGAAAGGCTCGCTCAAAATTTATGCCTTTACACGCTCCAACCGTTACAAGCAGTAACAGATGAATTCCAAGAAATCGTAGATTATTTAAAATCACACGGAGCCGAGTATGTTGCTTTTGATCATCCTTCCGACTCTATTTATCGATCTGATTATATGTTTTTTGTGAAACAAATTATTGAAGATACCGATTTAGTTCTCTGTTTTTATAACGGAGACAAACATACATCTGTCATTCCCGTTGACATTGCAAAAGAAGCTGGGATTGATGCTGTCATTTATGATTTACCAGGTTTACATGAAAAACAAATGAAAAAAAGCTTTGAACAAAAAATTCGTATAATGTAAAGGGGGCGGCACAATATCGTTATTGTGCCCATTGTAAATATGATAATTGAACAAGATTATGATCATTTTATCACGAGTTTTAAACAACAATTCAATATGGATATCGCTTCGTATAAACAAGATAGGATGCGCCGTAGAATCGATGCTTTTATTTCAAGAAAAGGTTTTGAAAACTACACTACATTTTTAAGTACTTTACGTGTTGATCAAAACTTATTTTTAAGTTTTATTGACTATATTACAATTAACGTTTCAGAGTTTTTTAGAAATAAAGAACGTTGGCAAACGTTAGAATCGAAAGCACTGCCAAAATTACTCGAACAAAATAACGGAAAATTAAAAGTATGGAGTGCCGCTTGCGCTGCTGGTGAAGAACCATATACACTCTCTTTAATTTTATCGAAACATCTCTCTCCATTTCGCTATGAAATACTAGCAACGGATCTTGATTTTCATATTTTAGAGAGTGCAAAACGTGGTCAATATACGGAACGTTCTTTGAAAGAATTACCTAGCGATTTGAAAGAACGTCATTTCACAAAAGAAGATGATATATATTCATTACATCAAAATATTAAGCAACACGTCACGTTTAAACAGCATGACCTATTAATGCAATCGTTCGATACAAATTACGATTTAATTGTTTGTCGTAATGTAATGATCTATTTCACAGAAGAAGCAAGAGTCAAGCTGTATGAAAAGTTTAGCCGTTCTTTACGAAAAGGCGGTGTGCTATTTGTCGGTAGCACAGAGCAAATTTTAACACCTGAACGATTCAATCTTCAGCGTTTTGATACATTCTTTTATGAAAAAATATAGAAAAAAGCAGGATTATTGCACCCTGCTTTTTTGTATTTATTTACTAAAATCATAACAAAGAATTGCGTGATTCCGTTCATTTTTTATATAACTCGAATTAAAATAATACAAGCAACCCATATAAAGAGAAAAAGAAACGTCATAGACCATTTATGTTCTTGCACCGTTTGTTTCAATGCCTGTGATAATTGTGTCATATTCATTTCTGCAAGTGCTCTCCATACACTTGCATCCCGCTCTTTAGCTGTGCGATCCGTGACGCTAATTAAAATGGTTTCGTTAGACAATTTCGTGATATACGCAGTAATAACCGTTACCATTAAATTTATATTTCCTTCTGACGAGTCACTCTCCACGCTAGAGAGGAGTGCACTTACATCTAATAACGGAATGTGTACCTTTCTACCAAATGATAGTTGTACTTCAGCGAAATCATACGTTCCATCTAATAAAGGCAGTTCTTTTATATGCGCCTGTTTCACAAGCCCTTGTAAGCTTCTCATTACTTGTTCAAATATTTTATCTGTTTGCTTTCCTTCTCCAGATAATGTATGTAACTTTTTAAAGAGTTGTAATACTGTATCCATCTCTTTAGAAAGCATTTCCTTCATAACCTTTCCATCACCTAAACTCGCAAGTAAAATCCCTATTTCGTTATTTTTCGAAATAATTTTAGACTGTCCAGTAAACACTAGATTGCTATACTTTCGTTCTTTCTGGATTTCATGTTCTGAAATAGCTGCAGGCTGTTTTAATGGTTGTAGCGTCTTATTTTCAATTGTCGTACGTTTAATTTCCATTTAAGCGCCTCCACTATGATGAAATTAATTAGCCCCATTCTTTATTGCTCTTTAAAACTAAAAATAGTACGAATAAACCTGACATAATAGCAAATACATTAGAAGCTTGTATTCCATGGTCACTTTTAGTTTCTTTCTTATCTTCTGGCTCTTCTTTTTTTTCTTTCTTCTTCAAAATGACTTGATTGTTATTATCTTTATCTTTTTGAGCCTTCGTATTATTTACTTCCTTGTTGTCTGTGAGAGGCTCTTTTATAACATAAGTAATTTTTTCTTTCTCTTTCAATGGTTCTTTTATAAGGTCGTTTACTTTCTCTTCTTTTTTCGGAATTTGAACAACTGGCTGTTTTTCTTCCTGAAGCGGGATTTCTACTTTCGTGTCTTCCTGCTTCTCAGTTTCTTTCTTATCTTCTAGTTTATTTTCTAATTTATCTTCGTTCTCTTGTTCTTCTGTCTTTTTATCCTCTTCTGTTTTTTGTTCCAAAACAGAAACGACATACTCACTTTCTTCAACGAGTTTATTTCCAGCCGCATCTACTACCTCTACAAGTAGCTCGTATGTCCCATTTGATAGTGCATCCGTTATTTCAAATACTTTTTGCCATTCCATGTCGCGCTTATTGTAATCTAATAAAAATGTAATCTCTTTATTTTCTTTTCCTTTTAATGTAACACGAACTTCTTTCACAACCGATTCCACGTCTGCCGCCTTCACTCTTACACGTATAGAATCGCCTCGTTTTCGTTCGATTACATTCTCCTTCGCCTCGTCAATAGTGACTTTATGCAACTTCGGCATCTCTTTATCTATTGTTGGCGTTTCATTATTTATACGAATAAGTGGGACTTTCACTTCATTTTCTATCAGCTCTTCTTTCTCATTTTCTTTAAAACTTTGAATAAGCTGAAGGTTCCAATTACCTTGCAAATCAAAAATCCCGACCTTATAGTTAGCAATCCATCGCTTCGTCTCTTCTTCATAGTCAAAAGGTATCATTCTTTCTTGCTCATACAGATTACTGTTTTTTGGCAAACGCAACATACCTTTTATACTTTGAATATTTGTCTCTTTTGGCTCTACAATAATCCGTATTTCTTCGCCAACTTTTAATTCTCGCTTATTTATTGTAATAATCCCTTGATCCGTCTCTATCTTTTTTTCGGTTTCTTGCTCATTCTTTACTTCTTGTTGTTCCTCTTTATCTTGCTTTATTTCCACTTGTTCTGGCTGTTCTTGAACTTCCTTATTCTCTTCTTGTACATCCACTTCATTTATATTTTGTTCTGGCACATTTTGCTCTTCCGCCTGACTTTGCAGTGGGAAGAGCAAGCACACATGTATGCATAGCCAGCAAATTAGAAAAAACTTTACGCTTTTCATCTACTATTTCAACGCCTTATAGTGATTTTGTCACTTTTACTCCGAAAAATCCATCTACATTTACAAGTTCACCATACGCCACCAATACATCATTTACATAAATTCGAATTGGTTCATCAATATCTTCATCTAATACAACGGCTTCATTTTCTTGTAAACTTAATATATCTTGAATCGTTTTCACTGTACTTCCAAATACAAATTTCACATTCATTTCTACATTTTGTAGAATAGATGTATCCATATACACTGGCTCAATTTGTTTCACTTCTTTAAATTCAATAGGTTGTACAACAGGTTCTACAACCTCTTCTTCCATTTCTTCCTCTGCAATCTCTTCTTCTGCTTCCACCATTGGATATAGCAGTCGTCTTACCATTTCTTTCGCTTCTGAAATCGGTAAAATTTGATACATTTTCGATTGAAGCAAGTCGCCAATTTCAAGGTTGAACGTAATTTGAACGAGTTCATCCACTTCCATTGACTCTCCCAAATATTCCATTTCTTCTTTTAACGTGACAAATTTGACGTCTGGCGGCGTCATGTCCATCTTCTCTTTAAACATTTCTGACATCGCTGTTGCCGCATGCCCCATCATTTGGTTCATGATTTCTTTAATACCGCTCAGCTCTAATTCACTAAGCTCTTTCTCTGGATCAATCTCCCCTGTTCCCATCATCATTAAATCTACCATTGTCAAAGCAACATCTTTCGTAAATACGAATACGTTCTCATTCTTTAAACCTTCAACAAAATCGACATTTAAAATCACAAAGGGAACCGGTACACCGTCATAATGACGCACATTAATCGCTTCTACATTGGGTGTACTAATCGTAACCGGCTGATTTAAAAGCGTTGATAATACCGTTGAGGCTGAACCGATGGAAATGTTGGCAATTTCCCCAAGTACATCTTTCTCCTCTTGCGTTAACTGCTCTTTTTCAACATGTTCTTCTACAATCTCGGCTTCCGCTACTTCTGCTGGCTCGTCTTGCTCTTCTACGCCACCAGATAATTGTAGTAATTTATTTATCATTTGTTTCGCATGTTCAACTGAAACAATTTGTACGAGTTTAGAGTTTACAAGATTATCTATTTTAAGGTCAAACGACACTTTCACAATCGTGTTATTTCCAGTTATTCCAGAGATTTTCTCCATCTCTTCTAATAACTTTACAACTTTAATTGTCGGTGGTGACATGTCTACTGTATCTTGGAAGAATTCCGACATAGACGTCGCTGCGAATCCCATCATCTGGTTCATCGCTTCTTGTACAGCACTTAGCTCTAATTCGCCAAGTTCTTTTCCCTCTTCCACTTCACCTGTCCCCATCATCATTAAATCAGCAATAGATAAAGCAACATCTTGTTGAAGGACAAGTAGATTTTCCATATCTAATCCTTTTGTAAAATGAATATTTAATACAACATGAGGAACCTCAACATCACTTGTATCGTATAAATCCACTAACTCTACATGAGGAGCAGTTATACTTACTTGCCTATTTAAAATCGTTGATAATACTGTCGAAGCAGAGCCAAATGATATATTTGCAATTTCGCCAAGAATATCACATTCTTGAGGCGTTAAAAGCTCCTTTTCTTTTTCTAGCACAATTGTGCTCGTATCCCCTTTTGTGTGTTGCTCAGGCATTTTCCCTGCCTCCTCATTTTTGTTTTTCTATTAAATAAATACACTCATTACATTTTAACAAATTTATTACGTAAATCGTGAACATGTATTTATTTCCTGTTATATATTAGTATGTAATTAACCAAAAAGCTCCCCAATTGTATACAAGTGGGGAGCTTTCCTTCATTCCTATTATAAACCTTCTGGGTTTAAAATGAGGACCACTCGTCCATCGCCGAGAATCGTCGCGCCAGAGAAATAGTTCGAACTCTCTGCAAAGAAATCGCCTAATGACTTTAAGACAATTTCTCTTTGGCCGATAATTGTGTTTACAATAAGTCCATAGCTACGATGTGTATTACGAACAATTAACACAGGAACCATTTGACTTTCATATGATTCAAATGCCTCATCTACTGATTTTTCACCAAATACAGTACTCAAATGCTTCACTTCAATAATTTGATCACGATAGTTTAACACGTCTTTTCCTTGTAAGGTTTGGATGTCTTCTCTCTTAATACGAATCGCTTCAACAATGTTACCAAGAGGTAGAGCATAACGTTTATCATTCGTTTGAACAAGCATAGATTGAATAATGGACAACGTTAATGGAAGTTCAATTCTAAATGTACTTCCCTTTCCTTCTTCTGAATCAATAATTAAATGTCCACCTAAACTATGGATTGTATGTTTTACAACATCTAATCCAACCCCGCGCCCTGAAAGATCCGATACTACTTCTGCTGTACTAAATCCTGGTTGGAAAATGAGATCAAACACTTCACGATCCGTTAATTTATTTGCCTCAGATTCTGTTACAACACCATTTTTAATCGCTTTTTCTAATACTTTCCCTTTATGAATTCCATTTCCATCATCCGTAATTTGAATTACGACATGATTTCCACTATGGAACGCTTCTAATTTAATTGTACCCGTCTCATTTTTCCCTGCATCACGACGTTTTTCAACAGTCTCAATACCATGATCAATTGCATTACGAATTAAATGAACGAGTGGATCACCGATTTCATCAATAACAATTTTATCAACTTCTGTATCTTCACCCGTAATTTGCAAATCGATTTTCTTCCCTAAATCTTTCGCTAACATACGCACCATACGCGGGAAACGATTAAAGACTGTTTCAATCGGCACCATACGCATGTTTAGAAGTACATTTTGAATATCTTTTGAAATATCGCCTAATCGATTTAAATGCTCAATTAATTCTTTGTTTTGAATTGCTTGTGCCAATTCATCTATGCGACCACGCTCAATTACACTCTCTTCAAACATGTTCATTAATCGTTCAATTTTCTCTAGCTGCACACGAATGGAACGATTCTCACCTTTAGCATTTTTCGTTTTTGCAGTGCTTTTAGTTGGCGTAGCACTTGCAGGTTGCTTCGTTGTCTCAATAGGTGCTTCCACCTGCGCAACTACAGACGACTGTATCATTTCTTCTACTCGCGTAGTTTCTTGCGTAGCAACCATCGAATCTACTTCCTGTAATGATTCTCCTTGTTTCACTACTACTTTCTCAATTTCAGAAACGTGAAGCACTACCTGTTTCACTTCTTCTTCACTACGATCCGTATTCATAAATACTGTAAACTCAAAACCGAAAGCATCCGCTTCGATTTCTTCAATACTAGGAACCGTTTTTTGTATATCGCCTATATTTTGCAGTGCTTCAATACACATAATGGCACGTACTGCTTTTAAAATAGCTTGCTGTTCAACGGTTATATGCACTTCATGCGAAACTGCATCATCATTGTTTATAGACTCTTGCTCTACATGTTCCATAGAAGTTTCTACATTTCCGTTCAATAACGCTTCTAATTTTTGCTTCGTTGCGACTACATCAATATTACCCATTCCGCCTTGCTGCACATCTGCAACCATTTTCTCTAAATTATCAATGCATTCAAAAATCACATCAATAATATCCGCACGTACTACTATATTCCCATGACGAATTTCATCTAAAACGTTTTCCATTTTATGCGTTAAATCCGCCATTTCCGTAAATTCCATACTCGCAGACATACCTTTGAACGTATGAGCTGAGCGGAATATTTCTCCCACTACATCCATATCTGTAGGATTCTGCTCTAAAATTAGCACATTTTCATTTAGCGACTGTAAATGTTCTTCCGACTCTTCAAAAAATATATTTAATAGATCTGTTTGCATTTTCATCCCCTACCTGTCTAACAAACATTTCATTTATGTATAACAATTTAGTGTTTTAAAATGAGAAAAAAGGGGCCACACATCTATCCGTTATCACTGTTTTGATTCCTTGTGGCACCCCTTTTATATTAGCTATTTGCTACTTTTGTTAAAGCTTCGATTACGCGATCTGCTTGGAATGGCTTTACAATAAAGTCTTTTGCCCCGCCCTTAATTGCATCTAATACCATACCTTGTTGTCCCATTGCTGAACAAATAACAACCTTTGCACTTGAATCAATTTTCATAATTTCTTTTAATGCTTCAAGTCCGTCCATTTCTGGCATAGTAATATCTAATGTTACAATATCAGGTTGAAGTTCTTTATATTTTTGAATTGCCTCCACTCCATTTTCCGCTTCTCCGATTACTTCAAATTCAGTATTACTTTTTAATAAGTTTTTAATCATTGTTCGCATGAACATCGCATCATCTACAACTAAAATTTTATGTGCCATTCTTTTTGATTCTCTCCTTCTATGTATAAATATATCTTAATATTTCACCTTATCATTCTCACTCATTATACAAAATAAAACGATAAAATTTAATATTTTTTTAAAAGAATTTCTTCATTTTAGTATTTTATTACTAAAATACTAAAATACTATTCTTTAATATAAATGACAACGCGACGGTTTTTCTCCCAATTTTGCGGTGAATCATTCGGTACAACTGGCTTTGTGTCTGCATATCCTACCGCAGCTAACCTTTTATCCTCCACATTATACACTTCAATTAAATGGTGGATCATATTAGCTGCTCGTGCTGAAGATAATTCCCAATTAGAAGGGAACTTTTCATTATGGATCGGTCTACTATCTGTATGCCCCTCCACAACAATTGAGTTTGGTACGGATTGAAAAAATCCGACTAATTTGCTAATAATTTCTTTTGCTTCAGGCTTAACGTTCGCATCACCTGTATCAAATATTAAATTATCTACTATAACAACGCTTACCCCTGTATCTTCTCGATATACATTCACTTGACTAATACCGTTATTATCTACATATGCTTTTAACTTTTTGTACAAGTCGTCCATTCGCTTTTTTGAGACCATTTTTTCATCATTTTTTTCATGTGAAATATCTGGTATAGTATTTTCCATTACTTTTGCATCAACTTGCTCCGTATCACTAAACTTTTCAAGCATCTTTGACAATTTTACTGCATCCTGCTTTGAAGTAGCAACTAGTAATACAAAGAAAGTTAATAATAACATCGTTAAATCTGTAAAAGTCGTCATCCAACGAGGCGATCCCTTTTGCGGTCGTTTTATCATCACCATACCACTCCTTGCAATATTAGGCTGCTCGTTTTACTTTTTTTATCTTTGTTTCGTATACATACGTATCGAGTTTTAACTTTAATTTAGACGGAATTTGTCCACGATACAATTCTGAAATTGCTTCAATAACAAACTTCTTCTCTGTATATAAATCTTCAATACCACGATACACTTTTTCAGCAAGAGGGATTGCAATCATATTTGCAAGTACTGATCCATACAATGTCGTTAACATCGCAACTGCCATCCCTGTACCAATTTGCGATGTGTCTTGCAAGTTTTGAAGCATAATGATAAGACCAATTAAAGTCCCTATCATACCCCAAGCCGGAGCGAAATCGCCAATTTTATCTAATAATACTGCCCCTTTTCTTAATTCATACACTTCCGTTTCAACATCTTTCATTAACACTTCTTTTAATTCATCTTCATCGTAACCACTTAACATTAATCGAATTCCTTTTTGAATAAAAGGATTGTCCACCTGCTCTCCATCAACCTCTAAAGAAAGCAAACCGTGTTTTTTAGATTTTTTTGAAAAATCAACAAACAAATCCGTTAACTGTTCTAAATCTTCTTCTTTTCTATGTAAAACAGTAAAAATACTTTTCGTATATTTTTTTATTTCTCCAAATCGATATGCCACAACAATTGTCGCAGTTGTTCCCCCTATGACAATTAAAATAGATGAAACATCTAAAAAGTTTTTAAAAGCTTTTATTCCGCCTCCACCAAGCATAATTGCCGCTATCACTATGGCAAAACCTACTAAAATGCCAAATGGGCTAGAAATGTCAAACTTCCTTTTTTTTCTTTCCGGTCTAGCAAATCCTTGATTT
The DNA here is from genome assembly GCF_051915205.1 of Bacillus cereus group sp. MYBKT111-2. Lineage (NCBI taxonomy): Bacteria > Bacillati > Bacillota > Bacilli > Caryophanales > Bacillaceae > Bacillus > Bacillus cereus group sp. MYBKT111-2. The sequence goes on from NZ_JBQAEG010000004.1 coordinate 509,174, forward strand.
TCGTCTCCCATATTCCTGCCCTTTCCTTTTCATTTTTATAAAACATTTTTTTATTTTAATAATGCGTTTTCACATATAATGCTTATTATACGCTCATCATCTATTTATCGCAATATACTCATAAAATTGACACATTTCATTTCCATATTAGAATTATAGTATGGAAATACGAGGAGGATCACGATGGAACATAACATTTTACAAGTCATTGCACTAGCAGAAAAACTAAAATATGAAATGCGACATAGCTGGCTTTCTAACGGACGTCAAGAAAGTGTTGCTGAACATACGTGGCGCATGTCTCTAATGGCCATTTTAGTTGAACCTTATTTAGATCAGAAAGTAAACATTGAAAAATTACTTAAAATGGTTATTATTCACGATCTAGTGGAAGCAGAAGCTGGTGATATTCCTGCTTTTGATACAATGAATAGTCATGAATTACAATTACAAAAACAAATAAATGAACAAGAAGCAATTTCAAATATTAAACGAACATTAAAAGGTTCTCTCGGCGAGGAATTATATGATTTATGGATGGAGTTTGAAGCGAAAGAAACGTACGAAGCAAAAGTTGCTAACGCACTTGATAAACTTGAGGTAAAAATTCAGCATAACGAAGCTGATATTGATACGTGGCTGCCAATTGAGCATAAAATGACATTCCAAGTAGCAAAGCATACAAACTTTGATTCTTTCCTATCTAAATTACAAAAAATCATTGAGCAAGATGGTGAAAAAAAATTATTAGCTGCCGGCATTGACGTTGAAGCCTGCAAGCAATAATGAAATAAGACACTCAGTACGAGTGTCTTATTTCATTATTGTTGATACAGCCTGCTTGTAAATAAGTTGTTGTTTTCCATCAACTAACATTAAAACGGTAAATTTGTCTATTGCAACAACTTCTCCTACTATTCTAACGCCACTCTTTAAAAAAATTGTAACAATACCTTTTTCTTCTTTTATTTGTTTATATAGCTCTTCTTGTAAATGTTCCAAATATATCTCTCTCCTCTTTGTTGAATATCTTAATATAAAAAACTACAAATTATTTATTTATGTACTTTATCTTTCACATTCATAAACTTATTAATAAGTATATCTAAATCTCGGCTAAATAACAAAACTTTATCATGATCCAATCCATGTCTAGCAACAAGTTGAATTAGCTCTTTCTTTTTAGTTTCTATTTTATTTTGTAGTTGTCCCATCTCCATCTCTTCACTAAAACTCCCTTTTCCCATAATATTACTTGTAAAATTATAGTACAAATCCTCTCATAAAAAAATATAAAAATGGTTTTTTTTACAATTTTTATGTTTTTTTATGAACAAATCGCGAAATATATAACGATTTCTTCACATACACCTAGCTCCATATACAATCAAAATGACCATACAGGCATTTGTCTAATTACAAAAGAGACTGGCTCCTTTTCCATACGAAAAACATACTGTATACAGTAGTCCATGAATTATATAGATTAACTTACTCAAAAGGAGGAAAACATATGAGTTATGGTGGAAGTTGCGCTGGTTTCGGCGGTGGATTTGCTTTGCTTATCGTACTATTCATCCTTCTAATCATCATCGGATGTAGCTGTTGGGGTGGCGGCGGATACGGATACTAATATATCCTATCCTTAACAAATGAACGAAAAACTATAAGAAAACAGCTCATATTTGAGCTGTTTTTTCATACTTTCGTATGAAGTTATGTCCCTCCTTTTTCTGATTTCAACTCATAAAAAAACGTTTACTATGAAATAAGAAATATTTTTACTTAGGAGGATTACAATGATTAAAGGTCTTTACGAAGCACATTTACCCGTCCGCAACTTAGAGGTATCAATATCTTTTTATGAATCACTTGGACTGAAATTATATAAAAGAGGAGATGATATTGCTTTCTTTTGGATTAAAGAAAATGAAAGCTGGCTCGGCCTTTGGGAAGGTACAGAATATAAAGTGAATTATCATCCCTCTTTACGACACATCGCCTTTCAAGTAAGTTTACATGATTTAGAAAATGCGATTCATTGGCTAAATCAAAAAGGAATTTCAGCACGAAAAGACTTTGGAATGGAACCAATTGAACCAATTGTTTTTCCTGAATTAGCACATGCTGCTGTATACTTTAACGATCCTGATGGAAATAGTTTAGAATTGATTGCACAATTACCAGTTGGACTTCCTACAGGGGAGAAAGTGTATTTAAGTGAGTGGAAAAAACAAGTTCAAGCATCATTATTACATAAAGATTAATCTTTTATGTCAGTTTCTTATTCCGCGCTTCTTAAAACAAATACTAACTTCAAAAAACTATTTTATGGGCAAACATTAAGTGTGCTTGGAGATTGGTTTCATACAGTAGCTTTATTAACATTCGTCTATAGCATAACGGAATCTCCGTTTATGATCGCACTTACTTTTATAAGTAAAGGTTTACCACAACTCCTTCTTAGTCCATTCATAGGCGGAATTGTAGACCTTTTTTCTAAAAAGAATATTATGATTTTTACCGATATTACACGGGGAATTCTAGTCCTTACATACTTATTCGCCAGCTATAAAATTGAAATTATTTTCATTACTAATATATGTTTATCTGTACTTTCTTGCTTATTTGAGCCGGCTAAACAAGCAACCTTAAAAAACATCGTACATCAAAATCATTTCGTAACTGCTAACTCTCTTTCTAGTACAATGAATGGTTTTATGTCTATTATGGGTGCTTCTGTAGGCGGGATAATTGCACAATCTTTACATATTGAGTTCGCTTTTTTAGTAAATAGCCTATCATACTTTATTTCAGCCTATTTTATTTATAATATGAGTGTTCCCTCTTATGATACTTGTAAGAAGAAAAAAGCATTTTTTACTGATATAAAAGATGGTTACACATACATATTACAAACAAAAATCATTTTAATATTAATTCTTGTAGGCATTTCATGGGGGCTTATTGGAGGTGCTTATCAGCTACTTCTAACAATCTATGCCGAAAAAATTTTCCACACGAACATTGGGATTTTATATACGGTTCAAGGGTCTGGGCTTATGATAGGAAGCCTTCTCGTTAATCTTTACATATCCAGCAATAAAGAAAAAATGAAAAAAGCATTTGGTTGGGCCTACTTCCTACAAGGCTTTTTCTTTCTTGGATTCATTCTATCCGATCAACTTATTTTCGGTATCATTACATTACTCTGTATGCGCATAGCAGGAGGAATCATCGTTCCACTTGATACGACATTACTTCAAACTTACACGCGTGAAAATATGATTGGTAAAGTTTTTTCCTTTCATTACTCTATTTATAGCTCACTTATACAGTTATCTATGCTCATGACAGGATGGTTATTAGAAATCCTTTCTCCTCAAATAATTGGTAGTTTTCTAGCTACATGTTGTATTTTTGTTAGTTTTATATGGCTGTTCTTGTATTATCGCGGGAAACTTAATGAAGAATCTACTATTGCTTAATAGCATGTTTATGTACATGCTATTTTTATTTATGTCGAAATATAAAGGAAAAAGACGATTTATTTTCCTTACGTTCTATTTTTTTAGAATGTACAATAAATTTAGATTATAAGAAAGGGGATGCCATAATGTTTGACGATAGACTTACTATTTCAGCTGAACAGCAGAAGCTCATTTCCAACGCAACTCGTATTCAAATTCTTCACCTTTTAAAAGACGAAGCTCTCACTGCAAAACAAGTAGCTACGAAACTAAATAAATCTACTGGTAGCGTACATTATCACGTTCAAATTTTATATGATGGAGGGTTACTTGAATTAGTAGACACGAAGGAAAAACGAGGGATTATTGAAAAATATTACAAGGCAAAATCTGCTCATTTCTATATTGAAGAAAGCGGCACAGAGGGAACGAATACAGGTAGTCATATTGTTTCTCATTTATTTTTAACTCCAGAGGAATTACAACAGCTTACTTGGGAGGTTACACAAGTTTTATTACGCTGGGAAAACAAAACCGCTCGTCAATCTAACTCTGAAGAGGAATACGCTATTTCCTGCAGGATAAAAAAACAATGAAAGAAAGGTTCAGCTGCTCATGAAAAATAAATTATTATTATTGTCGGGAACAGGAATTTCTCGTTTAGGTGATTTTATGTATCTCATCGCCTTAAACGTAATGGTGTTACATAGCACAAACTCTCCTGCTGCTGTAGCAGGATTATGGATTGTCGGTCCAATTGCGACCGTTGTTACAAAAATATGGTCTGGTAGTATAGTAGATCGATTAAACAAACGGTCTATTATGCTCATCACAGATATCATTCGGGCAGCTCTTATTGGCTGTGTTCCACTATTTGATTCTATTTGGGCCATTTACATTTTTATCTTTTTGACTCGCATTGCTGCATCATTTTTCGATCCAGCTTCATTTTCTTATAAAACAATGCTTATACCTGCTGAAGAACGCGCTCAATTCAACGCTTGGAGTAGCTTTTGTACAAGCGGGGCTTTTATTATCGGTCCAGCTCTTGCTGGAATACTTCTCACCACGCACTCAGCATCCTTTGTAATTTACTGCAACTCACTTTCCTTTCTACTTTCTACTATTCTCATTTATTTCTTACCTAATATTACGTTACAAACAAAGCAAAGCGAAGAAGTTGCAAATACTTTCGTACAAACATTACGAAGTGATTGGAAACAAGTTTTTTCATTCGCTCGAACTGAAACGTACATTATTCTCATATTCGTTTTATTTCAAGCGACTATGCTTGTCGCTATGGCACTTGATTCACAAGAAGTTGTTTTTACAAGACAAGTACTGTTTTTAACCGATATAGAATACAGTATGCTTGTTAGTATAACTGGCGCTGCTTACGTTTCCGGTTCATTTCTTGTCTCTCTCTTTGCCAAACGTTTACCAATTCAATATTGTATCGGATTAGGGACAATTTTCACAGCAATAGGCTATGTAATTTTCGCCTTTTCAAATTCATTTATCGTCGCGGCAGGCGGTTTCATTTTACTTGGCATTTCTTCATCATTTGCTGGTACTGGCTTTTTTACATTTTATCAAAATAACATCCCAGTTCATATGATAGGACGTATCGATAGCGTATTTGATTCCATAAAAAGTTTTATCCAAATCTTTTTCATTTTAGCAATTGGAGCATCCGCACAATTTCTTTCCGTTCAAATGACTGTAATAAGTAGCGCATTACTCATTCTTTTCCTTTCCTGTTTATTAGCAATCCGAGTAATGACTCCTTCACGTGAAAAATATTTTAAGGCTACAGGATCATCATTGGAATATTAACCGCAACATAACAAGCGGCGATTTGCTAGGTAGTAAGCCCTCACTGATTAAAGTTTTACTTTATGTTAAAATATTAATGAAATTTGATTATGTGGGGGGGCTTTTTTGAATACTATATTCATGTTCATTTGTATTATATTAGTAGCTTCTATTTTACAAACAAGTACCGGTTTTGGCTTTTCTATTATGGCAACATCTTTCTTACTCATGTTATTTCTACCACAGGAAGCTATACAAATAAATATCATTTTATCATTCATTATTTCTATATCACTCATTTGGAAAATAAGAACGGACATTGATTGTATTCTACTGAAAAGATTAATTTTCGGCAGTATAGTTGGTGTTCCTTTTGGTATTATCATTTTCACTTCTATTAACATCAACACATTTAAATTAGCAATTAGCATCCTACTCTTACTATTAACTTTGATGCTAATCTGTAACTTTAAGATTCAATCAACAAAATCTAGAGATTTCATAGTTGGCGGATTATCCGGTCTTTTAACGACAAGTATCGGTATGCCAGGACCACCCCTATTACTGTACTTTACAGGAACTGATACAAAAAAAGAGAAGCTGAGAGCAACTACTTTAGCTTTTTATCTATTTATATATTTCATTAGTCTACTAACGCAAATACTCTTTACTGGCACAAACAAGACAATTTGGGAATCAAGTTTTTACGCTATTCCAATCGTATTTCTAGGTTTGTATATAGGCCAAATTATTTTCAAATGGCTTAATCAACGGATTTTTAAAATATTTACGTACATCCTTTTAAGTTGCACGGGCATATATCTTCTTATTGAAAGTTTGCATTCGTTATAGAAGGTGCTTTAGTATGTGTCATAACGGCGGATAAGTTTTCAATATTTTTAAACGTGATAACAATAAAAAGCGGCTATTTTGCCGCTTTTTATTTTCAAATTAAATATTTTAAAACTAGAAGCCCACCTACCGCTATTACAAACACATTGAAAAAAATCAACCAACCTTTTTCAAAATCTTTATATCTCTCTTCTTTCACTCCACGTTGTTTTAACTTCTCAATTACGTTTTTCAATTCTTGTTCATGCTCGGTACTTCCTAATTGTATATAGTTATTATCTATAGTAATTCCATATACATTCTTCATTTTTTTATGTCGCGAAACTGCTTGAATTGAGTTTATTAGTACATTGTATTCATTTAATTTTTTAAAATAACAATCTAACGCTATAATGTGTAACCTTGTATTAGTTAAAACAATGTAATAATAAAAGGTAGCACCTGCCGTGAATATATTCGGTATAACTTTAGAATTTACAAGGCTCCCCTCTTCCACTAATATTTCACATTCAATTTCTTCTCCTTCTTGTAACTCTTTACGAACTGATTCTTCCAACATTTGCACCGTTAATTTCTTCAATAATTCTCCGTTTTTCACATAATACTTATCTACATTTATAGTCTCATCCGCTTCTTTCTCTAAACGTGTAATCTCTTCCTCTGAATATTGGAGCTCATTTAACATAGATAATAATCTTTTATCCATATTACACACTCCCTTTCCACAGTTTTTGAATTTTTTTCTTCCCACGAGAAATTCGATTGTATATGTAATCCACCGTTACTTTTAATTCTTTCGCAATATCATCAATGGAATATCCATCAATATACCTCTTTAAAAAGATATATCGATCTTTCTTATTTAAATCTTGAACTATTTCCATAATCTCTTCTTCTTGTTCTATTTCATACCTATCATGGACACCTGTATCTATTTCTACGTCTTTATCGATTTTATTCTCTTTATATACTTTCTTTTTATATTCCAGTGCCTTTAATTTAGTAATACCAATCATCCAAGATTTTAAGTTCCCCTTGTCTATATCAAATTGATCGATATGAAACCAAATGACAGTAAATACATCGTTATAACAATCATCCACATATTGTTTCTCCATAGGGGTACTTAACGATTTATGAATAATGTACAAAATTAATTTTCCATATTGATCAATCACTTCTTTCAAAGCATCTTGATCGCGTTTTTTCATAGCTATAATTAAATCCTCTTCAGAATTGAAAATCATAAGCATCTTCCTTCCTCAATTCCCCTTTAGCAGCTGCCTTTACTTACTATTGGCATTTCATTCTCATTTTCTATCACTTTTGTAAAAAATTATTAATTTTTATTTCTATGTATATGATAACAAACAAAATACCTAAGTTCAGAAAGTAGTATCTACATTCTGAACTTAGGTATTAACAATCAAACTATTCACTTATGCTAACGTTTCATCACAAGTCTCTGTTACGTTTTTAAAATATTGCAAGCTCTCCTTCGCTGCAGGTCTGCCTTTTTACTCACTTCTTATTAAATCCTTTTTCACTTAAAAACTCTTTCATATGCATTCTTTTTTCTTTAGACATAAACGAACTCATCGATTCCGTCCATGTTACGTTTTTTTGATTTGATGATCTTTCTTTATAATACGCGCTCATCGTTTCGTCGTATTCGTTTAATAATTCATCATATTTCTTTTCATCATATCCATTTTCATGAAGGATTGCTGCTATCGGTAAACGTGGTTTCACTCCGTGATCTTCATCTGGTACACCGACTGTCATTCCGAATACAGGATATACTTTATCTGGTAAATGAAGCAATTCACTCACTTCTCTTGGGTTATTACGAATACCACCAATGTAACAAATACCGTATCCTAACGATTCTGCTGCTAACGCCAAGTTTTGTGCGAAAAGTGAAGCATCTACTGTTGCTACGATAAAGTCTTCTACTCCTTCATGCTTTATCTCGGTACCATGTTTTTCACATGCCATTTCAAGTCGTTTTAAATCTGCACAACAAACAAAGAATGCTGCGCAATCTTTCACATGACGATTTCCGGATAACTCTGCTAGTTTCGCCTTTAAGTCTTGATCGGTTACATATATAACAGAGTAAGCCTGTACAAAATGCGAGGAAGCAGCATGCTGCGCAGCTTGTACCATTCTTTCTACTACATCTTTCGGAATAGATTCTTCTTTATATTTACGAACTGAAACGTGTTGCTCTATTTTATGTATCATCTCATTCATGAAAATCACTCCTTTTTCTCTTCATAATGAAAAATTAACATATCTTTTCCAATATTCACAACTTATAAGCACAAAAAGAGCAATTCTTTTTGAATTGCTCTTTTTAAAAGATCTATTAATACGGTAAATGAAATTATATCGTCGATTTTTTCAATATATCAACGATTCCCTGCACTATATCGACGATTTTTCAAATATATCGTCGATTCGACAAAGAATATCGACTTACCGACAAATAACGACAAACTCACTACGAATTATTCCTTATCTTATTACGCTGTTTTCAACACTTTAACACCTTTTACGATATTCCAAATGAAGTAATAAATTCCTACAAGAATGAACACTGCATATGTGATCATGATCCCAATTCCAGCACCATCAGATTGATTGAATCCTAAACCGTATATTCCTGATATCGCTACCCCTCCGAATAAAATTGCATATGGGAAAATATGTGACCAAAATGCTTTTTTCGCGTGATATTTCACTTCATCCTCTGCAACGAAGTACACGATAATTGGTAATAAAAATGGGGCAAAAAAGATACTAAAGTAACATAGTGAAGATAATATATTATTTCCTTTCATCCGATTCACCTCTAAATAGTTTTTGTTATCTTCATTATGTCAGGAATCCATTCTAGAAACTATCGCTTTACCTTTCATTAAGATGACATATTTGTAAGATTCCCCTCAAAAAATCCCGCCTAGAATGCTAGGCGGAATCACTTCCACTATATTCGATTCATAAACCAATATTGCGTAATGGCTAAATATTCACGTATATTCGATGGAATGACAATTCGCTTTGGCGTTTCGGCCGGAAGACCTTCTAATTGTAAACCTTGCTTAGCTGCTATTTTTTTCGCTCTAAACATGTGGAAATCGTTTGTTACGATCATTCCTTTTTTCATATTGTCCGGAATTAAAGGTTTTGAGAATTTAATATTTTCATCTGTACTCGTTGACTTATCTTCCATGATAATGCGGTCTTCTGCAATTTTTAGTTTCATTAATCCATTTTTCATTGCTAATGCTTCTGAAATATCTTCCCCTTTTCCTTTTCCTCCAGACACAATAGCAATTGCTTTCTCATGTGCTTTCAAATACTCAGCTGCTTTATCGATACGATATTGCAATGAGTACGATGGTTTCGTTCCGTTTACTTTCGAGCCTAAAACAATGATATAATCAGCTTCATAGGTCGCATTCATGTGCCCATGCTTATAAATGTTATATTGTAAAAATCCCACATAAACGGCGCAAACCATTATAATTCCTATCATATACTTCATTATTTTTTTCTTTCTCATATCTATATACTCCTATGTTCTTTGCTTCTTTCATGATAATATCCATTTATTTGTTTGTATACAGACAAATTCCAAATCACCCTAATTTATCCTCTAGAAAGTAATATTTATATTTCTTTCGGGAACAGTAAGTACAACTTTGCACGAAGGAGTGTCTCTATTGCTTCTCTTTTTATGTAACGTATCGTTCTTTTTTATTTTATTTTTACTATCACTTAAGATGCTCGGTAAATCAGCTTTAGCACAACTAACTCCTCATGATTTTGGTGCTATTATCTTTTTATCTTATTTAGCTTTTCAAGCCATACCAGTCTCTGGTGCTTTGCAAGCTTTTCTCGGTATGGTTGTAATTACATGTTTACATTTAATCCTTACAAAATTAAGTCTATTCAACAAACTAAATCGTTTTATTCTCGGGCACCCGATTATTTTAATTAAACATGGTGATATTATTTTTGAGAACTTACAAAAAAGTAGGTATCCCATTGCTGAATTACTTTCTAATCTTCGCGTCGCAGGATACCCAAGTGTTCATGAAATTGAATACGCTATTTTAGAAGCGAATGGAGCCATTAGCATTTTACCAAAGCGTGAACTTGTACCATTAACTCCGAAAGATTTGAATATAGATGTTAAGTATGCTGGATTACCAATTGCCCTTATCGTCGATTCACAAATTCAATACGATAACTTAAAGTTAATTCATAAGGACGAAAAGTGGTTATATAAAGAATTAAAAGAAAAAGGAATTACAAACATTAAAAATGTTGCCTTTGCGTCTGTTCAAGAAATTGATGGATCTTTTGCTATTAGTTTAAAAAAATAGAAAATCCCCTTCATTTCTTAAGGGGATTTTCTTCATTATATCGCTTCTTTCTTTCCCGCCATATTTAATGGAACAGGATGTTTCATACGATTCATCGTAAATACGATAATCGCTGTCAATACTTCCGCTACTGGCATAACGAGCCAAATTCCGTTTATCCCAAATAATTTCGGCATAATCCATAATAATGGAATAATAAATAGTAACCCTCGGCTCATTATAATAAGTACTGATTTTGTCGTTTGTCGCACTGATTGGAAGTACTCTCCATATACAATGTTATAGCCTAAAAATACATATTGGATAAAGAACAAGCTCATACCCGTTAATGTTAACTCCAATAACTCTGGAGATTGGACATCAAATAGACCAATAATATATTTCCCAAAGAATAATCCGACAATTATTGCAACGCCTCCAAGTACAACTGCAATTTTCACAGCAAACTGTAATCCTTCACGTAATCTTTCTGATAAATTTGCACCATAATGGAAACTAGCAATTGGTTGTAAAGCAGCACCTACACCAAAGAATAATAGTAATGTCATTGCATGAATACTATTCACCATCGCATAAGAAGCGACTCCTACTTCTCCTGCATATTGAACGAATGCAATATTAAAACCAATCGTTACAATCGCTACTGTACTTTCTGCTGTAAAGCTCGGGAAACCGATTATCATAATTTGTTTTACTGTATCCCATTCAAAATGGAATTTCGTCCATTTTAAAATACTACTTTTTCTAAAGAAATGCGTTAATAATACAAGGAAACCAATCGCTGCCGAAAGAATAGTTGCTGAAGCAGCTCCTGTTACGCCCCATTTAAAGATGAAAATAAAGATATAGTCAAACACTATATTTAATACAGCTGTTACAACTAAACCTGCCATTGCTAAATTAGGATTTCCATCATTTCGTATAAATGTACTTAAAATATTTTCTAAAACGTATATCATTCCAAATGTTAATAATACGTGTAAATAGTCTAATGCATACGGTAAAATCACTTCGTTTGCACCGAATAAGTATGCTAAATCTTCTATTCTCCATAAGCAAATCGCCGCTAAAACGCCTACAATAATGACTGCTACTGTCATGGATTGAGTAAAAATAGACCTTGCTCTTTCAATTTTATTTTCACCTAATGCAATGGAATATAACGTTGCCCCGCCCATTCCAATCCATAATGAAATAGAGAAGAAAATTGAAAACGCTGGAATAGCCACGTTTACTCCTGCTAAACCGTTCGCCCCAACTCCTCTACTAATCATGACCGCGTCAATTACAATATTCACTGACATTAATACCATTCCAAGAACGGCTGGTATTAAATAAGAAATAAATAAATTTTTTATCGGTTTTTCTCTTAATTTTTCTGTTGCTTCCATACTATTATGCTCCTTTTTTCAACTCTCTTTTCTTAGTTTAAACCTTCAAGTAACTTGAAGGTCAATAGAGAATTTGAAAAATAGGTAACTTACTTATCTTGTTTCATGCCAATTTGTAATGATACGAGTGCTACAACTTATTGCTTTATTTTTTCATTATAGGAATTTGAATTTCTGTTACTTGCTCCTCTGGATTTTCTGTTACAGACCAATCGATTAATCCAATCTCAATCGCATCTCCACTTACCTCATATCCTTCTTGATCAATGTATGCAAGTAATTCCTTATACGTTGCACCTGTTTCTTCATACGGTCCATGATGATAAGAACAAGCATATAAACCTTCCTTAATCTCATCTGAACTCTGTACTTGGAAAGGCATGTAATCCAAAAGAATAAAAACACTGCTATATGCTTGAAACTCATTTTGCATGAATCCTTTTTTCGCGACTGTTACACCGATATCTCCAGAAAATAAGCTATCATCCATTTGCCTCATATTTTTTTGCAACGAATGAATGTAGTACTCAAACATATCATCCGTCGTATCCGGGGCAACCGCAATAGCTGTTATTTTTCGCTGCGGGATCTCTTTTATTACCACTTGTTCAGCTTTTGCTTTTGTTGCTTCCTTAATTAAATGAATTCTATGCTCCATTTTCGCCAAAGCATACTCAATTTCTCTTTGTTTTTTCAACATCATCTCTTGTTGTTTTTCCAGTAAATTGAGTGCATATGCTGGATTTCTTTCATCAATATATTTCTTAATTTCCTTTAATGGAATGTTTAATTGGCGTAAAAACTTAATCGTATCTAATAGTGAAAATTGATCGATTGTATAATAACGATAATTTGTTTGCGGGTCCACAGTGGACGGATGAAAAATTCCCTTCTCATCATAATAGCGTAAAGTAGATTCCGCTATATTATGCATTTTTGCCATTTCTCCAATTGTAAAGCGTTTATTTAATAACATCTTTTATTTCCTTCCATTTCTATTTATTTCATTATATGTTCATTCTGTCTTCAAAACAAAAAAGAATTCCCCTACGAGAATTCTTTTTATTAACTCTTAAACCTCTATTATTATAGGAAGGATCATCGGTTTTCTTTTCGTATTAGTATATATAAACTTCCCTAAAGCCTCTCTTACTTCTCTTTTCAAAATACCCCAACTATTCACATTCTCTTTCTTCAAATTATTAATTGTAATAACAGCTAATTTATTTAATTCCTTCAAAAATTCTTCTGAATCACGAACATAGACGAATCCACGAGAAATAATATCAGGACCTGAAATTATTTCTCCATCCACTTTATTAAAAGTAATAACTATAACGAGCATTCCATCTTCTGAAAGTTGTTTTCGATCACGTAATAATGCATTTCCAACATCACCAATTCCTAATCCATCTACATATATATTTCCTGCTTGTATTTTTCTCGATTGAATTGCCACTTCATTACTTATATCTACAACATCTCCATTACGAACGATAAAGATATTCTCTTTTTCAACACCAATTGATTCCGCTAGCAAGCTATGGTGATGTAGCATTCTAAACTCTCCATGAATTGGGATAAAATATTTTGGCTTCATTAATGTGAGCATTAACTTTAATTCTTCTTGATATGCATGGCCAGATACATGGACTCCAGTAGAACTGCCTGATCCGTAAATCACTCTTGCCCCTAATGCAAATAAGTTATCGATAATTCGCGAAACGTTACGTTCATTTCCTGGAATAGGAGTCGCAGCTATAATAACTGTATCTTCTGGTAAAACATCTACTTGCCTATAGTTTCCACTAGCTAAACGGGCTAAAGCTGCCATTGGTTCTCCTTGACTTCCTGTACAAAGTATTGCGACCTGCGATGGATCTAAACGATTTACCTCACTTGCTTCAATTAACATACCATCTGGAATATTTAGATACCCTTTCTCTAGAGCAACTTCTACTACATTTACCATACTTCTGCCGAGCAAAGCCAGTTTTCGATTTGTTTTTATACAAGCTTCAACTATTTGCTGAACACGATTCACATTAGAAGCAAATGTAGAAATAATTACTTTTCTATTTGCTTTCATAAATATTTCCTCTATCCGTTCTCCTACCGATCTCTCTGATGGAGTAAAACCTGGTCGTTCTGCATTTGTACTTTCCGATAGTAAAGCTAGTACACCTTCACTACCTATTTTAGCCATTTTATGAATATCAGGATGTTGGTTATTTACTGGTGTTAAATCAAATTTAAAATCCCCAGTATGTACTACATTACCTTCTCGAGTATGAAACACAATACCGAGACAATCTGGAATACTATGATTCGTTTTAAAAAATGTCGTCTTAATAGAACCGAGATCAATTTCTGATTCTGCGTGAATGACGATTAATTCTGTATCATTTTGAAGATTATGCTCTTTTAATTTAATTTCAATTAAACCTAACGTTAACTTCGTCGCATAAATTGGTACGTTTAGTTGTTTTAAAAAATATGGTATTCCGCCAATATGGTCTTCATGTCCGTGCGTCACGACTAACCCGCGAATTTTTTCTTTATTTTCTTGTAAGTATGTGATGTCTGGAATTATTAAATCAATTCCTAATAAACTTTCATCTGGAAATTTAGATCCACAATCAATAACGACAATATCATTTTCATATTGAATAGCGTACATATTTTTCCCTATTTCATTTACTCCACCTAAAGCAACGATAGACAAGTTGTTTTTTAATGAATTCAAATGATAAAACCTCCCTTTCACATTTATAATTCGTGAAATAGCATTTAGGCTTTATTATTTGTAATAAAAAAGGACTTCATACTATTTCATACATATAAAATCCACACGCTAATCTTATATGTATATCTCTAATAACACCGTCTCTCTCTAAAAAAGCTCCCATTTTTTCATTGATTTTTTGCAAAATATATTATATATTAATTACAGGTTCAAATTACGAGTTCAAAAGAACTTGTAATCAGACCCTTTGTTTAATGGGTTTTACATATTTTCATTAGGCAAATTCCGAGAAATCGTATGATAAAAATAAAAATGATAAGGAGAGGATCCGATGGAATTCGAATTTTTCTTTCAAATTGCACTTATTTTATTAAGTACAAAGCTTGCTGGTGATCTTAGTGTTAGATTAGGCCAACCTTCTGTACTAGGTAAATTAATTGTCGGTATCGTTATCGGTCCAGCTGTATTAGGTTGGATTGAAAACTCAGAACTTCTAACACAATTAAGTAATGTTGGTGTTATTCTTTTAATGTTTATGGCAGGACTTGAAACAGACTTAGAGGAATTAAACGCAAATCGTAATTCTTCTTTAGCTGTTGCACTTGGAGGTATCATTCTTCCATTCGTAGGTGGTTACGTTTCTGGTCTTATTATGGGAATGGAACAAGGAAATGCTGTATTTTTAGGATTACTTCTATGTGCGACAAGTGTTAGTATTTCCGTACAAACACTTCGCGATTTAGGAAAGATGAAAACACGTGAAAGTACAACTATGCTGGGCGCAGCTGTATTTGATGACATTCTTGTCGTTATTTTATTAGCATTTGCAATGAGTTTCCTAGGTACAGACGATGTTAACTTAACAATGATTATCTTGAAGAAAGTTGTATTCTTCGCTTCTATTATTTTAATCGGATGGAAAGGTGTTCCTGCGATTATGCGCTGGTTATCACCGCTACGCGTATCTGAGTCTATCGTGAGCGCGGCTCTTATCATCTGTTTCTCATTCGCATATTTCGGCGAATTATTAGGAATTGCTGGTATTATCGGTGCTTTCGCAGCTGGTATCGCTATTTCTCAAACGAACTACAAACATGAAGTAGAAAAGAAAGTAGAGCCAATCGCTTACGCTATGTTCGTTCCAGTATTCTTCGTAAGTATCGGTATGAATATTACATTTGACGGTATTGGCGATCAAATTTGGTTCATCCTAGCATTAACAGTAATCGCTGTATTAACGAAACTAATCGGTTGTGGCTTAGGTGCACGAATGACTGGATTTGATGCTAAGTCTTCTGCAATTATCGGTTCTGGAATGGTTTCTCGTGGTGAAGTTGCACTTATCATCGCAGGAACAGGACTTTCTTCAGGTCTACTAGCACAAGATTACTTTACAGCTATCGTTATTGTCGTTATTTTAACTACAATGATTACACCACCAATGTTAAAATACACTTTTGGTGCAAAAGATAAAGCAATGAAAGCAAGTAAATAAGTTTAATAAAAAAGAAGCTTACTATCTTATAAGATAGTAAGCTTCTTTTTCGTTTTATCTTTAAACAATCCCGTTCGTTTTTAACCATTTTTCAAAAATAATTCGTGCTTCATCATCATCAATACCATTACGAAATGAATACACCATAATGCCATAATCATCTACATATTCACCTAGCTTCATTTCCTCCACTTTCTTATAAAAATCGTCTACCTCATAGTGTGGAATATACGCATCCCAAACTGGTTCATGTATTCTTTTGTACGCTGTCACTTCTAAATCATATCCGTCTTCATAATATCCGATGTGATAATGTTGACTAGAATCATATTTCTTCATAATAAATTCCCCTCTCTTTGAAAATTTATCATATTTCACATCATAAACAAAAGCGAGCTGTATATTACAGCTCGCTTCATTCATTAAATACGTTCCATCGCTGTCTTCAACGTTCCAACAACAAAGGCAATTTCTTCACTTGAAATAATAAGCGGTGGTGCTAGCGTTAAAACGTTATTATATCCTGCTGTTGTCATACCGTTTCGTCCTATAATTAACCCTTTTTCTTTACAAGCATTTACAACACTTGCAATTTTGTCGTTATCAATTGGCTCTTTCGTCTCTTTATCATTTACTAGTTCAATTCCAACTAGTAGTCCTTTTCCTCTAATATCCCCTACAAGTGGATGTTCTCCAATTTCTTCTTTTAATTGCTCTAATAAAAGCGAGCCCATTTGTGCAGATCGCTCAATTAAATTTTCATTTTCCATGATCTCTAAGTTTTTAAGTGCTAATGCACAAGCTGCAGGGTTCCCACCAAATGTATTAATGTGGCGTAAAAATTCATATTCTCCTTTTCCTTTAAATTCTTCATATATTTCTTTTTTCACAGCTGTTGCTGATAATGGTAAATATGCACTTGTAATCCCTTTTGCCATTGTAATAATATCTGGTTTCACATCATAATTCATAAATCCAAATGCCTTTCCTGTACGCCCAAAACCGCAAATCACTTCATCGCTAATGAGCAAGGCACCGTGTTTTTGACACGTTTCATGAACAGCTTTCATATAGTCTTGTGGCGGCATTAAAATGCCTCCGCCTGTAATAATTGGTTCCATAATAAAAGCTGCAATCGTTTCACTTAGTTCCCATGTCATGACCCGATCTACTTCTTTTACACATTCTACATCATAAATGTTCTCTCTTTCTATTCCAGGCATACGATAACAATCTGGCGGCGTTACATGTAAAAATCCTGAAGCAAATGGCTCATATTGATATCTACGCTGTGCTTGTCCCGTCGCTGCCATCGTTGCCATTGTATTCCCATGATAGCCGCGGTAACGTGACATAAATTTATAACGATGTGGTTCACCTTTTTGCGCATAGTATTGTCTTGCTATTTTAAAAGCTGTTTCGTTCGCTTCCGAACCACTATTAGAGAAGAAAATAACATACTCTCCTCCAAGCCATTCATTTAATTTTTCTGCAAGCTTTATAGCCGGTTCATGTGATTGTGACATTGGAAAGTATGATAATGTTTGTAATTGCTTATATGCCGCTTCTGCAAGCTCTTTTCTGCCATATCCACTATTCACACACCAAAGACCACTCATACCATCTAAATATCTTTTTCCTTGTATATCTTCAACCCAGCACCCTTCTGCTTTTGCCCCTACCATTGTACTATTTGGACTAAAGGGACGCATTCCGTGCCAAACATATTGCTCATCTTTTGCTAATAATTCATCAGTCTGTTTCGTTTTCATCATTTCTTCCACCTTCCATAACAACTTATTTTTCACAAAAGCTGCGCTGGTACCATGATGATTTAAATTTCTCCCTGCTTATTTTCATTCCACAAAATTAAGACAAATCCTACTTACAAAGCAGTATTATTTACAAGAAAATGACAAAAGAAAAAGGAGCTTTTCTTATCTATCGAAAAGCTCCTCTTTTTTAATGCGAAGACGCGTCACTAATACCATGCCCAGTATTAGATTTCACGAGAATTTCATCAAATTTCGCTGCATCTTCTTTCTTACTAGATAAAACAGTTCCTAAATACGCTGCAAGAAATCCAAGCGGAATCGAAATAATTCCAGGTGTCGTATATGGGAATATCGCTTCCCCAACAAATATAGCTTTTCCAGCTACAGGGTTCCATACATTTGGGCTTAACGCGACAAGAACAATAGCTGATACAAGACCAGCAATCATACCAGAGATGGCACCTGTTGTATTGAAGCGCTTCCAATATATTGTAAATAATATAACTGGCAAGTTTGCACTCGCTGCAACTGCAAATGCTAACGAAACTAAAAATGCTACGTTCAATGTTTGAGCAAATAACGCTAGTATAATAGACAATACCGCTACTCCAATAGACGCATAACGAGCCATGGATACTTGCTCTTTTTCCGTTGATTTCCCCTTGCGGATAATTTCATTATAAAAATCATGTGCGAATGCGGATGCTGCTGTTAATACAAGGCCTGCCACTACAGCTAAAATCGTTGCAAAGGCAATTGCTGATACGAAAGCAAATAAGAAATCTCCGCCCAGTGCTTTCGCTAATAAAGGTGCTGCCATATTACCAGCAGGGTTTGCTTTCATAATCGCCTCATTCCCTACAAACGCCGCTGCCCCAAATCCTAAGAAAATTGTCATAATATAAAATGCGCCAATTAACCACGTAGCGTATACGACAGATTGACGTGCTGTTTTTGCATCACGTACTGTAAAAAAGCGAACAAGAATGTGTGGTAATCCTGCCGTACCAAGGACTAGTCCTAAATTTAAAGATAGTGTATCAAGACCATCTTTATACTTTACTCCTGGATTTAAAAACGAATCTTTTAATGGAGTTGCTGTTTTCATTTGAGCAAACATTTCCGTCACACTAAAATTAAATTTTGCGAAAACGATAACAGAAATAATAAATGTACCAGCCATAAGTAATACAGCCTTAACAATTTGCACCCAGCTCGTCGCGGTCATTCCGCCAAAAATAACGTACACTGTCATTAATGTACCAACAATTAAAACGGATGTTGTATATTCAATCCCTAATAATAACTTAATAAGTGCACCCGCCCCAACTAATTGTGCAATCATATAAAAAATTGAAATCGTCATCGTATTAAGCGCTGCAACTCCGCGAACTTTTTTCGCGTCAAAACGCGCCGCAATCATATCCGCTAACGTGTACTTCCCTAAATTCCTTAGCGGTTCTGCGACAAGGTATAGAACAACTAAATAAGCAACTAAAAAGCCGATACTATAAAAGAAACCATCAAACCCAGTTAATGCGATCGCTCCAGCTATACCAAGAAAAGACGCAGCAGACATATAATCTCCCGCAATGGCCAGACCATTTTGCCAACCAGTTAATCCCCCTCCAGCTGTATAAAACTCACTCGCATTTTTCGTTTTTTTCGATGCAAAATAGGTTATGACGAGCGTACCAAGGACAATAATTAAAAATAGTGCAAATGCCGTCGTATTCAAGTTCAGCCCCTCCCTTTTTGCATATTTTGTAGAATTTTTTGCGAGATTTCATCAAAGGATTCCGCCTTTTTGCTATAAATCATACATAAAGCCCAAGTCATAATAAATTGTGCAAAAGCAAATACCCACGCCCACGTAACATCACCAAATGCCGGTGTATTGAGTACCTTTGAATACGATGTTAAAATAGGTAACGCAATAAAAAAACTTAAAAAGAAAATACTCATTGGAACGATAAACTTCTTTTTCTTATTTAATAACAATTGAAATTCTTCTGACTGAACAACCTCTGTATAATTCACCTCATTTTGTAACTTACGTGCTGACGTATCATCTCTTTTCATTCTCTTATCCCCTCTCTTACTAGAAATGCAATTCCCCCTTGTATACCTAAAGACTAAATTTTATAAATATTCAGAAACTTATTTTCATTTTAGACAATCCATACATTCCTGCAAAGATTTTTCGATAGACATTTTTCGGCATTTTCCCCTAAGTTTTTAATATACTTTTTCAAAATAAAGTGACACCTTACTTATTTTTTCCTCATTAAAACAAAAGCAGTGCTTAACGCACTACTTTTTTCTTTTTTTCCTTTTCTAAATTACGAGCTGTTTCGCTTAATTCAACGTCTTTTCCATCTTTAAGCGTTCCAAATATGAAATCGAATACTGGATTTGAAACACCAAACCAAAACTTTTCATTTTTATAATGGTGTAATATGTGCTGTTTTTTTAGCCATCTTCCAAACTTAGTAACAGGACGAATTGGCTTATGTGCAATATAATGTTTCCATTCATAAACGAGAAGCATAATAATCATTCCAATTCCGAACGAAAGTGCAATAGTAACACTTTTTGTTATAGCATATGATATAAGTAAATATATAGTAAAACTCGGTATACTAAACCATACAGGTAAAAATAACAGTTTTAAATCATCTGGATAGACGTGATGGTCATAATGTAATCTTCTTAGCATTTTTAATAAAAATACGTTTTTAGGTGGTTTTAAGTGAAATAAAAAACGGTGTGTCATATATTCGTTTAGCGTATAAAAAATAATACCAAACAAACAAGCTAACAAACCGATCCATGTGAAAAATTGCATTTTTAAAATAATGATAAAAACAAATAAAATACTATACATAATAACGATATCATGTTGTAAAAAGAACTCTTTCCCCACCCTCTTCATCTTCCTTCCCCCTTTTCAAAAAAAACAGTCGCAACATATCGTTACGACTATTTCTTTTCTATATCTTATTCTATACGCTTTACAAATTTGCCTGTTGCTCTATTGTCGAGAAAAAATTGTTCGGTCCAAATATATTTTGCTTCGGAATAATATGTTCCACCGCAAACACTGTTACTTCTCCTCTTTGTACCTCTCCAATGATAAGCCCAAATATTTCATGATTTACAGCAAACGTTGGTTGCTTTGTTTGTAGTAATCTTGCTGCATTCTGAAATACCGCTTCATATAGTGGATTTCTATCAGTAATTTCTTTTCTGATTTTTGGTGCTAACGTAATAATGATTTCTTTTCCGTCAATAGTGGTTCGATACATAAAAATCTCCCCTTCAATCTTATGTGAACAACTGTAAAGCTTTGTATGCAAAATGGATAGAATATCCTACTAAAATAATACCTGCTCCGGCTGTTATATAGCCAAGTGCTTTTTGCTTTAATAAAGTTCTGCCAAAATGGACAGAAAAAGCAATATTTACATTCCATAAAATAATACCAGCGATAATACAAAGACTATACAAAAAGGCTTCTTGTTTCGTTACCTTCGTAAGCAATGAGCTAAGTGTACTTCCGTATATACCAAACCAAAAAACAAGATTTAATGGATTGGATATCGCAATTAAAAAACCTGCTATAAACGATTGTTTAAGGCCGCCTACCTCTTCTTTTTTATATTCCATATTCGATTGAGAAATTCCTTGTTTTACACTTTGAAATCCTAAATAAAATAATAAGAAAAACCCTGTGCAATACATAAAAGCTTGTACATATGTATACATAAACAGAGAAGATAAACCGAAATAGATGAGAAGCATAAACAAAATATCTGCTGTCATTCCACCAATTCCAACAACCCACGCATGCCAAAAACCTCGTTCAATTCCTCGTTTTAACATTTCAATATTAATCGGACCTACTGGCGCAGCTAATGAAATACCTAATACAATTTGTTGTATTATCGCTCCAAACATCACTCTATCCTTTCTACTTCCTTTACTATTAAGTAATGATGTAATAATTAAAAATAGACTAGCTTCCCTCAAAATATTTACTACTAAAATACCCTTTTTTATCCAAAATATGCAAAAGAGCCATCCAGATGATGACTCTTACTTTTCTATCTTATGAAGAAAAGGACATTTTCCTTTTAACGGTTCTACATCGTCTCCTATAAAGTATTGTTTCCATTCACGATGATCCGGATCACCATAATGACTAATGTTAGGATGTTTCGGCAGCTGATCCCACTTTTCAACTCGCTCACGGACCGTTTGCCTAGAATATGCTCCTTTAGGACGATCCCCTTCTAATCCATCAAATATAGTACGTGGCTGAAATCCAATAACGAGAGAATTTCCTAAATGCCTAGTTTTTCGTTGTTTATAGGCTGGTGCGTTTCCAAATGCGAATATCGGTTCCCCGCCAAATGAAAATTCCCATAAGTAATGGTCTGGGTCTTTAGGAATTTGCTTTGGCCATGTTTCCTTATCGTTTTCATGTAAATATTGTAGTACTTTCCAAAAGTAATCACGGTAATATTCCAGTGATTGCTCCTCACATTCCGGTTCTACAAAAAGAAAAAAGCCTCTTCTTACAATTGGACGCTCTTTCATTAGCTCTAAAAAAGATAACATTGTATGCGGCAAATGACTCCAATCATTATGAGATAGAAAGGAATAGCGAAGTTCATTCTTTTTCAAAGCAGTTAAACCAAAATAACATGGGAAAGTTGGTTCTAATACGACGTTAGAAAAATTTTCAAATTCTTTTGCAACCCAATTCGGTATATCCGTTCTCATTCTCATTCCTTCATTATCTAATAAATAAGACTCATTCATTCTTTCACCCCATTATGTATAGCATTCAATTAAGACTATTACATACTTGGCCTGTCCTATACCTATTTAAAAATTTGGTTAAAAAATTATTTAAAAATACAAAAAAATAAAATCGCTTACTTGACTAAATTCTCCCAATTCGTGTATATTTAAATTAATCATTTAGCAGAATATTCAAGATTATAGCATTTTTAGTTTATATTATCTTTTCAAATGAATTTCACTAAATGAAAAAAGCAAATGTTTTTAGGAGGAATTGTAACATGCAAGGAAAAGTAAAATGGTTTAACAACGAAAAAGGTTTTGGATTTATCGAAATTGAAGGCGCTGACGATGTATTCGTACATTTCTCTGCTATTCAAGGCGAAGGCTACAAAGCTTTAGAAGAAGGTCAAGAAGTATCTTTCGATATCACTGAAGGAAACCGTGGACCTCAAGCTGCTAACGTAGTAAAACTTTAATCCAACATATGACAGGAGGTTACCTTACTTGGTAACCTCCTTTGTTATTCCTTTGTATATTTCCGTTTTCCAGAGCAAAAACTATGTGAAATGCGCACTATACAAAGGAGGAATTATTAATGGGATCAGAAGTAAATGATTTTGAAGAAGTGAAATTCCGTGTAGAAACAGCACAAAAAATGGTAGGATCAGCGACAATTTCAATGGATCCAGATACATTAGAGCATGCTACTACTGCTGTAGAAGCAGCTCGCTCTCAGCTTGAAATTATGAAATCTGTTGCAACAGATTTAGACGAGCCATTTTTAATAAATGAGGAAAAGAAATTAAGCGAGTGTGAGCATCAATTAAATGAAGCGAAGCACTAAAAAACATCCAGAGAGTTTTCTCTGGATGTTTTTTCATGACAACTGTTCCCCATATTTTTTCAATGTTTCTCCAACTGTACATTGTCTTATACAAAAGGAATGAGCATAATACTTACTATTTGTCTTTCGATTATGTTCTCGCAAAAAACATCCTTCACAATACGTTTCTAATAAGTCATTTACCTCTGTAATGAGTTGCTTTTTATCCACCTTTGCACCTCTCTATTCGGTTATTTCTTTATGACTATCAATCACTGTTCCTTCTAATGCTTGCGTAGCTAATTGATGTGCTTCTTTATTTTGTTTTCTTGATATAGGCTCACATACAAGTTTTAATTTCATTTGCTTTGCTTTTTGCTCAATTTGGTCTAAATAATGATTTAAATGTTCATCATAACAAGGCCATTCTCCAGCCAATTGCTGCAGTACAACTTGAGAATCTCCGCGAAGCGTGACCGCTTCATACTTAATCCCTAATTCCTCGAGTATATTCATGCTATATAGTAATGATGCATATTCCGCTTCATTATTATCATATATGCCTTCTATATATGCATTACGGCGAATTCGGTATTTTGTATTTCCTTTTTTATAGTATACACATATGCCTATACCAGCTTCTTTCGTCTGTACATCATAGCCGCCATCAAAATAAACGAGTATTTCTTGGGGTTCTTCCTCCACTTGTTTGCTCAGCTTCTTCATTTCCTTTAATGACCATTCTGCATCCATTTCATCGTAAAATAATAATTCTTTCACTCTTCCTGTTTTCTCGAAATCCTCCGCAAATTGAAGTGCTTCTTCTATGTTCATATAATCTGTCGTTAATTCCGTCTGAAAACCGCGTTTTGTTTTATACAACCAATGAATTTTATATTTCATACTAGATTCCCCTTATGTAAGACTTCTTATATGTATCCAGCTAATGAAAGCCTCACTTTATTTTATTATATTTTATCAAGAGTCAAAGAATTATATTCAATATTATCACATGCAAAAAGAGCTATCCCTATAGGAATAGCTCTTTCATCTATTACATAAATCTTTCAAATTGTACTCGTTTATTAATCCAGTACATTACAGGCATACCAATCGCCATAACAACAAATTCACCGATTGCACATGTTAACCAAGTCAACATGAATGGTAAATCAAATGCAAGATGAAGTTCAATTGCAATCATAAACATTGTAATTGTAAAAATGACTGTATTAAAAATCATACGAGCCCAAACACCTTTAATAAATCGCATAGAAATAATCGTTGCAACTAATGCAAGAATAGATTGCCCTACTCCAAATACTAAATCGTAAGCGATCATAGGTGAGAAAAAGAGATTCGTTAAAAATACACCTAATACAATTCCGTAAATTGCTTTCTTATTAAATACAACGAGATGATTAAACATCTCTGAAATACGAAACTGTACATTCGTAAAGCCAAATGGTTGAATAAGCATAGAAACAGCAATATATAATGCCGCTAAAATACCATTACCGACTAAAGTTCTAATATTCATGACAAAATCTCCTTAGTTTTTTTACGTGGGATGGTTTCGAACCACGTTATTCGTTTTTTAAGCAACAAGATTATATTTTACGCGGTAGCCCCCCTTTCGTCAATAGATTCCTACCATGAACTACCCTTTTTCTTTTAGACAACGTATAATGAAATATATGAAAGATTTAGGAGGTTTTACTTCATGACTGCAACAATTCAAAATGAAAAAGTGATCGTTTCCATTTCTGACAAAGGTGCAGAATTACAAAGCGTTCGCTTAAAAGAAGATAACACTGAATACTTATGGCAAGGCGATTCTACTTATTGGGGGCGCCGCGCACCAATTTTATTCCCAATTGTCGGTCGATTAGTAGATAATACATACTACGTAGATGGTAAACCATATTCTTTAACACAACACGGCTTTGCTCGTGACCTTACATTCTCTGTGAAAGAACAAAGTGAAACGAAAATCACTTATATTGTTACTAGTAATGAAGAAACATTAAAAAAATATCCATACGAATTCGAATTACTTGTTTCTTATGAGCTAGACGGACAAATCGTTCATGTAACATATGAAGTAACTAATCCTGCTTCAAAAGAGATGTTCTTCTCAATCGGAGCACATCCTGGTTTCAACTTCCCATTATTAGAGGGCGAATCATTTACAGATTATCATTTATCCTTTAATGGTTCTGAACGCTTAGAAACTAGCGTATTAGAAGGTCCTTACCTTTCAAGCAAAAAACAATTAATCGCTGAAAATACGAATGAATTACCACTTACATACGATTTATTTAAAAATGATGCACTTATTTTTGAAAATATGAATACGGATGAAATCTCTATTCGTTCTCATAAACATAATAAATTTGTAAAAGTAGAATTTGATGGCTTCCCATTTGTCGGCGTATGGACACCAGGCGAGAATGCACCTTTCTTATGTATTGAACCTTGGTACGGAATTGCCGATGAAGTAACTCCAGCAAAAGATTTCAAGGAAAAAAAAGGAATTCAATCTTTACAAGCGAATGAAACATTTACATGTCGTTATAGCATTACAATCGGCTAATTACTCTATCCCCTACTTCAAAGAAACATATAAGTAGGGGATTATCTTATCATTTGGAGGTTTCTCATTTTGATTGAAGTATATATTGATGGTGCATCAAAAGGAAATCCTGGTCCTTCTGGTGCGGGAGTATTTATTAAAGGGATTCAACCAGCTGTACAATTATCATTACCCCTTGGGACAATGTCCAATCATGAAGCAGAATACCACGCTTTACTTGCGGCATTAAAATATTGCACGGAGCATAATTATAACATTGTCTCTTTTCGTACAGATTCGCAACTTGTTGAGCGAGCTGTCGAAAAAGAATACGCAAAAAATAAAATGTTTGCGCCACTATTAGAAGAAGCACTGCAGTACATAAAAAGTTTCGATCTCTTTTTTATTAAATGGATTCCAAGTAGTCAAAATAAAGTTGCTGATGAGTTAGCTAGAAAGGCTATTTTACAAAATTAACGGGGGTATGAGTGTGAAAAAAGATTGGATTGCTCCTCTAGCTTTATTATTTGTCTCTTTTATTTGGGGAGCTACGTTTGTTGTCGTTCAAAATGCTATGTCTTTCGTTGGCCCATTTACTTTTAATGGTATTCGCTTTTTATTCGCCGGAATTATTTTATTGTTCGTTCAAATGATTTTCGCAAAAAAAACTTCAAAACAAGATATAAAACAGAGTAGTCTTGCCGGATTAATCGTTGGATTCTTTTTATGTGTTGGCTATGTATTACAAACATTCGGCTTACTTTATACAACCTCTTCAAAAGCAGGATTCTTAACAGGGCTTAGTATCGTTATGGTGCCCATTTTGTCTTTTATCTTTTTAAAACAAAAAGCTACTATTTTTATCGTAATGGGCATTGCTGTAGCAACGGCAGGTTTATACTTATTAACAGCTGGTGATTCATTTCAATTAAACATTGGAGATATACTCGTTCTCGGTTGCGCAGTTGCTTTCGCTGCTCATATTCTCGTTAACGGCTTCTTCTCTAAAAAAATATCACCTTTATTGTTAAGCACATCGCAAGTATTAGCTGTCGGTATATTTTCTTCTATTTGCGCCTTTTTGTTTGAAGATTGGGAAAAATTATTTTCAGTAGCACTATGGACGAATTCTTCCTTTTTATTTGCTCTCTTTCTAACTTCCCTATTTGCAACATCCATTGCTTTTTTCATTCAAACATCAGCGCAAAAACATACGTCTCCAACGAGAGTAGCCATTATTTTCGCAATGGAGCCCGTTTTCGCTGCCTTAACAGGCGTTCTCGTTGCAAACGAACAACTTTCTATTTCTGCTATTATCGGATGCCTATGTATTTTCCTAGGCATGGTTTTTGTTGAATTACCTTCCAAAACAAAAAAAGAAGCGCAGGCTGCGTGAAGTTACGCTTGTAACTTCCGCATAAAAGCCTTAGCGCTTTTTTTATCTGTAATCTCTTCTTCTTTCAATCGTTCTAATAACGCAACAAAATAACTCCCATCAAACTGTAATTGATGTTTAATTGTCGCTTCTATTGCTGCGTTCACAATTCCATCAGATGCACCAGTATATCCTTGTCCGAACATAATAAATCCTTGTGCTTCCTCTGATAGTTTAAATCCTTTCGTATGTAAGAATGAAAGATAATCTTCTACTGTTTGCATGTTATTCCCACCTACTCAAAAATTCTCCATCTCCTATCATACATGTTTTTACACGCTATGAGAATGAAATTTCTTTGACAACTTTGTAAATCAATCGTCTACTTCGTTTGTAATGGAGGATTTCCTAACAATATAAAGGAATATGTACAGTGGAACTTATTTCATATTAAAGGGGAGACACGATGAAACAAGCACTATTAATTATCGATGCGCAGCAAGAATTAATGGATGGAAATGAACAAGAAAAAGAAGTTTTTCGTAAAACCGAGTTACTATCTACACTAAATACAGCCGTACAGAAAGCGATAGATGCAAATGCCCTTATTGTTTTCGTAAGAGATATCGATGTTGCTTCTGGTAGCGGAGAAGGATTTGAAGTACATAATGAAATTAAAGTACCTCAGTCTGCAATCCTTATTAATAAAGCAGCAACAAACTCATTCTATGGCACTTCTTTACTTGAACTTTTAAAAGAAGAAAAAATTAATCATATTGTTATCGGTGGATGTAAAACAGAACATTGCATCGACACCGCCGTTAGAACAGCTACTGTACAAGGATTTGACGTTACATTAATTAAAAATGGTCATTCAACAACTGACTCTAACGTGTTATCTGCAGAGCAAATTATTGGTCATCATAATAAAACTTTACATGGCCATTATAACGTTGATCATTTTTCTATGGTGAGAGATATCGAAGAAGACCTCTTTCAACCAACTCACGACCAATATCGTGATTAAATTACCTAAAAAAGAATCCTTACGTGAAAAGGATTCTTTTTTCATCCAAAAATTTGTGCTGCAATGCTATATAGCCCATTATTCCGTTTTAATAATTGATCACTATTTCTCATCATAATTGGTGGTGTATTAACCTTTTGAAAGCCAACAGCCTCTAATTGATTTAGAAAATCTTTTTTCCCCTCTGGTACATCAATTCTTACTTTACCATGATGTTCTCTTGCTAAATCATGTACAATTCTCATTGCCATCGCATCATTTTTAGCAACGACCGGACCTATTATTTTATTTTCGGGTGTTTGTACACTCAAACCATATCCTAATGCATTTTGTTCCTTATCCTTTACAACGATACACTGTTCACTTTGCATAATTCTTTTCATTAAAAACTCTTTTCTATTTGTTCCAAACGCATATTCATCTAATTTTATTATTTCTTCTAAATCATACTCTTTATAATTCATTATATAATCTTCATTTCCTATACAATAATCATTCACATTGTACGAGTTACATATGTATTTAGAAACATAGCTTACTGCTCTAAATCCTAATTTTTCATATAAAAGTTTTCCCTCGTCCGTAGCAATAAGCATAATTGGAGTTTGAGTCGATACGCTCTTAATACATGAATCTGTTATCGCCTTTCCAATCCCCCTCCCCTTATAATTTGGATGTACAATGACCATTCCGATAGACGCTAATTCCTCCCCATATAATATTATTGCCGCGCTAGCAATAAGTTCCTTCCTCCCATTCCACACACCGTATACAATACCTGAGTCAAAAATAGTCTCAATTTCTTCTCCGTTATAATCCCAGCCAATATAAGAAGATAATGAAACAATATCATTTATACTTTCTTTTCTAAGACGCTCCACTCTCATTTCCAAGTCAATCATTCTCCATCTCTTTATCTAGACTCTTAAATCATTCTTTCCGAATCAACCTGTACATGTTTCCCTTTATTTGTCACATACATATCCTATTTTGACCAAGACTATATTGTAAATGAGGTGACAACATGCCCATTACGAATCGATTTTCTACCACCACTAACGGCGCACTCGCAATTACAGGGAATACTTTAGGTTTAAGTAAAATTAGTAATCAAAACCGTGCTGGTACAATCGGGGCAATTGGTGCATTCGCAACTACGAATACCGCTTTACAAGTACCTACTTTTCCTGCTGGTACAACGTTAAACTATACACAAAATAGTTCTACCGCCCTTTTAAATATCCCTGCTGGTAGTACTATTCTTTACGCAGAACTCGTTTGGGGAGGAAACTACTTATCTCGTGATCAAAATATTACGAGTGTATTAGGAAATCCTATTTCTTTTACAACACCTGTGTCAACATACTCGATTACCCCTTCAGGTGTTACAGCCTCTAATCAAACATTCGTTTCTGGATCTGTCACATTTGGATTCTATACACGATCCGCAGATGTAACATCGCTCATTCAAGCCGGAGGGGCTGGCTCTTATACAGCCGGCTCTGTCCCTGGACTTGTAGATCCTATAGATGCTTCTAATGGAACAATTAATTCAGCTGGATGGACACTTATCGTTGCTTATCAAAACGGGACATTGCCTGCAAGGAACTTAACCATTTATGTAGCTGGTAACCGTGTTTCTGCGGAAACTGGTAGTGCCGATGTATCTGTTTCAGGATTTTTAACACCTTCAGGAGGACCTGTAAGTGGGAGGTTATTTTTAAGTTCTACTGAAGGAGATGCTGATTTAACTGGGGATCAAGCATTATTTGGACCAAATTTCAGTTCATTAAATGCTTTATCCGGGCCAAATAATGCTGTAAATAATTTCTTCGGTTCTCAAGTGAATAATGCTGCCGGAAATTTAGATACAACTGGGACATTTGGAACACGGAATCAAAGTGCTTCTACAAGTACAAATATCTCGGCAGGAAGGCAAGGCTGGGACATTACTTCTATTGATATTTCTCCTTATTTAACAAATTCCCAAGTATCCGCTGCAATCCGTTTAACAACTAACGGAGATGCATATATGTTAAATACAGTCGGATTACAAATTAATATAAATTCACCTAACATACAAGCAACGAAAAGCGTGAATAAAAGTGTCGCTGCAATTGGAGACGTCCTCACTTATACCGTTACGATCCCTAATACCGGACTTCTTCCCGCCAATAACGTTATTTTTATAGATAGTCTTCCTAACGGCACTTCCTTTATACCTGGCACTGTAACGGTAGATAACATACCACAAACAAATGCAAATCCGGCTGCGGGTATATCTCTTGGAACAATTAATAACAGCGCTTCTCGTACAGTAACTTTCCAAGCAACTGTCGTTTCTCTTCCAAATCAAAATCCGATTTCTAACACTGCGAACATTACATTTCAATATACACCAATAGCCGGTGGAACGACTTTTAACGGTCTTGCAACAAGCAACTCTGCAGGAACACAAATTAACCTCGCAGATATTAATGGAACAAAATCAGTTAACAAAATCTTTACTGATATTGGCGAAACGTTAACTTACAGTATTGCCTTAGCTAATATAGGAAATATCGCCGCAACGAACGTTTTATATACAGATCCGATTCCTAGCGGGACTACTTTCATTCCAGGAAGTGTAACTATTAACGGAGTTACGCAAGCTAGCGCAAATCCCGCTAATGGCATAGCAATTGGATCTATTGCCGCTAATTCTACGACTACTGTTTCATTTCAAGTATTCGTTCCTTCTATTCCCCAAACAAATCCAATATTAAATAGTGGTACAACAACATATCAATATATTCCTGTACCAAATCAGCCTGCAGTAAGCGGGACTGATACGACGAATATTGTCTCCACTCAAGTGAATAATGCTACTGTAACAATGACGAAAGCAGTAGATAAAATTTTTGCAGATATTGGTGATACGCTAACGTACACTGTTTCCTTTACAAGTACAGGTAATACGAATGCAAACAATGTTATTTTTACAGATGTCATTCCTACTGGAACAACATTCGTTCTAAACAGTCTAACAATTGACGGTACGACACAAGTTGGAGCAAACCCCGCCACTGGTGTGAATATAGGATCTATTCCAACTGGTACAACAAAAAATGTTTCATTTCAAGTAGTAGTAAATACAATTCCAGCGTCGAATGTCGTATCTAATGGTTCAAGCGCTTCTTATCAATATACCGTCAACCCTAGCCAATCACCCGTTACGAAAAACATTTCTTCGAATCTCGTTTCCACTCAAATTAACAATGCGAATGTAACATTAACAAAATCAACAAATAAACCATTTGCTACAGTTGGCGAAACAATCAGTTATACAATTCTTATTACAAACAGTGGAAATACAGCTGCAACTAACGTACAACTAACAGACCCACTTCCAAATGGAACGATATTGACTCCTGGTACTGTAACACTAAACGGAGTTTTGCAAAATGTAGATTCTCTCGTTGCTTTACCTATCGGAACAATTCCTGGCGGAGCTACTTTTACTCTTTCTTTCCAAGTAACAGTTATCAATATTACCGCCCAAAATCCTATCATTAATAATGCTTTCGCTTCTTATCTATATACTGTAAACGCAAGTCTGCCACCAACTTCAAAAACAGCAAATTCTAATTCTGTTACATCAACAATTAGACTAGCAAACATTCAAGCTACTAAGTCTGTAGATAAAACATTTGCGGAAGTTGGAGATGTATTAACTTATACCTTTTCTCTTACAAACGATGGAAATGTTTCGGCGAACAATGTAGTACTATCCGATTCAATTGCGAATGGTACTGCCTTTGTACCAAACAGTGTTATAGTTAACAATGTTACTCAACCAGGCGTTACACCAACTAGCATTACTATTGGTAGTATTAATGCCGGTACTACAATTACAGCTTCATTCCAAGTATTAATAACTAGCATCCCAAATCCAAACCCTATTTCAAATAGCGCTTCTATTTCCTATAACTTTATCGTGGATCCAAATGCTTCCCCTGTAAGTAAGAACACAACTTCAACCACTACATTTACTCAAGTAAATGACGCAAATGTCATTTCAGCAAAAACAGTGGATCGAGCGTTCGCTACTGTAGGGGATGTATTAACTTATACCGTCGTTTTAACGAATGAAGGAAGTGTTTCCGCTGATAGTCCTACTTTCGTTGATACGAATCCAGACGGTACTACCTTTATCCCAAACACTTTCCTTATTAATGGTGCACTCCAAAATAACGCCGATCCAAATGTCGGTGTTCCGTTACCTTCTATTCCTGCTAACGGCTCACTTACTGTCTCTTATCAAGTAACTGTCACCTCTTTACCAGCGCAAAATCCAACAATAAATTCATCTAGTACACAGTATAGCTTTATTCTAAATCCAGGAGATCCACCAACTATAGAAACATCTTTAAGTAACACTGTAAGTACACAAATCAACTTAGCAAATGTAATTATTTTCAAGGATGTAGATTTAACTATCGCCGATGTTGGGCAACCAATCACATATACAATTGCCCTAGCTAACCCTGGAAATACTCCAGCAAATAACGTAGTCGTTACCGATATACTCCCTCCTGGTACGACACTCGTACCAAATAGTATTTTTATAGGCGGTGCTTTACAGCTAGGTGCGGATCCAAGTGTTGGTCTTCAAGTTGGTACGATTCCCGCTGGCGGCATTACAACAATTGTTTTCCAAATTAGTGCAAATAGTTTACCTTCACCTAATCCAGTTCAAAACAGTGCTGCACTTCAATATAGCTTTATTGCAGATCCAAATTTACCTGCTGTTGTTAGGAACGCTATTAGCAATATCGTAGCTACACAAATTAATACTGCTAATATTGTTGCTACGAAACTAACAAGCACAAACTTTGCTGATGTTGGCGACATCATAACGTATGCAACGATTTTAACGAATAACGGCAATATCCCTGCCTCTAATGTAACGTTTACAGATATCATTCCAGCTGGTACCATTTTCCTTCCTAATACTGTAACGATTAACGGTGTCCCTATAGCTAATGCAAATCCTGCTAACGGCATTTTAATTGGTACAATTGGAGCGAATTCATCACGTACTGTTGCATTCCAGGTTTTTGTACCAACTATTCCTAGTGCAAATCCGCTTACAAATCAATCCGGCACTACTTTCCAATACACATATGACCCATCTAAACCAGCTATAATGCAGATGGTTGCCTCCAACACCGTACAGACAACTATTAATAACGCTACGATTACCTCTGTAAAATCTGCAGATAAGCAGTTTGCGAACGTAAATGATATCATTACGTACACGACTACTTTAACGAATAACGGAAACACACTTGCATCAAATATAGTGTTTACCGATGCAATTCCAAGCGGTACATCTTTTATTCCAAATAGTGTAACAGTAAACGGGAATATACTGCCTAATGTAAATCCAGCAAATGGAATAGCGATTGATCCAATAAATCCGAATGCAAATACGATAATTTCGTTCCAAGTGCAAGTAAATTCCATCCCGAATCCGAATCCAATCCCGAACCAAAGTAACACAACGTACCAATATGTAGTAGACCCGAACTTACCTCCAGCATCCGCCAATGCATCAAGTAATGTAATAACAACTCAAATTAACAACGCTACTATTATCGCAACGAAATCAGTGAACACACCGAATGCTGCAATTGGAGATATCGTTACTTATACGATTGCAGTTACGAACACAGGAAACATCCCTGCTAGTGCTACAGTTTTAACAGATGGACTTGGACCAGGTGCATCCTTCATCCCGAATTCTGTTACGATAAATAACGTATCTCAACCTGGTTTAGACCCTTCATTAGGTATTCATTTAGACGATATTTCACCAGGAGGGACTACTTTTATTACATTCCAAGTGAAAATTCTTGAGATTCCTCCTAGTGGCACTTTAACGAATAACGCCCTTGTAAATTATGAATATACAGTGAATCCAAACCAAACACCTGCTGTTGGAAGCACTGTAACAAACACGACAGTTACTCCAATTATTGACGCTACTTTAGTTTTAAATAAAAATGCGAGTACAACTTTCGCTACGATTGGTGATATGATTACATTCACTTCATCTGTTACAAACACAGGAAATACTACTGCGAACAACATTGTATTTACAGATACAATTCCAAACGGTACCACCTTTGTCCCAAATAGCTTTAAAATAAATGGTGTAACAATCCCGAATACAAATCCACAAAACGGTATCAATATTGGTAACTTAAATGCAAATGCATCGATTACACTCAGTTTTCAAGTAAACATTACAACTCTTCCAAACCCTAATCCAATTCCTAACAAATCATCGCTTCAATATAGCTTTATTGTTGATATAAACGAACCTCCTGTTTCACGAACAGTTCAATCCAATAAAACTTTTACACAAGTAAATACTGCCTCCGTTATCGCAACAAAAACTGCGAGTAATGCATTTGCCGCTGTTGGAGATACAATTACGTATACAACTACTCTCACTAATAATGGAAATACTACCGCTAACACACCTGTTTTTATCGATATATTACCACCTGAACTTTCATTCGTACCTGATAGCGTACAAATTAACACTATCCCACAACTCGGCTTTAAACCAGATAGCGGGATTTCTTTAGACGCAATTCCAGTTGGAGGAACGACAACAATTAGTTTTCAAGCGATCCTCGGCTCAATACCAGCTACAAACCCAACATTGAATCAATCTAGCACAACTTATTCTATCATTGTGGATCCTACCCAGCCGCCAGTGACAGAAACCGCTACAAGTAATCCAACTTTAGTGCAAATTAACGAAGCAATCATCCAAGCAACGAAAAGCGTGGATCGTCTATTTTCTGACATCGCTCCTGGAAATTCATTTTTAACGTATACAGTTTTATTAGACAATATCGGGAACACGACTGCTACGAATATCATTTTTACAGATCCAATTCCAAATAACACAATATTCATAGAAGATAGCGTTCGAGTAGGTGGAGTTTTATTACCTGGGGTAAATCCAGCGAATGGAATACCAATTGGGGATATTATTGCAGGAGATTTTATAAACGTTACCTTCCGCGTGCAAGTAGTTAGTATCCCAAATCCTATTTTTACAATCGGACCTGGAGGGCCAAATTCACCGGTTGTAAACGGATCTTCCATTGATTATCAATTTATGACAGGACCTAATTTACCACTTGTTTCACGAAGTACGACATCTAATTCTGTTTCAACACAAATAAATTCTGGAGAAGTTGCGGCAATCAAATCTGTAGATAAAACTTTCGCAACGATTGGCGATACAATTTCTTATACTATTTCTTTAAGCAATCCTGGAAATGTAGCATCACAAAATGTGATATTTACTGATATTTTACCTGAAGGCACAACATTTATTTCTGGAACTCTTATAAATGAATTAGGCACTCAACAAATTGGAAATCCAGCGAACGGGATTCAGGTTGGAAATATAAACCCTGGCAGTACGGTTTCTATTACGATAAACGTACTTGTTACAAACATTCCAAGTATAAATCCAATTTCGAATTTTAGTTCTGTGCAATTTGAACATGTGGTCGATCCTAGCCAACCTGCCGTATCACAAACGAATGTATCTAATGCAGTTTCAACAACAATTAATAGTGCAATATTAAATACGACAAAAACTGTTGATAAATCTATTATTTCCGTCGGGGATACAATTACGTATACAACTACGATTACGAATACAGGAAATACACCAGCAACGAATATTACTTTTACAAGTGCCATTCCTCCTAGCACTACTTTCGTACCAGATTCGGTCACAATAAATGGTATCCAACAGTTTGGTGCACAGCCAGCACTTGGAGTAACTATACCAAATATCGCTCCAGGTGAAACAGTAACTGTTACTTTCCAAGTAAATGTTATTTCCGTTCCCCCTTCAAGCTCGATTATGGGTAACGATACGATTTTATACTCTTATACTGTTGATCCAAACGGAGCCCCTGCTACTACTTCTACTTCAACGAATATTGTTACAAACCCTGTATTAGATGCTATGATTACGATGATTAAATCAGTCGATCAAACACTTGTAACGCTAGGTGATACCATTACCTATACGACAATTTTAACGAATAGTGGTAATACAAATGCTACGAATATTACGTTCACTGACCTTATACCAGATGGTACAACATTTATTGCTGATAGCGTTACAATTGATGGCATCACACAAATTGGACTTAATCCTAATACAGGCATAACAATTGGAGCAATTGCTCCTAACAGCTCAATAGCAATAGCATTTCAAGTTACCGCTACTTCTACTCCTGTTCAAAATCCTATTGCCAATTCCGCTAGTGCTTCTTACACATTTATCGCTGATCCTAATGCCCCTATTGTTTCAAGGAATGTGAATTCAAACACAGTGTTCACTACAATTAACACAGCTACCATCCTTTCATTAAAACAAGTCGATAAATCCTTTAGTCGTATTGGAGACACACTCACCTATACCGTCACCCTATCAAACAACGGAAATTCCGCCGCACAAAATGTTATATTCACTGATACAATGCCAAGCGGAACTACATTTATTACAAACTCTTTTTCTATTAATGGCATTCCCCAAAGCGGTGCGGACCCATCGAACGGTGTAAATATTGGGACTATAACAGCTGGGACTACAGTAACAGTTTCGTTCCAAGTTACTGTAGCTTCATTACCAACCGAAAACCCAGTTGTAAATTTCTCATCAACATCGTATCAATTAGTCTCACCGCCTGATGCAGAAACTTCAATTAGCAATCCTGTTTCAACGCAAATTAAAGAAGCTATATTATCCATGACGAAAAACGAAAGTGTATCCTTTATAGACGTCGGGCAAACTGCCTTTTACACTACTTCTATTTCGAATATAGGAAATGCGGATGCGACTACTATTGTATTCACGGATGTATTACCGAGCGGACTCACATTTGTTCCTAACACATTAACTGTTGATGGTATTTTACAACCTGACGCGAATCCAAATACCGGTGTATTACTTGCAACACTTCCGCCTAATGAAATATATAGTATCGTCTTTCAAGTTACAGTGAACAGCATCCCACCTATTAATCCTGCACCAAATACAGCATCAACGACGTATGAGTTTACTGTTGATCCTGTCAATCCTCCCGTTTCAAGTACAGCTAATTCTAACACGACGCTTCTTCAAATAAACAATGCAACTATTATTAGTACAAAAACAGCAAATCTTAGTTTTGCGGATGTTGGTAATACAATAACATTTACACTTAACCTTCCTAATACCGGGAATGTTGCTGCAACCGATGTTACCGTTATCGATATACTTGATAGCAATTTAAGTTTCGTCCCAAACAGTTTTACAGTTAATGGGCAAACTATTCCAAACGCTGATTTATCTACTGGTGTAAATATCGGTTCAATTAATGGTGGAAGCACATCAATTGTCACATTCCAAGCCATCGTTTCAGCCCTTCCAATCAACAATCCTATTTCTAATTCAGCACTTACCAATTACCGTTATATTGTTGATCCAGATCAGCCGTTCATTTCAACTTCTAATCAATCTAATACAACGACAGCGCAAATTAATAGCGCTATCCTTACTGCACAAAAAAATTCAAATGTATCAACAGTAGATATTGGGCAAGATATTATCTACTCCGTTACGATTACAAATAGCGGAAATGTTAGTGCGACGAATGTTATTTTTACCGACCTAATTCCAGATGGAACTTCCTTTGAACCGAATAGTTTTACACTTAACGGAACTACCATCCCAAATGCAGACCTAATTACAGGCGTTCCAATTGGTGATATCGCGCCAAACCAGTCAGTCATCGTAGCATTTCATATTAATGCGGATGAAATTCCGCCTATAAATCCAATTTCTAATCAAGCTAGCGTTAGCTTCCAGCATATCGTTAATCCAGCTAATCCTCCTGTTTCAAAAAACATTACTTCAAATAGTGTTACAACAACAATTGAAAGTGCTATTTTAACTACTACTAAAATCGGAGATAAAGCTTTTGCAACAATTGGTGATACGATTACGTATACAACTACGATTACGAATACAGGAAATATCCCTGCTAATAACGTTATTTTCTCAGACCCTATACCATCGTGGACACAATTTGTTGCAGGATCAGTTATTGTTGATGGTACTCCGTTACCATCCGCTTCTATCACCAGCGGTATTGGCATAAATACGATCATTCCAAATCAAACTGTAACAATCATATTCCAAGTTCAAATCGTAAGTAATCCAACAACATTCACACCTGAACTCCAAAACTTAGGATTTGTAAACTTCCAATATAACGTAGGAAATGCATTACAGGCTCAGCCTGGAAATGTGGAAACGAACGTCTTCGTTACTTCTATTAACTCAGCAATACTTTCAGCTGTAAAAACTGCTAGTACAGCCTTTGCGAATATTGGAGACACGATCACTTATACAGTTCTAATTCAAAATAGCGGCAATACAAACGCTACGAATGTAAATTTCTCAGACCTCATTCCGGCAGGAACGACCTTTGTTGAAAATAGTTTTGCTGTAAATGGAAGTACCATTCCAGGTGCAAATCCAAATAACGGAGTTAATATCGGGACCGTGAACGCGGGTAGTTCCTTAACTGTTACTTTCCAAGTCGTAGTTACATCTACTCCACCTTCGAACCCAATTACAAATGTTGCATCTATTCAATTCGAATTTATAGTTAATCCGGCCTCTCCTCCTGTTACAGGTACAATAACTTCTAATAGTGCTTCCACACAAATTAATAACGCGACTGTTACTACTGTTTTAGAAGCAAATCGTACAATCGTATCTATCGGCGATATCATTACGTATACAGCAACATTAACGAATACTGGAAACTTCCCTGCAAATTCTGTATTACTCATTAACGGAGTTCCTGAAGGGGCATTATTTGTTCCAAATAGTGTTACGCTTAATGGAATTTCACTTCCAGACGCCAGTCCAACTCTCGGTATTCCAGTTGGCATTATCGCACCAGGTGATTCTGCTACGATTACGTTCCAATTTCTTGCAAGTTCTATTCCACCGCAAGGAGCGATTATAAATCAAGCACTTACAAGTTACACGTATATTGTCGACCCAAGTCAACCTCCAGTTACAGCAACATCTTCATCTAATACGGTAAATACAGCTGTCGTTGATGCATCACTATCTATAATTAAAAATACAGATTCCCTCGTACAGTCTACTGACGGTACAATCACTTACACTGGAGTCATTCAAAATAACGGGAATACAACTGCAAATACAGTTACTTTAACAGATTTAGTCCCAGAAGGAACTGCATTTATTCCGAATAGCGTGACCATTAATGGCGTTTCAGCCCCAGGTGCCGATCCAAACGTAGGAATCCCCTTAAACGCCATTGCACCTTCAGAAATCGTCACAGTCACATTCCAAGTTATCGTTCAATCCATTCCAAGCGTGAATCCAATTTCTAATATAGCTCGTATTGACTATACTTTTATCGCCGATCCAACTGCTCCTATCATCTCTCGAACCATTACGTCTAATCCAGCTTTCACACAAATTTCGGATGCAAATGTTCTTTCTTTAAAAGCAGTCAATGCAGAGCAAGCAACAACAGGCGATATTTTGACCTATACGATAACACTAGAAAATACTGGAAATATTCCAGCTACTAATCTATTATTTTCAGATACGATTCCAGAAGGGACTACATTCGTAGAAAATAGTTTTACACTTAACGGAACAGCTATACTTGGTGCAAATCCAAATGTAGGTGTTACTTTGC
This sequence comes from Bacillus cereus group sp. MYBKT111-2, assembly GCF_051915205.1. Taxonomy (NCBI): domain Bacteria; kingdom Bacillati; phylum Bacillota; class Bacilli; order Caryophanales; family Bacillaceae; genus Bacillus; species Bacillus cereus group sp. MYBKT111-2. The sequence continues at coordinate 549,546 of NZ_JBQAEG010000004.1, forward strand.
CTAACCTAGCAGCAAACGCTACTCACCTAATTTCATTCCAAATTCTAATTAACGATTCATTCTCGCAACAATCGATTACAAATCAATCTAATACAACATATACAATTCAACCAGACCCAGGACAACCGCCTATTACTGAAACATCTACAAGTAATATTGTCATTACAAATTTCGTGCTAGCACAATTGACAGTTACAAAAACGTCCAATCCAATAACTGTAGATATTGGCGGAACTATACTTTATATTTCTGAAGTGAAAAATATCGGCAATGTTGACGCAATAAATATTACTTTTACAGATGCTATTCCAGCTGGGACTACATTCGTTCCAGACAGTGTCACAATTAACGGTGTACTTCAGCCTGGTGTAACTCCAGAAAACGGAATACCAATTGGAACGATTCCACCAAACAGTTCCAAAACAATACTATTTCAAGTACAAACAAATAATCCACCTACTGAAACCGAAATTGTAAATCAATCATCTGTAAATTACCAATATGTAAGTATTCCTACAGCTCCACCAGTGAATCGCACTGCAAATTCTAATATCGTTACAACATCACTTCAAAATGCAAATATTATTTCTGTTAAACAGGCGGATGTTACTTTCGTATCCACCGGGCAAAATATCACCTACACAAATACACTACAAAATATAGGAAATGTTCCAGCTAACAACACGGTGTTCATTGACAACATTCCAGAAGGTACTATATTCATTGAAGATAGTTTATCAATAAATAATGTCATTCAGCCTGGTGTAAACCCTGAAAATGGAGTAACCCTCGGCACAATACAACCAAATGAAACAGTCACTATTTCATTCCAAGTACAACTTATAAGTATACCAGAGGGCAACACAGTCATTAACATTTCAGACACTTCGTATGAATATCAAATTGATCCTAGTTCTCCGATTATTCAGCGCAGGTCATTATCAAATGCAGTAAATACTGAAGTGCGGACGGCAAATGTTAGTGCAATTAAATCCGCTAACAGATCTATTACACGTATCGGTCAAATCATCACATATACAATCGCAGTTACAAACGCTGGTACAGTACCTATTACAAATACTCTCCTAATTGACGCAATTGCTGCTGGCACCACATTCGTTCCAAATAGCATTCTTGTAGATGGCATACCAAGACCTAACGAAAATCCAATTACCGGAATCACCCTTGATATTATCCTTCCAAACAATACAATTATCGTTACATTCCAAGTAAATGTAGTCTCTACACCTTCTCAAAATAACATTAATAATATCGCCGTCATCCACTATGAGTATCGACCAGACCCAAGCTTACCACCAATTTCAGAAACGACATCTTCCAATACTACAAATATACAATTTATTGATGCCATTCTTATCGCTACAAAATCCACTAATACAGTATTAGCTAATATTGATGAAACCATTGAATATACAGTACTCATTCAAAATAACGGATCCACTACAACTAACTCCATCTTTTTTACTGATATTATAGAAGATGGAACAGTATTTATTCCGGGGAGTGTAACAGTTAACAACACTGTACTTCCTGCAGCAGATCCAAATATCGGCTTTTCTATTCCTAATATTCCGTCAGGTCAATTGACTACAATAACGTTCCAAGTTTCTGTTACAAATTTACCTGCTGTAAACCCAACACCTAATACTGCAAACATCGTCTACGACTTTATTTTCAACCCTGACTTTGCACCAATTCAAAAATCTACTACTTCCAATACTACTTTCGTTCAAATTAATGATGCTGATATCGTTTCACTGAAAACTGTTGATTTGACCTCTATAGCAATTGGGGACATTTTAACTTATACAACAACTTTAACGAATACAGGGAATACAGATGCTACTGCTGTTATATTTACAGACAGTATTCCTGATGGAACTACCTTTATAGACGGTAGCGTTTTAGTAAATAATATCCCTCAGCTTAACGCGAATCCAAGTACTGGTATACTTGTAGGAACGATTGCTCCTAACGTTTCTATCCCGGTCACATTTTCAGTTACCGTCGTAGCTCTTCCAGCTAGCGGTCGCATTCAAAATCAATCAACTTCTCGTTATACGATAAACGGGGCAGAACAAATATCGACTAGTAACATTACCTTCACTGAAGTTATTTCTGCTAATGTAACCGCAACAAAAACAACGCCTATCCAATATGCTGACCTACAAACGATTATCCCTTACACAATTTCCATTACAAACAATGGGAATATACAAATAGAAAACATTATTGTTACAGATATCATCCCAGCAAATACGAGCTTTATAGAGAATAGTGTTATTGTAAATGGAAACACTCGTCCAAATGACAATCCACTTAGCGGGATACAAATTGACAACATTCCGCCCAATACAACAGCAACTATTCTATTCCAAGTACGGGTTACTTCAATTCCGCAAACAAATCCAATCTCTAACACGAGTACAATTGAATACCAATACACGTTACCGAATCGACCACCTATTACCGAAACTATTATTTCATCAGCTGCCGTAACAACAATTAATCATGCGACTTTGAATAGTAATAAAACTGTTGACCTAGCATTTGCAACAGTCGGTGATACGTTAACGTATACGATTACGCTCAATCAAACTGGTAATGTTGCAGCAAATGATGTAGTCATTCAAGATATTATTCCTCAAGGTACTACATTTATAGAAAATAGCGTCATTGTAAACGGAGAAACTCTTCCGGGAGTTAATCCAGTAAGCGGTATACCAATTGGTCCTATAACTGTTGGCGGAAATGCTATCGTTTCATTCCAAGTTTCTGTGACTTCTATCCCAACACCAAATGAACTCAACAACAATGCAATTACTACCTTTAACTATACAGTCAACCCAAATAACGCACCTGTTACGAATACAACTACAACAAATACCGTCACAACTACTGTCCAAAATGATAATGTCACTACCATAAAATCTGTTGATGTAACGAATGCCTTACCTGGTCAAACTTTAACGTATACAATTACGATTACGAATGGCGGTAATATAACGATTGAAGATCTTCTTGTCCTAGACACCGTACCAGTAGATACAACCTTCGTTACGGGCAGCGTTACAGTTAACGGAATCAATCAACCTAATGCAAATCCTGAAAATGGTATTACATTAGGAAACCTTGCTCCTAATGAATCTACTATCATTACTTTCCAAGTAACAATATCTCCTTCAACTCTTCAATCTGCAATCAATAATGATGCTTCTGTTTCCTACACTGTTATCATTGATCCAAATGAACCACCTATTACAATTACAAAGCAAACCAATACCGTTACAACACCAATAATCGAGCCAATAATTAATATTGAGAAAACAGCCGACAAATCTATTGTCGTTATAGGAGATATTATTACATTCACATTAGAGATATTTAATCATTCCCCAATTCCTACAGTAAGCACTTCCGTTTTAGATACTATTCCAGCAGGTACAACATTTATAGAAAACAGCGTAACAATTAATGGCACTCAAGTTCCAAATGTCCGTCCAGATACTGGTATTAATATCGGCTCTTTACCTGCAGATTCAGTAGCAACGATAACATTTAAAGTTCTCGTCACTTCTATCCCTTCAAACAGTACAATTATCAATTCCGCTTCCGTCACAGCTGCCTTCCAATTGACACCACAGGACCCAATTATTACTTTTATAGTTAATTCAAATATCGTTCGTATACCAGTTCAATTTATAACTGCAGCAGTAGTAAAAAACGCTTCCGTCAGCTCAGCTTATTTAAATCAATATTTTGATTATACGGTGCGCATTACGAATACTTCTGATATTTCACTTTCAAACGTTTCGTTACAAGATACCATTCCAGCAGGTTTACAATTTACGAATGGCACTGTCTTTATTAACGGGGAACGCTCTCCACTAGCGAATCCGAATATTGGTTTCCAAGTCGCTACTAATCTGGAACCGAACGAAACCATTATCGTGTTATTCACAGTGCAAGTGATACATCCACCTGTTAATAATGAATTTAAAAATAGCGCAAATGTTTCATTACAACTTCAAGTCTCGCCTACGGATCCACCAATTACAGTAACGGTTACAAGTAACGAAAACATCGTCACCTTTGTTCCAGAAAATCCAGATGAAACACTTCCAAACTTTAATTGTTTCTTTGACGGGGAACGTTTTATACGCATTACTCCTCGAAATATACGAAACTACTTTTGGATATGGTGGAAGTAATTAAAAAAGAAAAAGCTTCAAGTTTGGATCCGTATCCAAACTTGAAGCTTTTTTCATGAACAAAATTATAATACTCAATTACTAGCCGCTCTGTATGTGACATGTCGTTTCTCAATTCTCTCTTCAATTTCTTTCATATTTTCTTTATTATTTAATAGTGATTGTTTATTTTCAATTAATAATTGTTTAAATGATTTTCTCACTTTTTTTCTCATTTTTATTGTCCTCCTTGGGGGATGGTTTATATAAAAGATAAAGAATTATCTGGTTGTTCTTATAATAATTGATTGTTGTGAATTCCATTTGAACTTCATATGAAAATTCCGTTTATTTTCTGACAACTTTGTGAACACGAAAAAAAAGAGATTCTCCTAAAACCGTTTTGAAGTTGCTATTTTCATCATCTTATGTCGAATTATCTCTTAAAATATTTATATATTTTAAGAGAAATTCCACATACTTTCACTTACTAAAATTCTCTTTTTCAAAATAATAAAGAGGGATGTTGCATAAGTCGAACTTTGACTTATGCAACATCCCTCTCTCAAAACTATTTACAGCATATTGATTAATATTTCAGGTCTTCCCCAATTCATTTCTTCACAAACGAATCTTAGCTTTTCTTCATCCATTGTGTGTAATCCTTCTTCTAGTGAACATGAAATTGGAACTTCACAATGAATTTGCGCTAATTGTAATGAAATATTTAAATTTTCTAAATCACTTTCAATCTTCGTACGTTGTGCTTTCGTTAAAGATGCCACATTTTCTAGTACAGTTGCTACTGTACCATGCTCTTGAATAAGCTTATATGCTGTTTTTTCACCGATACCTTTTACACCTGGATAATTATCGCTCGTATCTCCCATGAAAGCTTTTGCATGCACGATTTGCCACGGTTCCACACCTTTTTCTTCCATAATTTTCTCTGGTGTGTAATACTCGTAATTTCCAATTCCTTTGCGCAGAAGCATAACTGTAACGCTCTTATCAACAAGCTGCAGTAAGTCCGTATCACCTGTTAAAATGTAAACTTCCGCTTCATTACAATATTGTTTTGCAAGCGTACCGATGCAATCATCCGCTTCATACCCTTTCATACCGATAACTGGAATAGACAATTTCGCAGTCATTTCTTGTACTAAATCAAATTGCGGAATTAATTCTTCAGGCGGCGCTGCACGATTCGCTTTATAATTTGAGAACGATTCTGTTCTAAATGTCGTACTTCCCATATCCCAGCATGTTACGATGTGTGTCGGTTCAATTGCTTGCATAGCTGTTAATAAATGTTTCATATAACCATGAATCCCGTTTGTAGGGGTACCATCTTGTCGTTTCATAAATTGTCCATAGACACTTGTTGCATAAAAAGCACGAAATAATAGTGCCATACCATCAACTAATAATACTTTTTTCATAATTCCTCTCCTACTACAAAAAATAATAACCTCACGTCATCACGTAAGGTTATATAAATAGATTACCATTCTACGTTTTTTCAACTTTGTCTATTATACATTGTTTTTGTATATTTAGCATCATTTACACATTAAGACGTTCTACTGCAACAAGTATGAAGAATTCCTGAATACGTATTTTTCCCAGTAGAAACAACTACAGCTTTTGCATTTCCACCAACAATATACGTCCCTTTGAAACATACATTTTCAAGTTCAAGTGGATTATAGTCTTTCATTCGTTTTAGAGGAATAAATCGTTTACGCTCAAGATGATAGCAACTTTCAAATTTCTCAATACTTGCATCTTTTCCTGTTAACACAGATTCATTTACTAATAAATCATTCGCGTAAATGATACGTACATCTGCTGGTACTGTATCACCTTCTGAAAGAAAAATCATATCGCCAGGAACAAGCTCTTGTACTGGCAAAGTCATCATTTTCAATTCACCGTTTAAACCCGTTACACTAGAACATTCTACTCGAGACACAGTAATTTTCTCACATTGTAATCCATCACGCACATGTTGTTTTGAAAGACCTGGGATCATTCTAGTTAGCTTCATCATGACTTCCGCAATACGCGCTCTTTTTGAAATTAATTCATTTCGGCCGTATACTTGAATACGTTTTTGTGCCTCTTTCATAGATAATCCGTCTCTTGTTGTTTTAAAATACGCAAATACAGATTTTACATCTCTCGTTGCGATTTCAATTAATAAATCTTTATTTTTTTGAAGCATTGTTTGTTCTTTCATTGATTTTTTACTTAATTTATATGACGTGTTACCCACAGTTTTGTTTGCATATAACATATTATCGTCTCCTCCATTACAACATAGGAAGAAACGCTTTGTTTCTCAATTTATCCACTTTACTGTGAAAGTGTCTAGCGCTTAAACATACATATAAACGCTACATGATGATAAATATAGAGGGAGGAACAAGTCGTTTCCTGCCTACATCATATATTTTTGATTTGAAGTATATGGGTAACGGAACCGAGTCAGAATTTGACATGCTCCTCACCTCCTCGTTTCATTTTATAGTTTATACTATGAAATTACTCATAGCTTTGTAACAAAAAGACCTTTACTCCGAAAAGAGTAAAGGTCATGACATACACAAATAAACGATTCCTAATACAATTAGAAATCTACGGACCTCTCCCTCGCCGAGTTTTAGCACTGTATAGCATAGGTTCATTACCAGCTACGTTAAGAAAAACCTTAATTCGATCATTCCTGTTGACCCATTGGCGTCTCTCGACATTTTTGGGCAGTAGCATTTCTCTATACAGGAGCCTCACCTAACAGAGACTTATTTTAATTACATAGAAAATGTTACTCTTATTTAAAATAGATGTCAACACTTTGAATGGAATCTTTTCCTTATTACAACAACCCCCTCTCATAATACACTACTTCTCTTTCGACTCATTAAATGAATCAAACACACATTTCAAAATTAGCAAAAATAAAAACCTTACGTTTAAACGTAAGGTTTTTAATAAGTTATACAACCAGCAATTACAATCCCAATTGAAAGCGATACAAACATAAGAAAAAGACCGACTGCTTGATTATCTTCTTCAAGACTTTTATTTATATTAAAGCGTGGTGTAAGCCACTCAGCTAAATAAAAGACGATAATTTGAGCCAAAATCCCAACTGCTCCCCACGAAACCATATCAAGAAGTGAAATAGAATTAGCTGCTGTTGAATATAAAACAATAGCTAACCCAAGTAATCGCCCTCCAAGTACATAGCTTACCGCCTTATTCCCTTGGGCCATTAGCTTAAACTCTTTTACTTTCGTTGTTACTTCCATTAGGAAAAGACCAAGGCATAAAAGGCCAAGTGTTACTGCTAAATATAATAAAAAATTAATCATATACTTTCCTCCTTTTTTATACCTACCGGTAAATAGTACGATTCATTCCCCGTAATTTTTTCCCCCGCACGAATACCGATACTACTCGCTTTTCCGGCAATTAAAAACGAACCAAACACATACGACAGTTTCTCCATCCCTTTTTCTGTTTGCAAGGATATGATTGGAAGTTCTGTATATTTTTGAAATATCGGCAGTGACGCTTTATACGTTTGATGTGCATTTTGAAGCATAATATGTTCGTCCTTATCGCGAATGGTAATTGTGTCCCCTTCTCTACCAAATGAAGGTTTTTGAACGAAAGAACCTTTTCCTAAAAATAAATCTGGTTCTAAATATGTAGGTAACATATATTCTTTAATCCATTGTTGTTCCTCATTTGTATAAAAGGCCCCTTCTTCTGCTAACCCCCAAATAAGACACTGGATTGATTTTGGCTGAAGTAAAAATGCTGACAATGGATTTATTATAAAAAGCTTTCCGGCTTTTACAAGCTGCAACAGTTCCACACCTACCAGATCTCCTGTTTCAGGATCTTGATCCTCAATTAAATCTTCTATCGGATATGTTTGGCGATATAAAACATCAATTTGCACTCCATCCCTATCCACTAAAGCATCTTTTGTAATTCTAAGTTCTGACATTGGCACTACTTTATTTTCAACATGGCATAACTGACTCAAATACATAGTCGTATTCCAATCCTCAATATGTTCATGATGTGCTGTAAAAACAACATTTGGGTTATCTATTCCCTTTGTCGCTTCCATTACGGCTTTTGTAATACCAGAAGATAGTAATCGTTCTTGATCCGAATTTGGGTCATCATAGCCTAGTTGCTCGCAAACTTTCCCATTCATTTGAAAGCATTCCATAATAAAAGTTGGTGTATCACTATTAAATTCAAGCATTTTAATTTGGTTATCATCTGTTAAAACGAAATCAAACCGTGAAATAACAGATTCAGGATATAATCCTTTTATTCTAATGAACGATAAGCTCGCAGGAGGAAACCCAAGTTCAAGAAGCTGGTCATCATTTAAATTACGCAGAAGTCTAGCAGTCTTAAAAAATATTTTCCCCATTCGTTCAGTTGCTAACTGTAATTGTTTCATAGTCTCATTTGTTATAGAGAAAACATGAAACAAACTATACTCACATTCATATAAATCCGACCAAAAATTCGGATATTTCGAATAAAAATCCTTTCGATCCCTTATGTATTGCGACATATTTTAGCCCCCAAATCCTCCCTTTGAACCGCTTCCAATTCCACCTTTAAATTCCGCAGACGATTGATACGATTTAAACGCCGATGAATTTTTGAAAGTCGATTTATTTTGATAGTATCTCCCGCCATAGAAATAATGCCCACGATATCCTGAACTACTATCATCACACTGCCATACCCCAAGTTCATCATCCCAATCCCAATCTGCACAACTTTTATCATTCGGTTTTGGGGGAAGATCTTGTGCGCAGCCAAATAAGGTGCCGGTCATTAAAGACGTTACGACACCGCCTACTAGCCATTTCGTTTTTGTCACCTTCGCACTCCCCTTTTTAAATTCTATTCCTATTATATAGGATAGCATGATAAAGTAGAAGAAAAAGGAAGAAGAGGGATGAAATGCGCTTAGAATATCGACTTAATGATGAAACAAAAGGGTATCCTGCTTTATGGAACTACGCAAATATTTCTAATTCTGAAATCATCGCACGCATGACTTGTGAATATTTTATAAAAGATAAAAATACATATGTTGTTACTGCAACTTCAGTAGATCCAGATGGAACAGCAGTTATATATATTCAACAAGAAATTTTTTCTAACGATCCTTCAGATCCTACTTACTTCCACATCGGTTTTGAAATTAGAGAGCTGAAGGATACGAGTTCAAACTTGATTAAAAGTAAAGATGTATGGAACTATGAAGAAATTTTACCATCTCTTCATTCCGATATCATATATATTCAGCGCGACGGCATGCATATGGAGTTCACTTTAGATTCAAGAGAAATTGATGAAGACAGAAAGTGCTATATTTATTATGGAAATTTCACAGGTGAATCAAGATAACATGGATAAATGTATGCAATAAAAAAACCTTACGTATAAAACGTAAGGTTTTTATTTAGCCCCACATATGCCGTTCTCTCTAGATGTCCATAAACCTGCTCTCACAGGTGGATGCTCTCACAAATGTTTGTAACTTCCTTCTTAAAAAGATGGCTTGTTAGCTACATTTAAATATTGAACTTCCATATTAAACTTATTGGTTTAAGACATACATAAGCTACGTACACCGTAGGAATTTTATATAATGTTAGTTGAAATAAGACCCCCGCACGTGCCGCTCCTCGTAAATGTCCAAAAACCCGCTACTCGCAGGTGGATGCCCTCACAGTTACCGTACATCTTCCTCCACAAGGAAGGCTTGATGATGGTCGCTAAATATTGAGCTTCCGTATAACTAACATCGGTTTTAGACATAAATAAGTTACGTACACCGCAGGATGTATTATTTACTTGTCGTTATATTATCACATTGTTTCCAATGTGTAAAATACAAAGTTTTTCGAGCAATCTCTTGCTTGTGACCTTATTTTAATACAAATTATTTTTGCATGCAAGTGATTAATCTTCTTCTTTTGCAATTTGATTTTCTGGATAGGAAATCCAATCACTCCAGCTACCTGCATACAATTTCACATTTTGGAATCCAGCTAATTTCAATGCAAGGATGTTTGGACATGCTGTCACACCAGAACCACAATACACAATTGTTTCCTTATCTTTCGCAAGATTTTGGAATCGTTCTTGTTGCTGAGCTTCATTCTTAAATTGTCCTGATTGCAGTATTCCATCCTTCCAAAAATGGTTTACTGCTGTTGGAATATGTCCTGCTTTTGAATCAACAAGTTCCTCTACACCAGCATAACGTTTTGGCTCTCTAGAATCAATTAACGTAACATCTGCACCTGCATGAATATTCTCTTTGACCGTTTCCATCGTTACAAGCATATGATCTTGTACATTTGCTTTGAATGCATTTCGTTTAACAACAGGAATTTCCTTTGTTACCCGTAGTCCATTCTCTTTCCAAGCTGGAAATCCGCCATCTAATATATATACTTTCTCATGTCCTACATAGTTTAATAACCACCAGAGACGCGAAGCATTCGCACCCGCTTGACTGTCATATGCAATTACTGTCGTATGTTCATCAATACCAGCTTGCGAAAGCTTGTCTGCAAACTCCTCAATATTTGGCAACGGATGGCGACCACCATGTTCTTTTACAGGACTTGATAAATCTAAATTCAAATCAAAATATAACGCATGAGGGATATGTTCTTCCTCATACTTTTCTCTACCCCAATTAGGATTCGCTAAATCAAAACGACAATCGATTATACGGACGTTCTCATCTTCTATATGCTCACGTAACCATTCGACTGTAACTATCATCTTTAACGACCTTCTTTCTCTTGTAAACGACTTACATACTCCATAACCATTTCTTCTGTAACATATTTACGCTCTAGTGTAACACCATTTTTCGCAAGATCATTAATTTGCTTTGTTACAACATTAATGACATCAACCGAAAATTCTTTCCCATTTGACGCAAGAGATACGGCTGCTTCAATAGCTGCTTCACGCTGCGCATCTAATTGTAAACATGCTTTTACACTTTCATTTTGTTTACGAGAATGTGCTGTAATTGCTTTATGTACTTCCATCTTCTCTTCCCCCTAAATAAGTTATATGTTCTAATTCAATTCCATTGCAAGCCGAATCATATCACGGCATACAATCCCATTTTCAATAATCTCTTCTTCATAATGCTTCGAAAAGTAATCAAAATCAATAGAAAAAATACGAAATCCACATTTTTGATATAAAGCGAGTTGTGAAACACTAGAATTACCTGTACCAACTTCAAGTTTTGACATACCATATCCTTTAGCAGTTTCTATAGCATGACTTAATAGCTTCTTTCCAATCCCTTTTCCTTGCAAATGCTCTACAACCGCAATATTCATAATTTCCATCGTCTTCGGTCTTGTTTCCAAAAGAACGTACGCACCGATAACTCTCTCCTCTTGCTTAGCTACATATGTTAATCCTCTTTGTACATATGCATCAATTTGCTCCTCACTTGGATCAGCAAGCAATAATAAAGGTTTCGGTATAGCTTCTTTCGAAATAAGTTCTATTACAACAGGCATAAAAATTTCCCTCTTTTCTATTGTTCTAATCCCTCCTTGTCTACCATAAATAATAGAAAGGAGGGATTCACCATGGACAACAATGAGAAAAAGTGCAACGTCATCTCTATTGATGGAAAGAAGAAGAAAAGCGACACGTATTCCTATCCAAAATTAGTAGTAGAAAACAAAACATATGAATTTTCTTCATTCGTCTTATGCGGTGAAACACCAGACGGCAGACGGCTCGTTCTTACTCATATGATTTCTACCGATGAATTTGCTGGGTTTGTCAAATCTTTAGATACAGTACTGCAAAAGAAAATTGAACGAATCTTTTTCTCATAACGACTAGATCACATAAATTTCTTTTTCAATCTCCACTAACTGCTTTTGCAATTGTTCTTTACTTTGTTCATATAGTGATACATCAATCGTTTCAGCCAATGCAAATAATATACTTTCATAATAATTCATCACATCTTGCTGCATCACTGTTTGGAATACATTCCATTTCATATCCCATTCTTGTTTATAATGATGAACAAATAAATCTTTTTCATCAGCTACATAGTTTGATACGAAAGGCTCTAATACAAGTTTAGCCTCTTCTTGCATGAAAGCTTTATCGTTCTTTTCAAAAAAGCTTTTTTCATTTTTAAAATGTGTCAGTGCTTTTTTGAAATCTTTGATTTCCACTGAAGGGAACGGTTCTTTATGTGTGATATCTTTATACTCATAATCCACTGTTCCACTCATAGAGATTGATTCATTTTCTACTTTACAGTTCACCACAATTTCATTCTTTGCACGCTTCATCGCTTCATCTATCCATTTTTCAAGGCGTAATGATGTCGCACGCATTTCTTGTAATAAATCATGCTGAATAAATGCGACTAATTCCATAACGCACTGTTGCAACTGCACTTTCACATTTCCGTCCGTTCGAAGCGATGCTGGATTAATAAATTCAGTAAACACATCGTTATAGCGTAGGAATAGACGCTGTTGTACGTAATAAAGCAATTCTTTCACTTCATTTTGCATCGCTTGCTCTTCAGCAAGCACACTATATGATGAAATAATATGAAGTAGTTGATCACGCTCTGCTTCATATTTTTTCGTTTGCTTCTCTTTCTCCTCATTCCCCTGCTTTGCACCATTTATCATATTTACTAAAAGCTGATCCGCTCCTTGCAACGCACCATATAAAGCATGAACAGATACGAGCATTAAATCTCTCATCATAAAGGATGTAAATGATTCCTCGAACTTAGCAACCCCAGAGTTTTGTAAAATACCGTATTTCTCTTTTTCAATATATTTTCCTTGTTTCTCTTCAAGCGCACATAAACTTGAAATCGCAAATAAACGCGGATTTCTAATACCGTATTGCAGTAGCTGGTCTGCAATATACCCTTTTACCATTTCAAGTTCTTCTTCAGACTCTGCTAAATCGGCCGCATTAATTAAGAAGAACATTTTATCAAGAGCGAAAGTATCCTTTACACGACCAAGCTGGATTAAAAATTCACGGTCAGCACGGGAGAACACATGATTATAATACGTTACAAATAAAATAGCATCTGCATTTTTAATATATTGGAACGCAACGTCCGTATGACGGGCGTTAATAGAATCCGCTCCTGGTGTGTCTACAAGCGCTACGCCTTGCCTTGTTAATGCACAATCATAATAAAGCTCCATGTACTCAACAAAACACGATTTTTCTTCATTCGCTACATAATCAGAAAACTCTTCTAATGTAACTTGTACTTGCTCCCCTAAATGAGCAGAAACTGTATCATACCCTTTTTGTACCGCTCGTAAAAAGCTAAATGTTGTTTTTTGCTTCCCAGTTGGTGAAGGATATTTCATAACTTTATCAATTTGTGCTAACGCTTCATCTAACGTAGTAATCTCATAATGAAATAGCTTATATACAGCTTTCATATCTTCTAATAAAGCTTGCTTTGATTTAAATTGAACTATTACTGTTCCGTGTGGTTTTTCTTCTGTAACCGGCAAAATTTGATTAATTGTTGCCGTCGTCGGATTTGGTGACACAGGAAGTACCTTCTCACCAAGCAATGCATTGGCAAATGATGATTTCCCAGCGCTAAAAGCTCCGAATAACGCTACTGTAAATTGTTTCGTTTCCACACGACGCCTTTTTTCTATTACTTCTTGCTGTACATGTTTCAGCGCTGGCAACGGCTCTAATATCGTTTCAGCTTTCTTCACTTTCTCTAATATACGCTGAATATTTAAAGCTGCCGTCCCTTTTATCTCTTCTTCACGAGCTGCTACGTTATCATTTACAATTTCCTGCGCTTGTAATGTAAATTTCTCACTAACAATTTGTTTTTTACTTTGTAATATCTCCTCTATTTGCAATCCTTCTGGTGTAGCAACACGCTCATGCCAAACATTTTGTAAATAGCTTTCATATGTCTCCAAATTGTTACTGTATTGCAATTTCGTTTCTTTTGCCGTTTGCAACATCGTATATTTTTCAATCTCTTCTTCAATGCGAGCAACTGCTTCCTTCACCTTTTGCTTTAAAACAACTGCACTTTTATCAAAAATTTGCTGTGCTTTTGTAAAATAACGTTTCTTCAGTTCATTCGCTACATCCGCTGTATAAAGAAGTAAGTAATCACCTGTGAAACCTGCCCCTTGTTTAATAACTTCAGCCAACATTTCTGGCCTAAAAGCAATCTCTAAAGCATATATGTCTTTCCCAAGTTCCTCTGTAAACAATCCTTCTTCTTTTAAGAAGGCAACAATAAACTCTTTCACATGAAAATCAAGTTGCGTTTCAACAGTCTTTTGCAAAGCAGAATAAAAAGTATCTAAACGTCTCTGTTTTTCTTGCTCCGTCTTTCCTTTCGCAAATAGCAAACCAACCTTAAATTTTGTTAATTTCGTTTCTAAATACGCATTTGCCAACTCTCTCATTTCAAATGGCATTAAATACGCGTTATCTAATATAGCTTGTAAGCCTTTTATAAATTCGTTTCTCACATGAGACTCTTTACTAGCCTCGCGATGTTTCGTTTCCGTTAGCTCTTCTTTCTTTTCAACTATCTCTGAAATGGAAAGCGGTGATGCTAACTCTTCCTCATATTTCAAAAGAGCTTTTTCATTTTCAGAAAGAATAAACGAGAAATGTTCCCCCATTAAATATTCTGTTTCTCTCTCCATTCCATCTCTTACATACTGCTCTTTTTCTTTCATAATAGAAGTAATTAACGTTTCTAAGCTTCCAATTTCATTATGTGGATGGTTCATCATTCGTAATGACGTATAATACACTCCATCTACTTCAATATCCCAATTAGAAAACGATTGTTTTACACTACCTTTATAATTTTCAAACGATAATTCGTTTTCTTTATGTTTATCTATTTGATTTACAACGAGATAAACCGTTTTATTACGTTGTTTCAATTCTTTAACAAATTGCAAATTCACTTCCGATTGAACGTGATTGTAATCCATCATATAAAAAATCACATCTGCTAGATGCAGCGTTGATTCTGTCGCTAGTTGATGGGCATCATCTGTTGAATCAATCCCTGGTGTATCAACTAACATAACTCCTTCAGGAATTGGCGCATCATTCCGATAAATGTGAACACCAATTACCTCATCACCATCTTTACAAATTTGTTTTAATTCTTCAGCTGAATATGCACCGTCATACTCGTACTGCTCTCCAGATTTAACTGTTACAACTACACGATCCATTCCTTTTTCAATTTTGACAACGTTAGCGCTTGTCGGAATTGGACTTGTCGGTAATAACTGCGCTTTATATAGATGATTCATCATCGTTGATTTTCCTGCCGAGAAGTGACCGCAGAACGCAATCATAAGTTGCTCTTGTTTATACTTTTGAATCACCTCAAACAACTTTACACTATTCTCTGCATCGCCGTGTTTTTGCCACTCTTCATAAAAACAAACAAGTTTTTTCATACCGTTTGTCTGTACTATGTTTGTCATCCCCTTGTTCCCCTTTATCCAAGATGTATATACTTTTCCCCGCAATTTGCGAGCTCGTAATCAGTGAGAGTTACACCTATCCATTGATTACAGTTTCACTTTACTATCATACTAAATTTTCAGCATATTCTCATTAAAAATAAAAAATCCCTTTCATTCTTTTTACAAATGAAAGGGATTTTATGTCATATCACTCATTTTGCTGTTCCTACTCCATTTAAAACATACTTTGCAATAACTGCATATACAGCTACTGTACCTGCTACTAATGCATATACCATGCTGATGCACCAACCTTTTTTGATAATGATTATCACTTTTGAATACATTTTATCATTAAAGATAATCATTATCAACACTTTTCATAAAGAAAGCCCCTTATAAGAAGGAGCTTCACTGCCTGTTTTGAAAAAGGGTAAAACTTGTTGTGCACTCTTATTATATCTCATAATACACATCTTAACAGTTTTAAAAATTGGAAATTACCTATATACCCTTCCGTTTACATTTTGTATAATAAAAGGGAATTACTTAACAAGGAGGAAAATAATGACACAAAATATTTCACAAGGCGAGAGGATACACTCCATCGATATTATTAGAGGAATAGCTGTACTAGGTATTTTTCTTGTGAACTGGCCTGTTATCGCCGGGATTGACTCACGTGATATTTCAGGAATTTATGAAGGAATAGACAGCTACATCCGTCTATTTTACGATATGTTTATTCAAACAAAGTTTTATACTATCTTTTCGTTTTTATTTGGCCTAGGCTTTTACATTTTTATGACTCGTGCTGAAGCGAAAACAGATCGACCAAAAACTTTATTTGTTCGTCGCTTACTTATTTTATTATTATTTGGTTTCTTACATTACGTTCTTTTATGGGACGGAGACATTTTACATACTTATGCAATCGCTGGATTTTTCTTATTTTTATTTTATAAGAGAGAACCTCGTACCATTTTAATATGGGCAATCGTTTTATTAAGTATTTTTCAATTTTTCATGCTACTCGCTGGTATTATGATTGCATTCGTCCCAAAGGCAGAGTTAGGATTTTCCTTACCTATCATGCCACTAGAAGACTGGGTGTCACAAATACAAAATCGTTTCCATGCATTTTATGCTGATGGAATTGAACTAAACGCATTCATGCTCCCAGAAACAGTTGGGCTATTTTTACTTGGTTTATACGCCGGCAAAAAGGATATTTTCCGCCGCACGAAAGAGTTAGATCCAAAGCTTAAAAAATGGCAAATTATTATGTTCATTTTAACATTACCAATGTGGTTCTTCATGGTCCGTTATTTCTTATCAAAACCATCTTATGAACCAATTTATATGCAGGTCTTTACAATGTTTAGTGGAAAGACATTATTCATATTCTACATTTTCACGCTCATGCGTTTATTACAAAAAGAAAGATGGCAAACATTATTACGCCCATTCCAATACGTTGGCCGAATGGCGTTAACAAACTACATCTCGCATACAATTGTTACATTACTTGTATTCGGACTATTACTCAAAAATTATTATCCTGCTCCATTGTGGGTAGGACCACTATTTTGCATCGGTTTCTACACATTACAAATCTTTATTAGCCGCTGGTGGCTGTCACGCTACCAATTCGGGCCACTTGAATACATTTGGCGCCTTGGTACGTATGGAAAAATGATGCCACTTAAAAAGAAAAGCAAGGTCTCATAACGAGACCTTGCTTTTTTATGCTTCCCTTACCGCACTTTGCATAGCAACTGGCTCTTCTTTTACTTTCACTTTACGCTGCGGCACCATATTGAATACGATATTTAAAAGTACTGCTGACGCACTTCCAAGTACAATTCCGTTATCTGTTAAAATACGAATATTTTCAGGAAGTTGTGAGAATAAAGTAGGAACGACTGTAACTCCAAGTCCAATTCCGACAGAGCATGCAACGATTAATAAATTTTCTTGTTTACCAAAATCAACGCTACTTAACATTTTAATACCATATGCCATAACCATACCGAACATCGCTAACATTGCACCACCAAGTACTGATTTCGGAATGATTGTAGTAATAGCTGCGATTTTTGGAATGAACCCAAGAACGATTAACATACCACCACAAGTATAAATAATAACGCGATTTCTTACTCCAGTTAATTGAACAAGTCCTACGTTTTGAGAGTATGTTGTATATGGGAACGCGTTGAAAATACCACCTAACACCATTGCTAATCCTTCTGCGCGATACCCTTTTGTTAATTCTTTTTCACCGATCTTTTTATTGCAAATATCAGATAATGCAAAGTAAACACCTGTTGCTTCTACAATGCCTACGCAAGCAACTAAAATCATCGTAATAATTGGCGTCAATTCGAACGTTGGTGTACCGAAATAAAATGGCTGAATACCATGGAACCAATCCGCTTCTCCAACTGCTTGCAAGCTTACTTTTCCCATAAATGCTGCAACGATTGTACCGAACAATAGACCTAGTAAAATAGAGATTGAACGAATAAACCCGTCAAAGAAACGATACATAATGATGATAAATAGTAACACACCAAATGCTAATGCTAAATTTTCAAGACTACCGAAATCTTTACTTCCTACTCCTCCAGCCATATCATTAATCGCTGCTGGAACAAGTGTAACTCCAATTACAGTAACGACAGATCCTGTTACAACAGGTGGAAATAGCTTTACAAGCTTTCCAAATAATTTCGCAAAGATAACAACGAATAACCCGGCGGCAATAATTGCTCCATAAATAGAAGACACGCCGTATTGTTTCCCAATTGCAATCATCGGCCCAACCGCTGTAAATGTACAACCAAGCACAACTGGAAGTCCAATACCGAAAAAGCGATTTGATAGTGCTTGTAAAATTGTCGCAACGCCGCACATTAATAAATCAATTGAGACTAAGTATGTTAATTCTTTTTGATTTAAACCAAGTCCACCGCCCACAATAAGCGGAACGATAATTGCACCAGCATACATAGCGAGCATATGCTGCATACCGAGCGATGCGATTTTAAATGGATGTTGCTTCATCGTTTATTTCACCTCCGCAGTTTCTTGCTGTACAAATGTAACTGCGTTATTATCAAGTGATGCAATTTCTGCTAGTGACTCAACACGAACTCCTTGTTCACGAAGCTTCTTTCCTCCATCTTGAAATGCTTTTTCAATAACAATCCCAATACCTGCAATACTGGCTCCTGCTTGCTCTACTAAACTCATTAAACCTAAAGCAGCCTGACCGTTTGCTAAAAAGTCATCGATAATTAACACGCGATCATTTTCATCGATATGATTTCGGGATAATGAAATTTCATTCGTTTCTTGTTTCGTAAATGAATATACGTTTGCAACATACATATTATCTTGTAACGTTAACGATTTACGTTTTCTTGCAAAGATTACTTTTACACCAAGTTCTAATGCAGCCATAACCGCTGGTGCAATGCCTGAAGATTCAATCGTCACGATTTTTGTAATGTTCTCTTCTTTAAAACGTTTAGCAAATTCTTTTCCGATTTCTTGCATAAGTACTGGGTCAATTTGATGGTTTAAAAAAGCATCTACCTTTAATACGTCACCAGATAAAACCTTTCCTTCGTTCAAAATCTTTTCTTGTAATAATTTCATGTTTGTTCCCCCTCTTATGCAATAAAAAAACTCCAAAAGCAGCCACCACTCGTTACAAGTGAGAGACGCGCTTTTGGAGTTTCGCAAAAAAGAATGCTAAACAAGCAAATATATTCGTCCTCACTCATAGTCAAAGTATTTACGGTACTTCGGTAGAAACTTGCAGGCCATATCCCCGCGATTATATGAGTGTAGCTAACTATTTATTTTATAGATGGATTATAACGCACTTTTTATACTTTGAAAAGTATTTATTAACAAAACACGTACAAATTTTATCAAAACATCATTTTCGTTCGAGTTTTGTAAACTCTTACATATTATTTCAAAGCGTCGTTAAAACGATTGGTCCATCTTTTGTAATGGCAATTGTATGCTCATATTGCGCTGATAATTTCCCGTCCATCGTTCTTGCAGCCCATCCATTTAAATCTACTTTCGAATATCGCATACCTACATTTACAATTGGCTCAATTGTAATTACCATTCCTTCTTGCAGCTCAGGCCCTTGTCCTTGTTTCCCAAAATGAAAAATTGCTGGTTCTTCATGAATCTCCTTACCGATTCCATGTCCCGTAAAGTCTCTTGCGACAGAAAAGCCTTCATTTGCTACGTAACTTTCAATTGCATAGCCAATATCTCCAACATGATTATCGATTACCGCCTGATCAATTCCTTTATACAATGCATTCTCAGCTACTAACAATAACCTTTCTGCTTCATCAGAAACTTTTCCAATTCTATACGTCCAAGCAGAATCTGAAAGACCACCATTTAAGTTTACTACCATGTCAATTGTTACAATATCACCCTCAGTCAAAGGAACATCGGCCGGAAATGCATGACACATTTCATCGTTTACAGATGCACATATCGCATATGGATATCCGTTGTACCCTTTCTGCTCAGACGTTGCACCATGTTTTTCTAAATACGCTTCCACAAACGTATTAATTTCTTTTGTTGTAATACCTGGTTTCATTATCTTCGCAATTTCTCTATGACATGAAGCAAGTAACTTTCCAGATTCATGCATTAAATCTATTTCATTTTTCGTTTTAATTGTAATCATGCTTATCTCTACCTTCCTTGCTAGACCTACTATTTGCTACTAAATTTCAATGATACACATACTCTTTCAACACTTTCAATTAATATTACATCTAGTATTTTTAGTTGATGTTTACTTATAAACAAAGTATATTGTTACTATACTATTAAAAGGAGGATTGTTAAAGATGATGCACGCAGGAAGACTACGTCAGCAAACTTTGAACACTAAGTAACTTAATATGTTCAAAGGCTCTGTTTTCATAAAGCAGAGTAAACGGGATTAGTCTGCACATTTTTAATAATCTTCAACGGAAGAGTACACTTTCCACATGGAGAAAGGCAGATATACATCTGTCTTTTTTTTCGTATATTTTTCATACAAAGAGAGACGTTTATTCCTTATATCCTCGTTTACTCTTAACCACAGACAGAAGCCCGTCTGTGGTTTTTTTATGATTACATTTTTTTAATCATATTGATGTATTTAGGATGATTAGTAACAGAAAACGTATAAAAGCATTAAAATCAAAATAAACAATTGGAGGAAATAAAAATGAATACATTTAAAGTGAAACAATTAGCAAATAAAAAAGGACTAAATATCTTAGAAGATTCAATAGAAATCAATGAATCTGGCGTTGACTTTCAAGTAGCACACGTTACAGAACAAAACGGAGATAAATGGATACTAAGAATTCCTCGTAGACCAGAATCCATGAGACATGCCTTACGAGAAAAAGAAGCGTTAGAAATTATGAAAAAACATGCAGCATTCCAAGTTCCTGATTGGTCTATATTTTCTGAAGAACTAATTGCTTATAAACAACTAAATGGCTTTCCTGCTGCTACTATCGATATAGAACAACAAAGATATGTATGGAACTTTAATGAAAAGAATGTACCAACCGAATACTATATTTCATTAGGAAAAGTTCTAGCGAATGTACATTCATTACCTCAGCAAAAATTTAATAATATAGGTGTTGAAATTCTTACGGCTAATGAATTAAGAACTTCTATGCAACAAAGGATGAATCGAGTGAAGGAACAATACCATATTAATCAAAACTTATGGGATCGTTGGCAAGCATGGCTAGCTGAAGATTCTTTTTGGCCATCTCACGTGGGAGTAAAGCATGGGGATATACATCCAGGTCATATTCTGATTGATAAAAAAAATAATGTAACTGGTTTAATCGATTGGACAGAAGTAGGGATAGGTGATGTATCTATAGATTTCACATCGCATTATCTACTCTTTGGGAAAGATGGATTAACAAAGTTAATTCACTCTTATGACAACGCTGGTGGTAAAACTTGGTCAAGAATGGAAGAACATATTATCGAACTTCTAACAACAAGTAGCATCACTGTTGCTGAATACGCTCAAGTATCAGGTTTGAAAGACATGCATGAAGCAGCTATACACATGCTAGCAACTGAAAGTTAATACAGTTGCTAAAAAAAAACATTAAACTAAAAAACAGAAGAACTCTCTTCTGTTTTTTAGTTATCTTTACATATATAATTCATTTTCAAAAACTCAAAATAACTACCATTCGTCTTCTGTATAAACGTCCCAACTGCTTCAAACCCTGCCCTTTTATACACTTTAATCGCTCTTTTATTAAATGTAGCTACTGATAGTGTTATATAATTACATCCATATTTTTCTTTACTAAAAGCTAGTATAGCATTTATGAACTGTAAACCAAATCCGTTTCCAGTTATATTAGGACTCATTCCAAGACCTATATCAACCGTCCCATCATTTATTTTACAAACAGTAAAATAACCAATGAGAGCGTCATTTTCCTTCACAGAAAATGTATGATCTCCTCTACTCTCATCATGTAAAAATTCGGCTAAATCTTCTTCATCTGCCTCTATATCGTAAAAGGAATATTTCCCTTCATAATGCCAGTTGTATGCAATTTCTTCTGCTTCTTCTTGCGTCATTACTGTATATGTATAATCCATTCTCCCATCCCCTAAAAAAAGAGCTGCAAGTAAGTGAACTGCACCCCAATTGTTAGACACAGTCTAACAATTGGAGGTGCAGTTTTTCTATGGCTAAATTTACAGCTGATGAAAAAATACAAATCGTTCTACGTTATTTGAACGG